>NZ_JAEKMI010000059.1 GCF_020217485.1 Mycobacterium sp. WUMAC-067 | reverse complement strand
AGCGGAATCTCGCCGTGGCGTTACGCCCGCGGCGAGCAGGGATTGTCACCCGAAGGTCTCGCGCAGGTCCTTCTTGATCACCTTGCCGAATTGATTGCGCGGTAGCGTGTCGACGACCACGAGATGTTCGGGGTGCTTGTAACGGCTCAGCCCCCGCGATTGGCAGTGTTGCACAAGGGATTCCAATGCCACACCGTCGGGTGTGGCGGGTACCACGACGGCGCAGACGCGTTCGCCGGTGCGCGAATCGGGGATCCCGATGACGGCGACGTCGGCGACGGCGGGATGGGTGGCGAGCGCATTCTCGATCTCGAGCGCGGAGATGTTCTCCGCGTTGCGGATGATCGCGTCTTTGGTGCGACCGGTGACGCGGACGTTGCCGCCCGCATCGATCAGGCCGAGATCGCCGGTGCGCAGCCACCCGTCGCCGTCGAACGCCTCGGCGTCCAGCGTGGGATCGGCGTAGCCGAGGAAACATTGGGGCCCCTTGAGTCGCAGCTCCCCTTCCTGCCCGGCGCCCAGTTCGATTTCTCTGCTGTCGACCACGCGGACCTTGACCCCGGGCACCGGCGGGCCGACGGTGTGGTCGAGCACCTCCGGCGGGGCGGTCAGTGAAGGCGAAGTCGCGCACGGAAACTCGGTCATCCCCCACGCGTTGGCGATCCCGGCGATGCCGAAGGTTTCGCGGACCTGCCGCCCCAATTCGGCGGTGATGGGCGCGCCTCCCGCCAGACAACCCCGCACGGACGAGAACAGCGGCCGACCACCGTGGGCGCGCTGGGCTTCGAGGAACGCCACGAAGAACGGGGTCGCCGTGCCCAGGAACGTCGGGTTGTGGGCGGCGATGGCCAGCGGCGTCGTCGCGGGGTCGAACGACTCGAACAGCGCCAGCCGCATGCCGGTCAGCAACGCGGTGGCCAGCATCGCCGCCCCGCCGATATGAGCGACCGGGAAGGCGATGGGGTCCACGTCGCTGCTCGTGGCCCCCACCATGCCCACCACTCCCGCCGAGCCGGCGATGACCGAGCCGTCCGTGTGGCGGATCCCTTTGGGAGCCGCGGTAGTCCCGGACGAGTAGTAGACCCAGCGGGCGTCGTCAGCCGATCTCGGGGGCGCGGGCAGGGAGCCGGGTTGGTCGCGGGGCAGCCGCAGCTCGCCGGCCGGGGGCGTTTCCAGGTCAAGGGCGACGACCTCAAAACCCTTGTCCCGCGCCAAGTCGCGAGCCAGGCCGCCGTGGTCGAAGCCGCGCCAAACCTCCGGTACCACAAAGAATTCGGTGTTCAACTGGCCGGTGATGAAGCCGACCTCGCTCTCCCGCAGCAACGGGATGATCGGGTTTTGCACCGCCCCGAGCCGGGCCAGCGCGGCCATCACCACCATGGTTTCCAGCGTGGTGGGCAGCTGCCAGGACACCACGGTTCCCGCGCGGACCCCCCGTTCGGCGAAGGCGGCGGCGGTTGCGCACGCGGCATCGTGGAGCTGGCGTGCGGTCAGGCTGCGTCCATGCTCGTCGGCGAGAAGCGGCCGGTTCGAATCCCGTTGCGCCGCATCGGCGATCAACGCCCAGAACGTGCCGTTCCCAGCCAACGTCACCGCACCGACGGGTCGGTGGAGGGAGGACGAAATCCCGACTGCGCGACGGCGACCGACACCCCGGTGCCGATCGGGCCCTTCTCGTCGACCAGGACCGCGGAGCCGCTGGCCACCCCGTCGTGGCTGTGATGCGTGAGGGAGGCCAGCCCGATGTGCGTGCCCTCGGGCAGCCGGACCAGCGTCAGCGTGTAATCGACGTTGATGAACTCCAGCGAGTTGGTGCCCCAGTTGGCGATCGAGGCCGTGATGTCTCCGGCCATCGCGGCGCGGGTGAAGGCGGACAACGGTTCATCGTCGACCAACGGGCGATCCTCGTGCAACCAGGCGTATTTCGGGCCCTCGGTCTGGCGCCAGTCCGGGTCGGGGTTCTGCACCTCCGAGCCCCAGCCGTAGGTGCGCATGAACAGCGTCGGGTAATCCTGGCCCGACGGTAACGGCGGCATCTGCACCGGCGGTGACCAGACCTGTCCGCCGGGCTGGGGACCGCGCCGCAAGAACAGTGCGCTGGCCTGTGCCACCGGGGCGCCGTCCTGGATGATGACGGCCTCGACCAGCCGCAATCGCCGTCGGTCCTGGCGCACCTCGGTGTGCACCTCGAGCGGTTTGAGCGCCGTGGGCCGGGGCAGGTCCACGGTGAGCCGCGCCGGTTGCAGGTGCGCGTCCGGAGCGGCCCGCTCGACCGCCCACGCCAGGAGCCCGCCGACGACGTGGCCGCTGAGCGATGGACCCCAGCCGCCGCGCGCGATTCGCGTTGGCACGAAATACTTTTCGTCGCGAACGAAATACGACGCCGGTTCCGCCCATTGAGCTTCATCCGGAACGACATTGGGCTCGGCCACTGCATGACCCTTCGCGTCAGGGGATCGCGGAACCCTGCTGAGACCCGCAACCGTGAATGTTACAGTTGCGCTTCCAGTCGGCGAATGCGCCGTGCCGGTCAGTCGATGGCGGCGCCCACCAGGTGACCGATCACGTAGGTGATCGTCAGCGCGAGGCTGCCCCCGATGGCGTTGCGAAGCACGGCGCGAAGCTTTGGCGCCCCGCCCAGACCAGCCGAGACCGCGCCGGTGACCACCAATGCCGCGAGCACCGCCGCCATGGTGACGGGGATCCTCCACGTGGTCGGCGGGACCAGGATGGCGATCAACGGCAACAGGGCGCCGATCGCAAACGACAGCGCCGACGACGACGCCGCCTGCCACGGATTCGTCAACTCCTCGGGATTGATGCCGAGTTCGACCTCGGCGTGGGCCAGCAACGGATTCTGATCCGTGAGTTCCTCGGCCACGGTGCGGGCGGTGGCCGCCGTCAGGCCTTTCGCTTCGTAGAGCGTGGCGAGCTCGTCCAGTTCGGCAGCGGGATCGTCGCGCAGTTCGCGGCGCTCCTGGCGCAGCAGCGCTTTTTCCGTGTCGCGCTGGGTGCTGACGGATACGTATTCGCCGAGCGCCATCGACACCGCTCCGGCGACCAGTCCGGCGCTGCCGGCGGTCAAGATCGGGCCTCGCAGGGTCGTGGCCGCCGCGACGCCTACGACGATGCCCGCGGTGGAGACGATCCCGTCGTTGGCGCCCAGCACGCCCGCGCGCAACCAATTCAGCTTCGACGACACCGATCCGACGTGCGGTTCGGCGGGATGTGACGTACTCGACACGGCGGCAACGATATAGAGGAAAACCGTGGCCGACTAGCCAACCTAGCCTTGCCAAACCGGCGCGTCCTGCTACCCACCCACACACTGCAGGGGCCAAACACAGCTAGTCCATAGGAAAGCTATCTAGCGTCTGGGTTGTGCCAGGGGGAGGTTCCGAATACATCCCTGGTGGAAGAAGTCCCTAGTGGATAGGTGAAGCATCGTGAAGTTGAAGCAACTTGTCGGAGGGGTGACCATCGCCGGAGCGCTCGGTGCTGCGGCCTTGGGAATGGGCGCCGGGTTTGCCAACGCCGCGCCGGGCGGGCCGCCACCCGGCCCCGGTGGTCATGGCGCACCGCAACCCGGGGGCTTTCACGCTCCCACCGGGCCGAATGATCCCGGCGGCCCCGGTGGTCCTGGTGGTCCCGGTGGTCCTGGTGGTCCTGGTGGTCCTGGCGGGCCCGATCATCCCGGTGGCCCCGGAGGCCCGGGTGGGCCCGGCGGGCCCGGTCCCGATCACCCGGGCGGCCCGGGCGGACCCGGGGGCCCAGGTCCCGATCACCCCGGCGGACCCGGTGGGCCCGGCGGCCCGGGTGGACCCGGCGGTCCCGGTGGTCCCGGCGGTCCGTGGCATGGCGATGACCAGCGGGGCTACTTCCACGGCGCCCCGTGGGGCGACGGGCCTGGCCCGTGGGGCCCCGGCGCGCCGCCGCGACCGGCGTGGGATCGGCCGCTCCCCCCGCCTGGCGGTCCATGGGGTTATGGCCCGATCAACTACTGGGGCTACCAGGAAACGCCGTACTGGAACCCCCGTTTCAACCAGTGGGGATTCGACTTCTTCGGGGTCTGGATTCCGCTGTAAAGATCGCTGAACGCGCTGCCCGCCTCGCCGATTGGCGAGGCGGGCATCGTCGTCTATACCGTTGGCGGCAAACACATTTCGTGCTTGACGCGAGTCTCAGCTTTTGGTGCCGACGGTCAGCAGATCGGACACCAGGCGCGTCCATACCGGCCGCGGGATCCGGTGCTGGTCGCTGATCACGAACCCGGCGTTTTCGAACAGCGCCCGCATCTCGGGCGCCGACGTGTTGTGTTGCGGCTTCCACCGATTCTGCGCTGATGACTGCAGCCGCGGTCGCCGCGTGCTCAGCGCCGAGACGGCCACCAGTCCGCCCGGCGCGAGCACGCGATAGAACTCGCGCAACGCCGCGGGCTGGTCGAAGAAGTGGAATGCCGAGGTCGTCACGACGGCGTCGAGCGCACCGTCGTCAAACGGAAGTTGTTCGGCCGGACCGCGCAACCACTGCACCCGATTCGATCTGGCCCGGGCTTGGTTGAGCATGCCGTCGGACATGTCGACGCCATAGATCTCGTCGGGATTCAGTTCACGCTGGATGCGGTCGCTGAGAATCCCTGTGCCGCAGGCGATATCAGCGATCTTTCCCGCCCCGTGGTTGCGCAGCTGACCTATCACCTCGTTGTGCGGCGGCCGGTACACCCACTGTTGCAGAAACGGCAGGTCGTAGGCCGGCGCCAGAAAGCTCCACATCCGCGTGACCGCTTCGTTGAGCCCGCGGCGCTGCGGTGCGGTCACTTGGCCAGCACCGAGCTGTAGTAGATGGTGTCGGCCACCGAGACGGAGTCGTTGGTCTGCGGGATCGACTCGAGGCCGGAGTCGGCCAGCAGCTGACTCAGCTGGACGCCGACCGACTGCCATCCCAGGTTGTCCAGGTAGACGGCGACGTCGTTGCGCTCGCCCTGGTAGCCGAGATCGCCGAATTCCAGGTCGAAGCCGTGCTCACGCCATTTCGCGGTGGCCCTTCGCATCATCTCGTGAGCCTTCTCGGTGTCTACCTCGGACATGTCTGGAATAGCTTCGCACGCCAGCCGGCTGCCGTCAGCGCTCAGTGCGGTGATGTTGTCCAGTAGGCGGTCTTGGGCCTCCGGCGGTAGATAACCGAAGAGGCCCTCCGCGATCCATGCCGTGGGCCGGCTCGTGTCGAAGCCCGCGTCCACCAAGGCTTTTGGCCAGTCGTTACGCAGATCGACAGCGACCGTGCGCAGCTCGGTCTGCGGTGCCGCGCCCAGCTGCGCCAAGGTGGTGGCCTTGAAGTTGATCACCTGGGGCTGGTCGATCTCGAACACCGTCATGTCGGCCGGCCAGGCCAACCGGTAGGCGCGCGCATCGAGGCCGGACGCCAAGATCACCGCCTGCCGGATCCCGGCCTGCGTCGCTGCCTGGAAGAACGAGTCGAAGAAACGGGTGCGGGCGGCCATCGCGGCGGGCATGTGTTCGAGCTTCCAGCCGGATTCATGGTCGTCGACGTCGGCGGCGACCAAGTCGCCGGAGACCCAGCGAGTGAAGAAGTCTACGCCGACGGCACGAACCAGAGGCTCGGCGAACCGGTCCTCGATCAGCGGGTTGTCGGCGTTGGTCGCGATCGCCCGGGCGGCTGCCACCATCGTGGCGGTCGCGCCCACACTGGACGCGAGATCCCAGGTGTCGTTGTCTGTGCGTGGCATGCGGCTGTTGTCCCCCTCGGAATCACCGGTTACTTAGCCGGTATAACGACCGACGGGCCGGTGGAGTTCCCGGCGGCCGACCATCCGGCGAGATCCCCGGTGCGAGCGTTGCGTCGCCGCAGCTAGACGGGGCTTTTAATGCGCTCCGGGGTGGCCGGGCGCGCCCGGTCCGCCGGGTCCTCCAGGTCCGCCCGGTCCACCGGGGCCGCCCGGCCCACCGGGGCCACCCGGGCCGCCGGGGCCGCCCGGTCCATTTGCGGCCGGCAACAGGAACACGCACTCATTCAGCTCGACGCTCCAGCCCCAGCCCGGGGCGCAGTCACCGTCGGCGCGGGCGATCGCCGGCGTCCCGGGCACCGTTACCGGTAACCCGGCCAGCGCGAGGGCGAAGGCGCCGATCAGGGAGCGCCGCAGATACTGTCTCATCGCCGACCTCACTTTGTCTTCGGGCAGGGCGGGCGGTGATGGCTCGTCGCATCGGGCCAGACCCGCGCACATCATTGTGCGGCAGTCGGTGCGTTAGTGTGCCGAATTGACGGGCTTGAATGTTGTTGGCAGTGAGGGTCTTCAGTCGCTCATCAATTCGAAGACCGGGATGACGCGATCGGTGCGCTGCTGGTATTCGCCGAAGCCGGGTGCGCGCTCGACGATGACGGGATAGATCGAATCCCTTTCCTCGCGCGGCAATTCGCGCGCGGTCACCGACTTGGGAGCGTCGGAGCCGATCTCGATGGACACGTCGGGAATGGCGCGGATGTTGTGCACCCAGGCGGGATGTTTGTCCCGGCCCGCCGCCGAGCCGACGATATAGATTTTGCCGTCGATGTCGAAGTAGGCGACGGGGTTGACCCGTTGGGCGCCGCTGCGCGCACCCTCTGACGTCAGCAACAGCAGCGGGAAGCCCTCGAACTGCCCCCCGACCTTGCCGCCGTTGCGGCGGAACTCCTCGATGTTGTTCTCGTTGAATTCACGTTCCGAGCTCAGCGCGTCGTCACCCATTACGCCATCGTGGCACGCGGAGGACGCATGGGCCAGCGAGAATCGTTCATATGTTGCGCCGCAAGAATATTCGGCACCGAGTGGGTGCGTCACCGCATCCTGGTCGGCGGCGCGGGCACGATGGCGGTGAGCTCGGTCAGACCGCTGACCTTGAGGACGGGCATCAGGATCGGGTGGGCGACCAGCTCGATGCGGTCGGCGTGGGCGGCCAAGGCGTTGATGGCGGCGCTGTCCAGGTACTCCACGGCGCTGAGGTCGACAAGCAGCGCGCCGTCGCCGCCGGTGGCGGCGGTGGACAGGGCCAGGGTGAAGACGTCGATGTTGCTCAGGTCGATTTCCCCGGCCGCGACCAGCACGAGTTTCCCGTCGCTGCCGCGCGCGGTGTCGAGCGTGAGCGGCGTGGTCATCAGGTGATCCTGGCCGAGAGGTGAACGGTGGTTCCGTCGTTGGCCGTCCGGATGTCGACGTCGTGCATCAGGCTTCGCATCAGCGGGATGCCCCGGCCGCGACGATGGTGCGAAGCCGGCTGCGGCGCCTTCCACGAGCCGGTGTCCGTGATCGTCAACTTCACCTGATCGCCCACCGCGATGGCGCCCAGGCGGATGAGACCCTCCGGCCTGTGCCGGTGGCCGTGCTCGATCGCGTTGGCGACGGCTTCCCCGGCGGCAACCAGCACGTTCAGCGCCTCTTCGGGGCCCACCCGGACCCGGCTCAACCAGTTGCGCAAGGCGTTGCGGGTGGGCGCGAGTTGGCTGACGTCGGCGGGGAAGTTCAGCTCCAGCGGGGCCGGATGGCGGTAGAGCAGCAGAACGACGTCGTCCTGGTACCCGCCCTGTGGCGCGACGCGGGTCATGATCTGGTTGGCCAGCTCGTCCAGTCCCAGCCCGAGGGCGTCCTGCGCGATGCCGGCGACGCGGGAGATGCCCCGATCCAGCGGACTGCGGCGACGCTCGACCAGGCCGTCGGTGTAGAGCAGCAGGGTCGCGCGCGCCGGTATGGTCACGCGGGCCTCCGGGCGCGGCCAGTCGCGCCGTATTCCCAACGCGATGGTGTGGCCGTCGTCGAGCATCTGGGTGGTGCCGTCGCCGTGCACCAGGATGGGCGGCGGGTGCCCGGCGCTGGAATAGACCAGTTCGCCGGTGTCGGGGGTCAGCACCGCGCAGACCGCGGTGGTGCACTGCGCGCCGGGCAGCCGTGCGGCGAAGCGATCCATCCCCGCGAGAGCCGCAGCGGGGCTTGGGTTTTCGAATAACAGCGCCCGACAGGCGCTGCGCACCTGACCCATCACGGCGGCAGCGGCGAGGCCATGGCCGACACAGTCGCCGACAACCAAGGCGATGCGCCCGTCCTCGAGGTCGACGATGTCGTACCAGTCGCCGCCCACCTGCAGCGGCCGGGTGGCCGCCTGATAGCGCACCGCGAACCCGCTGGGCAGATCGGCCGGGCCGAGGATGGCGTGCTGCAGGGCCAGGGCGGTTTCGCGCTGTTGGTCGACTTGGTGCACCCGCTGCAGGCCCTGGCCGAGGCGGCCGGCCAGCACGGTGAGCAAGGTCTGGTCCTCGAGGGTGAACGGGCGTTGCTCGGTCAGGTCGATGCAGACGACGAGCACGCCCTCCGGGTGCTGCAGCGCGATGCCCGCCGTTCCCGGCTGGATCGCGGTCGGGGTGAGGAAGTCGCCGTCGCGCAACGATCTGAGCGCCTCTTGTGTGTGGGGCGGCAGGTCGGCCCACTGCGTGGGCTCACCCACCGACACCACCTGCGGTGCGCCGAAGGCCGTCTCCGTGGACGAGCTGTACGCCGGGAACGTGACGGCAAGGACCCGGCGCGCCCGCCAGAGCCGCCGCAGTTCCTCGGCGGCGGCGTAGACCGCTTCCTCGACGGTATCGGCTTGGGCCAGTTCCTGATTGATCGCATGTTCGCGGCCCGCCGCCAGCGCCAACGCGATCGCGGCGTGCCGGGCGAAGTCACTGACGAGGTCGAGGTAGTCGTTGCCGAACGGGGGCTGGTGCGGGTCCCGCGCAACGGCGATGACACCGAGCACCGCGCCATCCGCAATCAGCGGGATGACGATCGCCGGGCGTTCACCGACATCGGTGAATCCCTCGATCGGGTACTGGAAGGAATCGGTGATCAGCGGTAGGCCGCGGCGTGCCACACCACCCGTGGTGGAGCCTTCCATCGGAACCTGCCGGCCGATCACTTCCGACGAGTAGCGTCCCGCCGTTGCGGCCACCACCAGGGTTTCGACGTCGTCGACGGGCGATTCGGGCTCCCGCGGCACCAGCAGGATCGCCTGCTCGGCGCCGGCCAACTCCAGCGCCCGGTTGACGATGAGCTGCAGTGGCCCCGTCTGTGGGTCGCCGGACAGCAGCGCGGTCGTGATCTCGCGACTGGCCTTCGTCCATTTGGCCGTTTCACGCTCCCGCTCGAAGAGCCGTGCGTTGTCGATGGCGGCGGCGGCCGCCGTGGCCATCGCTCGGACGGCGCCCTCCTGGGAGTCGGTGAAGACGCGGCCGGGCCGATCGTCGGCCAGGTAGAGGTTGCCGAAGTTGGCCGCCCGCACCGTGATCGGGATTCCGAGGAATGCCCGCAACGGTGGGTCGTGCGCGGGCAGCCCGGCGGTCTGCGGATGAGTGCTCAGATCGTCGACGCGCAGCCCTTCGCCGACCGGGAGGTCGCCGAGCCGTCGCGCCGCGTCGGCGTCGATTCCCGCGTGCACGAAAGAAACGAGGCTGCCGTCGGGTGCGCGGATACCCAGGGCGGCGTAGCGGGCGCCCGTCAGTTCCATCGCCGCCTTGAGGACTCGATGCAGCGTCACGTCCAGGTCCAGATCGGAGCCGAGCTCGACGATGACCCGCACCAGTTGTTCCATCTGGTCGCGCGCCGCCTCCAGCTCATCGAGCTGGTCGTGCATCTGGCCCACCAGTTCGCGCCGGCCCTGCCAGGTGAAGGCGGAGTCACTCCGGTCGCTGTCCATAGGCACCAAGGTAATGCGTGGTGTTGCCGGCGCGCGGGTGCTGGGGTCTTTACTGAATCTTGACCGCGTATTGAATTGCCCCACCGACGATAGGCGAGGTGAGTACCCTTTTAGCGGTGGAACTGGGGGTTTTAGGCCCTCTCCAGGTCCGGCAAGGCGGAGCGGCCGTCGGTATCCCGGGCGCGAAACCTCGCGCCATCCTCACGATGCTCGGGTTGCACGATGGTTCCGTTGTGCCGGCCGACACGCTCGTCGAGTTGCTGTGGGGTGAGGATCCGCCGCGCACCGCCGCCAAAGCTCTCCAGACCCACATCTCGTCGCTGCGCCGCATCCTGGGTGACGGCTTTGTCCTGACGCAGGGGGCGGGTTGGGTGCTCGCCGACAGCGAGGTTGATGCCTCGCGCTACAAGTCGGCGGCGCGACTGGGGCGCGAGGCCGCCACCGCGGGCGACACCAGCCAGGCGGTGGCCCGATTCGAGGAGGCTCTTGCCCTCTGGCGCGGAATCCCCGAACTTCCCGATGGCCGGCGCGGAACGTCCGAAAAGACGCGGTGGATCGAGGGGCATGCCGCGCTGGTGGAGGATCGGGCGGACGCCTTACTGGCGACGGGGCGAGCCGCGGAACTCATCGGCGATCTCGAGGCCGCGATAGCTGATGCTCCGCTGCGCGAAAGGCGGTGGGGCCAGCTGATGCTCGCCCTCTACCGGGCCGGCCGGCAAGGCGAAGCCCTTGGCGCCTACCAACGGGCGCGTGCGCTGCTTGCCGACGAACTCGGCGTCGATCCCGGGCCCGAACTTCGCCGGCTCGAGGCCGCGATCGTCGCTCAGGACTCTTCGCTGGATATTGCCGTGGCACAACATGTTCCGTCGGTGACACGGGCGGTGACGTTCCTTCTCACCGATATCGAGGGGTCGACGGCCGCTTGGGAGGCGGACGCCGACGCGATGGCGGTGGCGCTCGCCCGACACGACGAGCTGATCGAACACGTGGTCACCTCACGTGGCGGTCGGCTGATCAAGACGCGCGGCGAGGGTGACGCAACCTTCTCGGTCTTCGAACGGCCCTCGGCGGCCGCCTCGGCCGCGGTTGAGTTGCAGGACGCGATCGCTCATGAGCCGTGGGCCTTGCGGGAACCCATTCGCATCCGGGTGGCGCTGCATACCGGTGAGGTCGAGCTTCGCGACGGCGACTACTTCGGCCGGGCCGTCAACCGGGTCGCGCGGCTGCGGTCGCTGGCCGAGGGTGGCCAGATCCTGTGCTCGGGCGCGACCGCCGAGCTCGTCATCGACTCGCTGGCCGACGACGTGGTGCTCACCGACCTCGGGATGCGCCAGCTGCGGAATCTCGCACGGCCCGAGCACGTTTTCGAGTTGCGGCTGGAAACCGCCGAGCAGCGTCCCGAGCCGGCGGCGGCCGAAACGCCGATGGAGCGACCCGGACTTCCGGCGGTGCTCGTCGGCCCCGGGCCGTTCGTCGGACGTGGCCGCGAACTCGAAGGGCTGCTGTCTGCGTGGCAGAGCGCGCTGGCGGGCGGTGTGCGCACGGTGCTGATCGCCGGCGAACCGGGCGTCGGCAAGACGCGCCTTGCGGGTGAATGGTCGCAGCGGGCCTATGACCAGGGCGCGGTCGTGCTGTACGGCCGGTGCGACGAGGACCTCGGAGCGCCCTATCAGCCGTTCGCGGAAGCGTTGCGTTCGCTCGTGCCGTGCATGGGCGCTGACCGGCTGCGGGGGCTGCGCGGTGTCGAAGCGTTGCTGCCGCTTGTGCCCGGGCTGACCGATGTGGTGCCCGATCTCGCTCCCCCGTCGCACGCGGATCCCGACACCGAGCGGTACGCACTTTTCGATGCCGTCGTTGCCCTGCTGGAGATCGCCTCCGCGAGCGCGCCGGTGCTCTTGATCCTCGACGATCTGCACTGGGCAGCCAAGCCGACGCTGCTCCTGCTGCGGCACCTGCTGCGCTTCGGCGACCACGCCCGCGTGCAGATCGTCGGCACCTACCGCAGCACCGATCTCGACCGCTCCCACCCCCTGGCGGCGATGCTCGCCGATCTTCACCGCGACGGCACGGCCAACCGGCTCAGCCTCGGCGGCCTCGACGAGGATGACGTGACCGCCTACGTCACCGAAGCCGGCTATGACGACGAGGAACTCGCGCACGCCCTGGCGTCGGTCACCGGCGGTAACCCCTTCTTCCTCATCGAGGCCCTGCGCCACGTCGATGAGAGTGGCGGCACGTGGGATCAGAGCACCCTGCCGCAGGGCGTTCGCGAAGCCGTGAGCCGCAGACTTTCTCGGCTGCCGGTCGAGACCAACAAGGCGCTTGCCGCGGCCGCGGTCGTCGGGAGCCGGTTCTCCGTGGAGCTGGTCGAGCAGGTGGTCGGCAACGACCTCATCGACGCGTTCGACGAAGCGCGCAAAGCCGGCATCGTCATCGAAGAACCAGGCGGCAACTATCGGTTCAACCACGCTCTTGTCCGCCAGTCACTGCTGGCCGAGCTGGCGTCCGTGCGGCGCATGCGATTACACCAGCGCATCGCCACGATACTGGAGACGCTGCCGGGCGCCGACGACGATCTGCTGGCCGAGCTGGCGCACCACTACTTCGAATGTGCTTGGGCGGGAAACGCAGCCAAGGCGGTCTTCTATTGCCGGCGCGCGGCAGACCAAGCGATGGCACGACTCGCCTACGAAGGTGCCGCCGACCTGTACCGCCACGCCTTGCACGCGCTGGAAGAGCTTGACGACGAGCTGCCCGATCGTGACGATCAGGCCGCCGAGCTGTTGGTCGCGCGTTGCGAGGCTTTGTTGGCCGCCGGTGATGTGGCGTCGGCGGCGGGCGCGGTCTCCCAATTGCGCGCGGCGACAGTCGATTCGGCTCGGCTCGCGGCGTGGGCCACATGCTTCGACGGGCAATTGTCGATGCTGATTCACCCCGAACGGTTGGACGAGGTCGAAGCCGCGCTGGGCGCGGCCGCCGCCAAACTCGCCGAGCTCGCCGACGCCGCCGGAGAAGCCAAGGCGCACACCGTCCGAGCGGGATGCCTCGCCCGCCTGGGACGGATCGCCGACTGCGAAGTCGCCCTGGACGACGCGCTGAACGCGGCGCGGCGCGCGGGCGAACACCGCCGGGTCAACGCGGTGTTGGCGGGCGCCCCCCTGGCGGCGCTGTGGGGCCCCAACCCCGTTCCGCGCGCCGGGGGGCGGTGTCTGGATGTGGTGCGGCTGCTTCGGATCACGACCGACTCCCCTGCCGTCGAGGCCACCTCGACGCGATGCCAGGCCGTGCTGGAGGCCTTTCGCGGCCGCGCCGCCGCGGCCAGACGGATGATCGACTCGGCCCGGCGCACGGTTAACGAGCTCGGCTTGCGCCATGCGCTACTGGAGGTGGAGCAGTTCGCCGGTATCGTCGAGCTCGTCGTTGACGATCCGGCTGCGGCTGAACCGCATCTGCGCAAGGCCTACAACGGTTTTCGTCGCATGGGATTAGACGCCGATACCGCCGAGACCGCGGCGTTGTTGGGCCGCGCATATCTTGCTCTCGACCGCGAATCCGAGGCAGACGAATTGTGTTCGGAAAGCGAGCGTCTCGCCGGTCACGCGCTGAAGGCCTCGATCGCGTGGCGCACCCTTCGCGCACACTTGCTGGGGCGCGGCGGTGACTACGACGCGGCTCGGCGAGTCGCCGAGGCGGCGGTGACTTTGGCCGAACGCACCGACGCCCTGGTTGATCACGGCGACGCCTGCCTGACGCTGGCGACGGTTTTGGGGGGCGGCGGCAACGTCGTAGCGGCGCGAGCCGCCGCCGAGCAAGCGGTCGAGCTGTACGAACGCAAAGGCGCTGCGGCGCTTGCGGAAAGGGCGCGCGCGATCCTCGGCGAGAATGTGAAGCGGAGCGCACCCGCTCGACCAGAACCGTCGAGGGTCGAGTTGGACAACGCATGCGTGCGCGCGGGCGAACGCGTGGCGTCCGCGATAAATCGTGAGGCGTGGGACGAGTTCGAGCGACTCTTCGCGCCGGATGGATTCATCGAGAGCCGCCGCAAGATTGTCGGGTTTGGACAGATCGACGTCCCGTCGGGCGAGTTTCCACAGCTGAACAGGCGCGTGTTGGAAAAAGTCCCGATGCGGGTCACCCAAATGGTTATCGCCGTGCGAGGCGAGCGTCTGGCGCTCGCTCGATTGGTGATAGGCGCGGACGATGTCGGCCCTGGGGCGCCGCAGGACGAATTCCTGCTGCTTTATGGCATCGATAATGATGGCCAGATCTCCTTGCAGGTGTGGTTCGACCTCGAAGACCTCGACGCCGCAATGGCCGAACTCGATGCCGCATACGGTCAATTCGAGGAGATACATCCTCGAGCGCGGCTCGAGAACGCCGCGACGCGGGTATACGAGCGCCTGCACGCGTATTTCGCGGCCCGCGACTGGGCTGCGATAACCGAGCTCCTTACCGACGACTACTACGGCGATGATCGTCGTTCGGTGGTAGGGGGCGGGATCCGACGCGGCCCGGGAGCCGCGATCGAAGACTATCGGTCGGCGGCCGACATCGAGGTGACGGACGCGAGCTCAGACGCCGTTGCAACGCGTGGAGCGCGCCTCGCCCTCACTCGTGCCCGCTACTCACGAAACGGCCAGGAATCAGAGGGGTTCCGCGTCGATTTCCTACAAATAGTCGAAATCGACACAAACGAGCGGATTGCGGCGATGGCCGCGTTCGACCTCGACGAATTCGATGCCGCCATCGCCGAACTCGACGCACGCTATCTCGCCGGAGACGCTGCGCCGCACGCGCGTACGTGGGCAGTTATCGCGCGAGCCAATACGGCATTCAACCGGCACGAGGAATTGCCAATAACACCGGACTTTTCAACGATCGACCACCGGGTACGCGCGACGTTGGACGCGGATGGCCTGACCGCGTACCTGCGCACCTCGTGGGACCTCACGCCGGATCTCACGACGTTCATCGAGTCGGTACATCGGCTTAGCGACCTAGGAGTCGTCGTAACCCACGCATCGCGCGGCACGTCACAAGAAAATTTTGAAGCACAGTGGCGACAGATCACGCTTCTGACGGTCGACGGCGACCTGGGTACTCGTTGCGAAATCTTCGACGAGGCAGACGTCGACGCCGCGATCGCGCGATTCGATGAGCTCAGCCGACCGGCACCGCGGCTGGAAAACGCTGCGAGCCAGATGGCGGAGCGCTTCTTCGCGTACTTCGCAGGCGGCGATTGGGACTCCGTGGCGACGATACTGGCCGACAATGTTTCGCACGACGATCGCCGGCACGTGGTGAACGCTGGGGTTCTACACGGTCGAGATACCCAAATTGCAAACCTGCAAGCTATCGCTGAGGTCGGGATCACGAATTTTTCGTCGACAGTCATTGCGACCCGCGGCGCGCGTCTCGCCCTCGTCCGTACCCGTTCCTCGGGCCCAGACCGAGCGCCCGACGGCGTCCTCACTGAGGAACTCGGAGTCGTCGAGATCAACTCCGACAACCAGATGGCAGCCTACGTCACGTTCGACCCCGGCGACTTCGACTCCGCCATAGCCGAACTCGACGGTCGCTATCTCGCCGGCGAGGCTGCGTCGCACGCGCACACGTGGTCGCTGATCACCGAGTGTTACGCGGCCATCAACCGCCACGAGCGACCAACTACCGCTCCGGACTGGATCAATGTCGATCACCGACGAGAAATCGCGATGAGGCCCGATGACCTGATTGCATACATCCGCGCCGGGTCGGATCGGGACCAAGTCATCAATACCTATGTCGAGACTGTGCATCGACTGGACAGCCTTGGCGCAGTCTTGACCTACGCGGCGCGTGAAACTTCGCGCGAGGGCTTCGACGCTGAGTGGCGAGGGATTGCCGTTCTCATTGTGGAACGCAAGATGGTCAACCGCACTGAGTTATTCGACGAGAACGACCTCGGAGCTGCCCTCGCGAGATTCGAGGTGCTCGGGCGGCCTGCAGCAAGATTGGAAAACGCGGCGAGCCGTGTGGGCGAGCGCTACCTAGCACAATTCGCGGCTCGCGACTGGGACGCTATGGCGGAAACGCTTTCCAATGACTTTTCCAACGACGATCGACGTCGGGTGGTAGGCGCTGGAATCCAGCATGGTCGAGACGCCCAGATCGCAGATATGCGGACAGTCGCCGACCTGTGGACCACGAAGGTGATGCCGGCGACCATAGCGACTCGCGGGAGTCGCCTTGTCCTCATGCGTCTCCGCTTCTCGGGGCGCGATCACGGACCTGAAACCTTTCTCACCGAGGTACTCGGAGTCCTCGAGATCGACGCTGACGAGCGAATCGCCGCAGTCGTCTTCTTCGACGTGGACGACTTTGACGCCGCCATAGCCGAACTCGACGCCCGCTATCTTGCCGGAGAAGCCGCTCTTTACGCGCGCGCGTGGCAGGTCATCATGCGAGGCTACGCCGCGGTCAATCGGAACGAAGTTCCCGGCATGACACCGGATTCGGTGTTCGTAGATCATCGAGCGGTCTTAACGACTGAGCGGGAGGATCTGACGGGCTACCTTCCCGCCCTGTGGGACCTCACGCCAGACGTCAGCGTCTACGTCGAAGCGGTGCATCGGGTGAATGAGCGGGGCGCGGTCGTCACCCATACGGCGCGCGGCACTTCGGAGGAGGGCTTTGACGCCGAGTGGCGGACAGTCATCGTTGGCATAACCGACGGCAATCTCTACCGTCGCGTCGAGGTCTTCGACGAGGCAGACCTCGACGCCGCGCTGGCGAGATTCGATGAGCTGCACCGGCAGGCACCGCGGCTGCAAAACACGGCAAGCCAAGTCAGCGACCGCTTCCTGGCACACTTCGCGGCGCGCGACTGGGATGCGATGGCAGAGATGACGGCTGACGACATTTCGAGTGACGATCGTCGTCGCCTTGTGGGCGCGGGAGTCCAACTGGGCCGGGATGTCGATATCGACAATATGAGGGCCTGGGCCGACGTCGGGATTGCGAACATGACATCACACGTCGTCGCGACCCGCGGCGACCGCCTCTTCCTTGGCCGCACCCGATTCTTCGGCCCCGAGCAAGGACCCGACACGTTCCACAGCGAGGTGCTCGGCCTCGTCGAGATCGACACCGAAAACCGAGTCGTTGCGCGGGTCGTATTCGACGCCAACGACCTCGACGCGGCGTTCGAGGAGCTCGACGCTCGCTACCTTGCCGGCGAAGCGGCCGCCCACGCGCACACGTGGTCGCTGCTCATGGCGGGCGACGCCGCGCTCAACAGGCATCAGATCCCCGCCCATACCCAGGACTGGGTCAATATCGACCACCGGCGGGCGACCGCTTTCCCGCCAGGTGACCTCATCGGATACCTCCGTGCCGGTTGGGACTTCGCCCGAGACATCAAGAATCACATCCTCGCGGTGCATCGCATGAACGATCGAGGAGCGGTCGTCACCCACTGGGCGCATGGCACCATGGAAAACGGATCCGACGTCGAATGGCGGGAGATCGCCCTTCTCACGTTCGAAGGCGATCTGGTCAGCCGGGGCGAGTTGTTCGACGAGGCCGATTTGGATACCGCGATCGCGAGGTTCGAGGAGCTCAGCAGGCCGACAACCGAGCTCGTGAATGCGGCTACCCGAGTGGCCGAGAAATTCCTGGCGCGCTATGCGGTGCGCGACTGGCCTGCAATGGCAGAACTGCTAGCCGACGACGTTTTCTCAGACGACCGTCGTCGAGTCTTGAATGCCGGGATCCGGCGTGGCCGCGATGCTGAACTGGCGAATTGGCGTGCTACTAGTGAAGTCTGGAGCACTCACGTAACGTCGACCGTCGCTATCCGCGGAGAGCACCTCGCGCTTTTCCGCACCGCCTTCACAAACCACGACCAGTCCTCTGAGGCGTATTCCGCTGCTGCGTTCGCCGTCGTCGAGATCAACGGTAACAACCGAATCGCGGGATACGTCGTAATCGATTCGGACGAACTCGACACGGCCATCGCTGAACTCGATGCGCGGTACCTGGCGAGAGAAGCGGCTCCATACGCGAGCGCCTGGGTGTGTGCCCTGGACATCCTCCGCGAGCTCAACAGCCACGATCCGGGACCGATGATCGAGCGACTTGCATACACCGATCATCGACGAGTCCCGTTCGCAGACGGAGACTTCCGGCGGGCGATTGAGGAATTGTGGCTCCTCGTACCAGACGCCCGCTATTGGGCGACGGCAGTACATGCTCTCGATGCCCACGGCGTGGTCGCAAGCGCCATCATCGAAGGCACTGATGCGCGGGGGAACGAATTGCAATGGGCCCGCTCCTTTTTGCTCGATCCCCACGAGCCACGGTTGGAGATATACGAAGAGAGCGATGTCGACAAAGCGCTTGCCCGGTTTGAGGAATTGCGCCCAATGCCGCAACGGCTAAATAATGCGGCAACCCGGGTTGTCGAGAAGTTTCTGGCGCATTTTGCGGTCCGCGATTGGGACACAATGGCAGAACTACTCGCCGACGGGTTCTTCTCAGACGATCGCCGTCGCGTCTTAAACGCCGGTATCCGACGCGGACGAGACCTTGAGATGGCGAACTGGCGGGCCACCGCCGATGTCTGGATGACTGATGTGAGATCGACCGTGCTTGCCACCCGCGGCGAACGCCTCGCCCTCTGTCGTTTCACCTTTGCAAGCCAAGGCTCGCTGCCCGAGGCATCCCAAGCTGCGGCGCTGGGCATGATCGAAATTGACGATGACAACCGAATCGTGGCAAGCGTGGTGTTCGACCCCGACGACCTCGACGCGGCCCTCGCCGAACTCGACGCGCGGTACCTCACCGGGGAGGCCTCCACCCACTCCCACACCTGGGCGCTGGTGACGGACGCGTTCGTGGCGCTGAATCAGCGGAAAATCCCGGCGACGACATCTGATTGGGTAAACATCGATCACAGACGACTCGTGCCGATCGGCACGGGTGATCTGGCGGCGTATCTCTCTGTCGCATGGGAACTCTCGCCGCAGTCCCACCTCTACGTCGCCGCCGTGCACCGCCTGACCAACCTTGGCGCCGTGATCACCCACGTCGCGATTGGGACCTCGCCCGAGGGCTTCGACGCCGAGTGGCAGGTGATCGACGTGATGACTTTCGAAGGCGATCGGATCAACCGCTGTGAGCTATTCGACGAGTCCGACCTCGACGCCGCGCTGGCGAGGTTCGATGAGCTGCACGGCCAGACGCGGAGCCTGGAGAACGCGGCAAGCCGCGCAGAACACCGGCTCTTTGACCGCTCGAGCACCCACGATTGGGCGGCGATAGCCGAGATCTTGGCCCCGGACAGTTTCGTCGACGATCGACGTCGGGTGGTGAATGTCGGCTTCTGGGACGGTCGCGATGTTGTGATGGCAAATATGCGAGCACTGGCCGACGGCCTTGCGCAGGTATCCTTGACGGCGATCGCGACTCGCGGGGAGCGCCTCTCGCTCGCCCGCGTCCGCTCGTTCAATCCTGACTCGCGGCAGGAGGGATTTGCCGTAGAGTTGCTGGGGATCGCGGAAATTCACGCCGACGGGCGGATCGCCGCCCACGTCTTTTTCGACGTCGACGATATCGATGCAGCCTTCGAAGAACTCGACGCCCGCTACCTCGCTGGCGAAGGCGCCGCCCACGCGCACACGTGGTCGGTTATCTTGCGAGCCCTCGACGCGTTCAACGGACACGAGCTGCCCGCGACAACGCCGGACTGGGTGAATATCGACCACCGCCGAGGTAGAGCGTTCTCCCCCGGCGAGCTGGTCCCATACATCCGCGCCACATGGGAGCTGGCGCCGCAAGCCAAGTTCTATATCAATACGGTGCATCGGCTGAGCAATTTCGGAGCAGTCTTCACGCAGTCGTCGCGTGGTGCTTCGCAGGACGGCTTCGACCTCGAGTGGCTCGAAGTCAACGTTCTGACTGTGAGCGGTGGCCTGATCGACCGCATCGAAACGTTCGACCAGGAAGACCTCGACGCCGCGCTCGCGCGGTTCGATGAGCTCACCGGTAAAGATCAGCCGAAGTGACAGCGCCACAACTCAATCCGTTGTATCTACTGGCAGACAGTCAGCTGCTGTTCTGGAAGGGCGACGGCCGGCTGCTACTGGAAGCGGCGCTCGACGGGTTGCCCCGAGACAAACCGTTGAGCGCCGCCTACGTCGGGGCCTCCAATGGCGATCGGCCGGAGTTCTACGAAATCTTCGAGGCGGCCGTCGATGCCGTCGGGATAACCGACCATTGCATGATCCATTCGTCCTTCGGCCCCGCCCACCGCGCCTTCCTGGAGAACACCCAATTGATCGTCCTCGCGGGCGGGGATGTCCGCCTCGGCTGGAACACGTTCGAGGAAACCGGCATGAAGCAGACGATCCTGGACCGCTACACCAAAGGGGCCGTCCTGGTGGGCATTTCGGCTGGCGCGGTCCAGCTCGGACGCTATGGAATCGTCGAGTCCCCGGGCACCGAACTGCTCGACGTTTTCAATCTCGCCCCTATGGTGATCGACGTGCACGACGAACGCGCCGACTGGGGGCGGCTGTCGCGGACAATCCAATTACTGGAGGGGGCAGCGACCGGGCTCGGCACCCCTTCTGGCGGCGGAGTCGTCGTGCACCCTGATAGCACCGTCGAGCCCCTGCGTTATCCCGCGCACAAATTCGTCTACGACGGCACCCGCGTCGTGCAATCCCTGTTGAGTCCACCGCTCATCGCTTAGACGTGGTACCTCGTCGTCGTGGGCGGTGCGCTGCCAGCACGTCGGCGTTCGCCGCCGTCTGCGCCTGGGCGGCCAGCGTCGATGCCTGGTTGGCATGCGCGATCGCTTCGGCGTCGTTAGTGGATTCCTTGCCGTGCGCCGCCGCCAAATGCCGCTTGGCCTCGTCGAGCCGGGCCTGCGCCTCGGCGCCGACGCTGTCGTGGTGCCGGGCGACGTAGTCGGAGATTTGGCGCAACCGGGCATCCGCGGTGGACAGCGCCTGCGGCAACGAATCACCGCTCCCCTCAATGCTGGCCTGCCCGCCGCCAAGACGGGCGCGCCGCCGACGACGCGCGCGATAGAGCACGAGAAGCAGCACAACAACCGCGACGACGATGACACCGATCGCGACCAGCGGCCAGATCGGCTTCGACGAGCTCGCCGGCTTGGCCGAACTCGCCAATTTGTCCAACCCGTCGGCCGCGGCGACCGCCGCACCGCTCCAGTCTTTGGCGCCCAGCACGGGCTCAATTTGATTGCGCCGCAGACTATCCAACCCCGCGGCGGTCGGGCCCTGCACCTGCGGCGGCACGGTGAACGTGTACGTCTTGGTGTTCGTCGCGATGCCCAGCAGCGCATCCTGGCCGCCCATTCCGCTGGCGCTGCGGGTGCGATCGGCCCAGTTGTCGGGCTTGAACCGGTTGAAGTTGTCGACGTAGACGACCCACAGTTGAATGTGGCGATCGCGGTAGAGCCGATCGATGGCCTCGCTGACCGCGGCCCGACCGGAATCGGTCAACACCCCCTGGGCGTCGGTGATGTGATCCGTGAGCTTGGAGGGCGGCTGCGCGGCGGCGGGGCTCACCAGCAGCAAGCCCGCGGTGAGGATCGTCAGGACGGCACCGAACAGGCGAACAATCCGCATACAGGTAACTTAGCCGCCAATTCGCGTTGGGTCAGGAGGCGCCGCATCCGCGACCAACCGCCGCGAATCGCCTTTCCGCACGTCAGCGACCAGCAGAATCCGCCCGATACTCGCGCCCGGCCGACTCCCCCACGCACTGGACACCTATTGGTTACGCGCGTAACCTCTGTCGCGCAACGACAGCATTCTCGCGAGCGAAAGGCCACTGAGAACCGTGAGTAACGCCATTGAGGTCTTCAACCCGTCCACCGAGGAGCTGATCACCGAGGTCCCCGACTCCGACCAGGCGGCCGTCGACGCCGCGGTGGCCCGCGCGCGCGAGACCTTCGAGTCGGGCGTGTGGCGCAAGGCGCCCGCGTCGCACCGAGCGAACGTCCTCTTCCGCGCCGCGCGCATCATCGAGGAACGCACCGACGAGCTCGCCGCGCTCGAGGGCCAAGACAACGGCATGAACCTGACCGCCGCGCGGCACATCATCCCGGTGTCGGTCGACATGCTGAAGTACTACGCCGGCTGGGTCGGCAAGATCCACGGCGAGTCGGCAAATCTGGTGTCCGACGGCCTGCTCGGCACCTGGGAGACTTACCACACCTTCACCCAGCTCGAGCCGGTCGGCGTCGTCGGGCTCATCATCCCTTGGAACGGGCCGTTTTTCGTCGCGATGCTCAAGGTCGCGCCCGCCCTCGCGGCCGGCTGCAGCGCCGTGCTCAAGCCCGCCGAAGAGACGCCGTTGACCGCGCTGAAGCTCGAGGAGATCTTCCGCGAGGCGGGCCTGCCCGACGGCGTCCTGAACGTCATCACCGGCTACGGCGAGACGACGGGCGCCGCGCTCACCGCGCACCCGGACGTCGACAAGATCTCGTTCACCGGGTCGACGGAGGTCGGGCGGCTGATCGTCAAGGCGGCCGCCGGCAACCTCAAGCGGCTGACGCTCGAGCTCGGCGGCAAGTCGCCGCTGATCATGTTCGACGACGCCAATCTCGACAAGGCGATCTTGGGGGCGGGCATGGGCCTGCTCGCCGGTTCGGGGCAAAACTGCTCGTGCACGTCGCGCATCTACGTCCAGCGCGGCATCTACGACGAGGTGGTGCAGCGCCTCGCCGAGTTCGCCCAGATGCTGCCGATGGGCGGCAGCGAGGATCCCGATTCGGTGTTGGGGCCGCTGATCAGCGACAAGCAGCGCAAGCGGGTGGAAGGCATCGTGAACGACGGCGTGGCCGGCGGCGCGCAGGTGATCACCGGCGGCAAGCCGATGGACCGCAAGGGCTACTTCTACGAGGCGACGATCATCACCAACACCACACCCGACATGCGGCTCATCAAGGAGGAGATCTTCGGGCCGGTCGGTTGTGTGATCCCGTTCGACGACGAGGACGAGGTAATCGCCGCCGCGAACGACACGCACTACGGGCTGGCCGGCTCCATCTGGACCGAGAACCTCTCCCGCGCCCACCGTATGGTGAATGAGCTTCGCGCGGGCCAGGTTTGGGTGAACTCCTCACTCGCGGCGGACCCGTCGATGCCGATCAGCGGCCACAAGCAGTCAGGATGGGGCGGCGAGCGCGGCCGCAAGGGCATCGAGGCCTACTTCAACACCAAGGCGGTCTACATCGGTCTGTGACCGATTGCCCTGAGCTCCGCGGGCGTAACGCCACGGCGAGATTAATGC
>NZ_JAEKMI010000058.1 GCF_020217485.1 Mycobacterium sp. WUMAC-067 | reverse complement strand
TGTCCCGTCAACCCGAGCGCCCGCAACTGCCGCACCCCGTGCTCGAACCCGCAGACCGCGATCGAGGCGGTGATCATGCCGAAGCGGCTGCCCTCGACCAGCGGCAGTTCGACCCAGCGGGTGATCACCGCGCGGGAGAAGTGGCCATGGCTGACGAAGACCACGTCGCGCGACTCCATGTGCCGCAGCGCCGTCGTGACCGCGGCGTCGGCCCGCTCGCTGACCTGCGCGACGCTCTCACCGCCGGGGCATCCGTGCGTCCACACCAGCCAGTCGGGCACCGACTCCCGGATCTGTTCGGTGGTCATGCCCTCATAGGAGCCGTAGTCCCACTCCGCGAGCTGTTCTGTCACCTCGTCGATGGACAACCCGGCCAGCTCCGCGGTGACCAGCGAGCGTCGCCGCGGGCTGCTGATCACCAGCGGGTCAACAAGTTTCAGTTCACCCAGCGCCCTGCCGGCCAGCTGCGCCTGTTCCCGGCCGGCGTCGGTCAGCTCGACCTCGGTGCGGCCGGTGTGCTGGCCGGATTTCGACCACTCGGTCTCGCCGTGGCGCAGCAGCACCAAACGGTGATCGTGCAAGCCCATACCGAATGATTCTGCCGGACGACATGCGGTGGCCGCTGGGCCCAAGCGCATGGTGGACGAACATGCCAGGATGGCACTGTGAACGCGCGGCGATGCGGAGGGGCGGGCGGCTGGTGAGTAGGACCCGGGTATTGGCGGTGGCCAACCAGAAGGGTGGCGTCGCCAAGACGACCACCGTTGCCTCGCTGGGGGCGGCGATGGTGGAGGAGAAGAAGCGGGTGCTGCTGGTCGACCTCGACCCGCAGGGCTGCCTGACCTTCTCGCTGGGCCAAGACCCCGACAAACTCCCGGTGTCCGTGCACGAGGTGTTGCTCGGCGAGGTCGAGCCCAACGCCGCGCTGGTCGAGACGGCGGAGGGAATGGCGCTGCTACCGGCCAACATTGACCTGGCGGGGGCCGAGGCGATGCTGCTGATGCGGGCGGGCCGCGAATACGCGCTCAAGCGCGCGCTGGCCAAGCTCGGCGACGACTTCGACGTGGTGATCATCGACTGCCCGCCGTCGCTGGGCGTGCTCACCCTCAACGGGCTGACCGCCGCCGACGAGGTCATCGTGCCGCTGCAGTGCGAGACGCTCGCGCATCGCGGCGTCGGCCAGTTCCTGCGCACCGTCGCCGATGTCCAGCAGATCACCAACCCGGAGCTGCGCCTGCTCGGCGCCTTGCCGACGCTGTACGACTCGCGCACCACCCACACCCGCGACGTGCTGCTCGACGTCGCCGACCGCTACAGCCTGCCGGTGCTGGCCCCGCCGATTCCGCGCACGGTGCGTTTCGCGGAGGCCAGCGCCTCGGGTTCGTCGGTGATGGCGGGCCGCAAGAACAAGGGCGCGTCGGCCTACGGCGAGCTGGCGGCGGCGCTGCTCAAGCACTGGAAGAGCGGTAAGCCACTGCCGACGTTCGCCGTCGAGGTGTAGTTCCCACCGCGGGCGGCGTGAGCCGGGCGCGTGCTGAACTGCCGCGGCAACCTGAGCGTTCAGCCCAGGGCGACCACGGTGTCGCCGCGCTGCTCGAAGATCCGAGAACCCGACACGGCGGGGATCACCGCCGCTCCCGGTGGCGGGGCACTCGCCGTGCGGTCCACCGGAATGTAGCGCTCGCCGACGCCGCTGACCGGGTCGTAGACGCCGATCGCGCCGGTGACGGGCACCAGCAGCCGACCCGCCATCATCACTCCCGGCCCCAACGGCGCCGCCTTGTCGCCCGCGGCGATGGTGTAGCGCAGCGCCAGGGTGTTCACGTCGAAAACCATCAGCGAATCGCCGGTCCACCAGGTCAGCAGGCTGCCGGCGTGGGAGACCGCCGCCGCGCGCGACGGCGGCTTGGGCAGCAGGGTGCTCGCCACGGTGGCGCCGGTTTCGTCGATCACGTCCATCCGGGGCTGGGGCGCGGGCAGGTACACCGCGGTGGCGTTGTCCCGGACGGCCAGCACCCGGGCGCCCGAATCGGGCGCGATCCCCGGCTCGGCCACGATGTGTTGTTGGGGTTCGTCGTCGTCCTTGCCGGGCCGGAGCAGCACCAGGCGCAGGTCGGCCTGGTTCGCGCAGCTCTCCAGCACCGAGACGGCGGTCGAGCTGGCCGCGGCCGAGATCAGCTTGCAGCCGGAGTGCAGGCCCCGCGCCGACGGCTTCACCCGGGCGTCGGTCTCGCCGTAGGCCACCATGCGCACCATGTCCGAGCGCCACAGCTCCAGGTGGGTGTCGCCTACCGACAACACCGTCATGCCGTCGGAGGAGAGCCGCACCCGCGGGTCGGCGTAGCCGCTGCGGGCGGGGCCGCGGCGGCCGGTGGAGCCGTCCAGGGTGCTCACCTGCCCGCAGCCGCGATCGTCCCGATAAACCCCGACGGCGTAGCGGTACAGCCAGGAGACTCCGCAGAGGGCGGTGTCGCGGGCGTAGCTCCAGCGGGACTGGCCCGTGCCGGCATCGCGCCCGTCGATCCGGACGCCCGCACCGGTGACGACCACGCCGCCCACCACGACCGGCTCGGTGGTGGCCGGACTGGCGGCGGTCCACAGCTGTTTCAGGCCGGCCGGCACCTGCCGGGCCGGGCTCGGGTTGGGTGCCGGGACGGCGGCCGGTCGGCTGCTGGTCGCCCGCGCGTCGCTGGTCCACCAGATCAGGGCCGCGGCCACGGCGACGACGACCGCGATGGCCGCGGCGGCCAGGATGTCGCGCTTGGTCCGGCGCTCGGGTCTGACCATGCGGGGCGCGGTGCGTTAGTTGGTTTGCGCGGTGGGGGCCGCGGCGGAGGCTTCCGCCGGCTTGCGGCGCCGACGGCGGCGACGGCTGGAGCCGGGGTTCCCCGGCGGCGAGCCGGCCGGCGTTTCCGCGGTCGCCTCACCGTTGCTGCTCGCGGCGCCGTTGCCCGACGGGTGCCCGCTGACCGGCTGGCCACCGCGGGTGCGCCGCCGCGTCCCGGACCGGCGCGCGGTCTTCTCCGATTTCTGTCCCGGCTTCTGGGCCGCGCGCTCGGCGGTGCGGCGCGCGCCCTGCGCCTTGCGGGCCGCGCCCACCGTGCCCCCGGCCTCGGCGGGGATGCTCAGCTCCTCGTACAGGTGCGGCGAGCTGGAGTAGGTCTCGGCGGGTTCGGGGTTGTCCAGCCCCAGCGCCTTGTCGATCAGCGCCCAGCGGGTGAGCTCGTCCCAGTCCACCAGGGTGACGGCGACGCCGGTCTTGCCGGCGCGGCCGGTGCGACCGATGCGGTGCACGTAGGCCTGCTCGTCCTCGGGGATCTGGTAGTTGATGACGTGGGTGACGTCATCGATGTCGATGCCGCGGGCGGCCACGTCGGTGGCCACCAGCACGTCGATGTCGCCGGTCCGGAAAGCCTTGAGCGCCTTCTCGCGCGCCACCTGTCCGAGGTCGCCGTGGACGGCGCCCACCGCGAAACCGCGCTCGGCCAACTCGTCGGCGACCTTCTGCGCGGTGCGCTTGGTGCGGGTGAAGATCATCGTGGCGC
Source organism: Mycobacterium sp. WUMAC-067 (assembly GCF_020217485.1). Lineage (GTDB taxonomy): Bacteria > Actinomycetota > Actinomycetes > Mycobacteriales > Mycobacteriaceae > Mycobacterium. The sequence continues at coordinate 20,357 of NZ_JAEKMI010000058.1, read as the reverse complement.
CGCGGCCCTCGGCCTGCAGGATCCGGCTGACCAGCTCCACCTTGTCCAGGGCGTGGGCCCGGTAGGCGTACTGGGCGGTGGTGTCGTGGGTGGCCGCCGAGTGCGGCGCCTCCGCCCGGATGTGGGTGGGCTGGTTCATGAAGGTGCGGGCCAGCGTGATGATCGGGTCCGGCATCGTCGCGGAGAACAGCATCGACTGCCGGGCGACGGGGATCTGGCGCAGGATGCGCTCGATGTCGGGCAAAAAGCCGAGGTCGAGCATCTCGTCGGCCTCGTCGAGCACCAGCACCGAGAGCCCACCGAGCTGCAGGTGACCCTGCTGGCTCAGGTCGAGCAGCCGGCCCGGGGTGCCCACCACGACGTCGGCGCCGGCGCGCAGCGCCTCGATCTGCGTCTCGTAGGGACGGCCGCCGTAAATAGAAACCACCGAGAGCCGTCGGCCGCCGTCGGCGGTCAGATGCTTGGCCGCGAGCGCCAGGTCATCGGTCACCTGCAGGCACAGCTCGCGGGTGGGCACCACGATCAGCGCGCGCGGTGTGCCGTTGAGGGGCCGCTCGGCGGAGCCGGACGTGATGCGCTGCAGCAGCGGCACCCCGAAGGCGAAGGTCTTGCCCATGCCGGTGCGGGCCTGGCCGATCAGATCGTCGCCGGCGAGCGCCAGCGGCAGGGTCAGCTCCTGGATGGCAAAAGGGCTTTCGATCCCTTTTTCGGAGAGCGCCCGCACGACTTCGTCGCGGACGCCGAGTTGAGCAAAGGTCAGTTCAGTTGTGCTGGTCAGTGTGGTCATGCGTGGGTAGGTAGCCTCTCGGGACGTATCGGATTGAGTCGGTGTTTCTCTGTCGCGGTCACGCGCGCACGAGTTCCGACTCCGAATACGTCGCCGAGTCGCGGGCTCCGGCTCAGTCTGGGTGGTCCCAGCCCGGGCGGGCCTGCTGTGCACGCACATTTCGCCGATAGCGGCGTGGGAAGAACATTGGCACAAATACAGCCGCCATCTAGCTACATGATAGCTGGTCGAACGCTGGCCCCATGTTGCGCCAAGCCCGCCGACTACAGTGTTGCCATGACCCGGCCCTCTTACCAGCCCTCTTCCACCGACCAAGTGGACGAACCGGCTGCCCCACGACTGTCGGCCGATCACCCCGGGGTCAACGAGTTGTTCGCGGTCTTGGCCTACGGTGAGATCGCCGCGTTCTACCGGCTCACCGACGAGGCGCGGATGGCGCCTGACCTGCGCGGACGGATCTCAATGGCGAGCATGGCCGCCGCCGAGATGCAGCACTATGAGCAGCTGCGCGACGCGCTGGAAAGCCGCGGCGTCGACGTGGTGCCGGCGATGTCGAAGTACGTGTCGGCGCTGGAGAACTACCACCGCCTGACGATGCCCAGCACGTGGCTGGAAGCTTTGGTGAAGACGTATGTCGGCGACGCCCTGGCCGCCGATCTGTATCTGGAGATCGCCGACGGGCTGCCCGACGAGGTCGCCGACGTGGTGCGGGGGGCGCTGGCGGAGACCGGGCACTCGCAGTTCGTCGTCGCCGAGGTGCGCGCGGCCGTCACGTCCAGCGGCAAACAGCGCAGCCGGCTGGCGCTGTGGTCACGCCGCCTGTTCGGCGAGGCGATCACCCAGGCCCAGTACCTGCTGGCCGACCACGACGAACTCGTCGACCTGGTGATGTCGGGCGCCGGCGGGCTGGGCCAGCTCAACGCGTTCTTCGATCGGTTGCAGAAGACGCACGACCGCCGCATGCACGAATTGGGCCTGAGCTGACCCGCAGGTCACTCAGTGTGAGCAGGTCGCCATGTTCGAAGGGGCGGCCGACGCCATGACCCGCTGGCCGGCGGCGTTGAAGACCGAGCAGCTGAGCTGGCCGTAGAAGCTGGTCGCGACCACGGATTCGGTCTGCACCCCGGGATTCAGGACCACCACCTTCGACCACGGCAGCGACACGTTGAACTCGCTCTGCGGGACGCCGCGCGCGTCGGTGTAGACGACGTTCACCAGGTCCAGCAGCTGCTTGGTCCCGCTCACGCTGTAGACGACGGTACGCGGGTTCAGCGTGGCCGTCGGCGGCGGCGGCGCGAGAGGCGGTGCGGCCGTGGGTGTTTGGGCCGCCGGGGTACTCGGCGCGGCGCTCGGTGTGGTGACGGTCGTCACGGTCTCCGGCGGCAACTGGGCCACGCGTGAGGGGTTCGGTGGCGCGGACGCCTTGGTGGTCGCGGGCGCTGAGGTCACCGGGTGGGGAGCCGGCGCTCCCAGCGTGGCCTTGGTGGAGGCGCTGTCGCCGCTGTTGATGATGACGGCGGTGGCGATGGCGCCGACGGCCACCACCGCGCCGAGGATCGCCGTCGCGGGCCGCCAGCGCGAGTCGCTCGGCCAGCCCGTCCAGTTGTAGTCGGCGTGCAGGTAGGGGTCGGTGTCGCAGTCGTCAGCGTCGTCGTCCGGGTAGCTCCGGATCCGGTCGTCGAGGTGCGGCAATGTGGTACCCATGGGGCCGAAGTTAGCCATGTGAAAGCACGGATCGGGTATCGCGCGGGTGTGTGTGACAACCTGCAAGCGAATCGTTATCGGCGCGCGACCGAAGTTTCGCTGACCGCGAAGTGTGGGGACGCGACGGGGTGGGGGTCGGCCGCGTCCACTAGCCTGCTGCTGACAGGGCTGGGACGTCGCCGCCCGCGCAAGACTTCATATACCTACGGAAGGGGTGACCGTGGAGGTCAAGATCGGGATCACGGATAGTCCGCGCGAGTTGGTCCTCGCCAGCGACCAGACACCCGCCGAAGTCGAAGAACTGGTCAGTGCCGCGCTCAGCGAGGGATCGGGTCTGCTGCGACTGAGCGACGAGCGGGGCCGTCGCTACCTGATCCACACCACCAAGATCGCCTACGTCGAGATCGGCGTCGCCGACGCGCGACGGGTCGGCTTCGGGATCGGTGCCGAAATCGAAGCCGGGAAACACGCCGGCAAGGGGCGTTAGGACCGGGTCAGCGGCACGTGTGACAGTCCGCCCCAGGCGAACTGGACGGTGCCCTCGACGGCGTCCGCCTTGGAGATCGGGCGGTCGGAGTCGAGCCAGTACCTGGCGCAGTCGACGCTGATGCCGACCAGCCCGACGGCGATCATCCGCGCGCGGTGCGGGTCCAGCCCGGAATCCTCGCTGATCAACGCGAACACCGCGTCGATGCAGGATTCGGTCGCCACGCGCACCTGGGCGGCCACCTCGGGTTCGGTGACGTAGTCGTTCTCGAAGATCAGCCGGTAACCCTGGCTGTCGTGCTCGATGAAATCGAAAAACGCCTGAACCGCGGCGTGCAACCGCCGGCGGTTGTCCTTGGTGGCGCTCAGCGCCTGCTGAACGCCGGAGACCAGGTTTTCCACGTGCCGCGCCAGCACCGCGAGGTACAGCTCGAGCTTGCTCGTAAAGTGTTGGTAGAGAACGGGTTTGCTGACCCCGGCCCGATCGGCGATTTCGTCCATGCCGGCCGCGTGGTAGCCGCGGTCGACGAAGACGTCGCTGGCGACGATGAGCAGCTGGCCGCGGCGCTCATCGCGGGGTAGCCGGTTTCCTCGCCGGTTGGTAGCCCCGGCACCGTCCGCCGGCCGGCCGCGGTCGGCCGATCTGACGGCACGCCGTGCCGGCATCTTGGCGAGTTCGCTCATCGAGTCCTCATCTGATTGTCGGCGGCCGACCGTCGGTTCACCGGGGCCAGCCGCTCGCAGCTCGTTAAAAGACCTTACTACCCGCGGGGTTGGACCTGCCGCCATCGCGGTTGTCGCCCTGGCAGAAGCGGTGTCGGGCGGGGGATTCGGGCGCGCCACGGTCGGCGCGGCTGGTGCGCTGTGTAATCCTGGGAAAATGACGTCGCAGCGGCCCCCGCGCAGCACCGGTCGCGTGCCGATGCTCCGCGACGAGTGGCGCGAACCGCTGCGGGCGCTGCGTGATCCGCTGGCCGCCCCGGAAGCCGGGCGCGCGCGGGCCGACCGTGGGCGGCAGCGGCAGTGGCGCAAACAAACGTGGCTGGGGCGGTTCGTCTCCACCTACGGCTGGCGCGCGTACGCGCTGCCCGTGCTGGCGGTGCTGACGGCCGTGGTCATGTATCAGACGGTGACCGGCGCCGGCGCGTCGAAGCCGACGGCGAGTCAGCCCATCGAGAGTCCGCCCGCGATCGGCGCGGTGGGCACCACGATCATCGACGCGCCGCCGCGTGGCCTCGCCGCGTTCGACGCCAACCTGCCGGCCGGGACGTTGCCGGACGGCGGCCCCTTCACCGAAGCGGGCGACAAGACGTGGCACGTGGTGCCGGGGACGACGCCCCAGATCGGGCAGGGCACCGCCAAGGTGTTCCGGTACACGGTCGAGGTGGAGAACGGCATCGACCCGACGATGTTCGGCGGCGACGAAGCATTCGCCCAGATGGTCGACCAGACGCTCGCCAATCCGAAGGGCTGGACGCACAACCCGCAGTTCGCCTTCATCCGGGTCGACGGCGCCGCCGGGGCAAAACCCGACTTTCGGATCTCGCTGGTGTCGCCGGTGACGGTGCGGGAGGGGTGCGGCTACGAATTCCGGCTGGAGACCTCCTGCTACAACCCGGTTTTCGGCGCCAGCCGCGAGGCCCGGGTCTTCATCAACGAGGCGCGCTGGGTGCGCGGCGCCGTGCCGTTCGAAGGGGACATCGGTTCGTACCGGCAGTACGTGATCAACCACGAGGTGGGCCACGCCATCGGATACCTGCACCACGAGGCCTGCGAGCAGCAGGGCGCCCTGGCGCCGGTGATGATGCAGCAGACGTTCTCCACGTCCAACAACGACGCCGCGCAATTCGACCCGGACACCGTCAAGGCCGACGGGAAGACCTGCCGCTTCAACCCCTGGCCGTACCCGATCGCCTAGCCGGGCCCAGCCCCCCTACGATGCGCGCAGCGTCTCGTTGCCGTCGTCCCGGCGGGCTGCTGTGATGGTTTGAGAAGCCGAACCGCGAAGCCGAACCGAGGAGATGGTGTCCGTGTCGTCGTTGCCGCCTCTGGTGGCACCCGCAGACCACCTGACCGGAGACGAGGTGGCGCGCTACAGCCGCCACCTGATCATTCCCGGCCTGGGCGTCGACGGGCAGAAGCGGCTCAAGAACGCCCGGGTGCTGGTGATCGGTGCCGGCGGGCTGGGGGCGCCCACCTTGCTCTACCTGGCCGCGGCCGGCGTGGGCACGATCGGCATCGTCGAATTCGACGTGGTCGAGGAATCGAACCTGCACCGCCAGATCATTCACGGCGTGGCCGACGTCGGCCGTCCCAAGGCCGTCTCGGCGCGGGAGTCGATGGCCGCGATCAACCCGCTCGTCGACGTGCGCCTGCACGAGGTGCGCCTGGACTCGACGAACGCCGTCGAGTTGTTCGGCCGCTACGACCTGATCGTGGACGGCACCGACAACTTCGCCACCCGGTACCTGATCAACGACGCCGCGGTGCTGGCGAAAAAGCCGTACGTGTGGGGGTCGATCTCCCAATTCGAGGGGCAGATCTCGGTGTGCTGGGAGGATGCGCCGGATGGGCGCGGCCTCAACTACCGCGATCTCTACCCGGAACCCCCGCCGCCCGGCACCGTTCCGTCGTGCGCCGAAGGCGGCGTGCTGGGCATCGTCTGCGCCTCGGTCGCCTCGGTGATGAGCACCGAGGTGATCAAACTCATCACCGGCATCGGCGAATCGCTGTTGGGCCGGTTGATGATCTACGACGCGCTGCAAATGACCTATCGCACCATCGCGATTCGCCGGGATCCGTCCGACGCGTCGCGGCCGAAGATCACCGAGCTCGTCGACTACGAGCAGTTGTGCGGCGCGGTGGCCGGCCCCTCAGCCGGCGGCGACGGCGACTCCGCCATCACCCCGCGGGAGCTGCGTGAGCTGCTGGATTCCGGCAAGGAGCTGGCCCTGATCGACGTCCGCGAGCCCGTGGAGTTCGACATCGTGCACATCGACGGGGCGCAGCTGATCCCGCAGTCCTCGATCAACTCCGGTGAGGGCCTGGCAAAGCTGCCGCGGGACCGCATGCCGGTGCTGTATTGCAAAACGGGCGTGCGCTCGGCGCAGGCGCTGGCGGCGCTGAAGCAGGCGGGATTCGCCGATGCGGTGCATCTGCAGGGCGGAATTGTGGCCTGGGCGCAGCAGATACAGCCCGACATGGTCCTGTACTGAGCTTCGCCGCTGTTGGACTCGATTAGAGTACCGGTGTGACAGTCGAGCCACCGCCGGACCATGTGCTGTCGGCGTTCGGCTTGGCCGGCGTCAAACCCGTCTATCTGGGCGCCAGCTGGGAGGGCGGCTGGCGGTGCGGCGAAGTCGTCCTGTCGCTGGTGGCCGACAACGCCCGGGCGTCGTGGTCCGCGCGGGTCCGCGAGACGTTGTTCGTCGACGGGGTCCGGCTGGCCCGTCCGGTCCGTTCCACCGACGGGCGCTACGTCGTTTCCGGGTGGCGGGCGGACACCTTCGTCGCCGGGACACCGGAGCCCCGCCACGACGAGGTCGTCTCGGCGGCGGTGCGCCTGCACGAGGCGACGGGCAAATTGGAGCGCCCCCGCTTTCTGACCCAGGGCCCCACGGCGCCCTGGGGGGACGTCGACATCTTCATCGCCGCCGACCGCGCGGCGTGGGAGGAACGGCCGCTGGCCTCGGTGCCGCCCGGCGCGCGGGTGGCCCCGGCGACCGCGGACGCCGAGCGCTCGGTGGAGCTGCTCAACCAGCTCGCCACGTTGCGCAAGCCGACCAAGAGTCCCAACCAGCTGGTCCACGGGGACCTTTACGGCACAGTGCTTTTCGTGGGCACCGCGGCGCCGGGCATCACCGACATCACCCCGTACTGGCGGCCCGCGTCGTGGGCGGCGGGCGTGGCCGTCATCGACGCGTTGTCCTGGGGCGAGGCCGACGACGGACTCATCGAACGCTGGAACGCGCTGCCGGAATGGCCGCAGATGTTGTTGCGGGCGTTGATGTTTCGCCTTGCGGTCCACGCGCTGCACCCGCGGTCCACCGCCGAGGCGTTCCCCGGGCTGGCCCGCACCGCGGCGCTGGTCCGATTGGTGCTCTAGCCGCGTGGCGTCCCGCCACTAAACCCCGTCGGGGAATTCGTAACGAACCTCGCCCAGCGCGATCCTGCCGTCGTGGGCGAGCACGCCCTCGGCGCGCAGCAGCTCCAGCTGGCGGGTGGTCAGGTGGCGCGCCGGGCGGCCGGATGCGGTGATCACCCGGTGCCACGGGAGGTCCGAGGAGTCGGTCCGCATGATCCAGCCGACGATCCGCGGGCTGGAAAGCCCTGCGACGGAGGCGATGTCGCCGTAGGTGGCCACCCTGCCGGACGGGATGGCGGCGACCAGCGCCCGCACCCGCTCGACTTGATCGTCGGTCACCGGCGCCACGGTCAGCGGGCTTCCAGCAACTCGCGGGCCAGCGCGGCGACTTCGTCGGGCTTGGCGTAGGGCACCATGTGGTTGCAGTCGAAATCCAGTAGCCGGAAACGCGATCCCAGCCGCTGCGCAAGGCCCGCGACGAGTTCGTCGGTGACGTAGGGCGGCGATGTTCGCTTGGCGCGCACCAGGATCGTCGGCGTCTGCGCCGGGGGCAGCACGGCGTCGCGGGCGAGCTCGCTCCAGTACGCCATCATCGCGGGCAGGCTGATGCGCCAGCCATAGCGGCCGTTGGGCAGCGCGATCAGATGCTCGTCGAGCTCGGCGTCGAGCAGTGCGGGCTCGACATCCGACCACGAGCCGTGCACCTTTTCCATGCGCGCTTCCTCCGCGTCCGGATAGTCGGGCGAGGACAACATGGCCTCGGCGATGTCGCGCATCCACGCGCCGTCCAATCCGATCGCCGGATCCAGCAGCAGCAGCCCCGCCACCCGGTTCGGGCGGGCCGCGGCCAGGTGCATGGCGAGGCCTGCGCCGAACGAGTGGCCGACCACCACCACGGGCGTGCCCGCCTGGTCGTCGAGGAGGGCGGCCAGTGCGGAGATGTTGGCGTCGATGGTCCACGGCGCCGCCCACGAGGACCGGCCGTGGCCGAGCAGATCCGGTGCGGCCAGCCCGATCTCGGGCAGCAAGCCCGAAAGCTGCTGCCAACGCTGCCCGTGCCCCGTCAACCCGTGCAGCGCCAATATCCGCGCCGGGCCTGGCGGGCCGTAGCGGTGGACGTACAACTCAGCGGTCACCCGTCGATGGTGCCAGCCGCGTCGCGGGCGGTCCTCAGGGGTCGGTCCTCAGCGATCGTCGTCCCGATCGTCGTCCGCGGACACCACGTAGGCCTGCTCGATCACGTCGGCTTCGTTGGCTTCGCGGTCCCGGGCGCTCACGTAATCGGTGTCCAGGCCGGCCTCGTCGTCGGAATCGGCGGGCCGCAGTTGCTCCACCGCGTCGCCTTCGGGCGCCTCGTCGGTGGGAAAGCCGTGTTCGTCGTCCGTCATGGTCTTTCACCCCTCCTTCCGTGCGTCGAGACCATTCTTCGCGCTGCTCCGGCTTCCAGGGTACGAGGCCGGGTCGGCGCCGGCCGGGTCCACTTGTCACACCCTGGTGATTGCATGCAGCCATGGCATACACGTGGCAGGCCGACGCGAGCGCTCTGCTGGCGCCCGGTGCGCGTGGTTTCGTTCGCGTGTTGGGCGGCCCCGGCACCGGGAAGAGCAGCCTGCTGGTCGACGCCGCGGTCGCCCAGATCGACGCCGGGATGGCCCCGGAATCGGTTCTGCTGCTTACGGGTTCCGGTCGGCTCGGGATGGCCGAGCGCAGCGCGTTGACGACGGCGTTGCTGCGCTCGCGACCGAGCGGTCCGGGCCGGGTCGCCGTCAGCGAACCGCTGGTGCGGACCGTGCACGGGTACGCCTACGCGGTCTTGCGGCGTGCCGCCGAGCGCGCCGGTGATGCCCCCCCGCGGCTGGTCACCAGCGCCGAACAGGACGCCATCATCCGGGAACTGCTGGCCGGAGACCTCGACGACGGGCCACGCGCGGCCGCCGCATGGCCGGCGCAGCTGCGGCCGGCGCTGAGCACCGCGGGGTTCGCCACCGAACTGCGAAACCTGTTGGCCCGCTGTGCCGAACGCGGTGTCGAGCCCCAGGAACTGGAGCGGCTGGGCCGTCGTTGCCGCCGGCCGGAATGGACGGCCGCCGGTCAGTTCGCGCGCCAGTACGAACAGGTGATGTTGCTGCGCGCGGCGGTCGGCACGGCGGCGCCGGAGGCAAAGGCCCCCGCGCTGGGCGCCGCCGAATTGGTGGGCGCGGCGCTCGAGGCGTTCGCCGTCGATCCCGAGCTGCTGGCGTCCGAACGCGGCCGGATCCGCGTCCTGCTGGTCGACGACGCCCAACAGCTCGACCCTCAGGCGGCGCGCCTGGTTCGCGTGCTGGCGGCGGGCGCGGAGCTGGCGCTGGTCGCCGGTGACCCCAACCAGGCGGTGTTCGGCTTCCGGGGCGGCGAACCGGCCGGGCTGCTCAACGGCGACGCCCCGACGGTGACGTTGACGACGTCGCATCGCTGCGCGCCCGCCGTGGCCCGCGCCGTCAGCGGCATCGCCGCCCGGTTGCCCGGCGGCGCCGCCGGCCGCCGGATCGACGGCGCCGGGGCGGGGGAGGGGTCGGTCACGGTGCGGCTGGCCGCCTCGGCGCACGCCGAGGCGGCGGCGATCGCCGACGCGCTGCGACGGGCGCACCTCGTCGACGGTGTGCCCTGGTCGCAGATGGCGGTCATCGTGCGGTCGGTGCCGCGGGCCGGCACGCGGTTGCCGCGCGCGCTGGCCGCCGCCGCGGTGCCGGTGGCCGCGGCCGCCACCATCGGGCCGTTGGCCGAGGAGCCGGCGGTGCGCGCGTTGCTGACCGTGCTGTCGGCCGCCGCCGACGGGCTGGACGGAGCGCGCGCGCTGGCGTTGCTGACCGGCCCCATCGGTCGGGTCGACCCGGTGTCGCTGCGCCAGCTGCGCCGAACACTGCAGCGCGCCAACCCCGATCGCCCGCCGGGCGATTTCGCCGAGCTGGTGGTCGAGGCGCTGTCGGGCGCCGTGCCGCCGGGTCCGCAGTTCCGTTCGCTGCGCAAGGTCCGCGCGGTGCTGGATGCGGCCGCGCGGTGCCACGACGCCGGTCAAGACCCGCGCTACACCCTGTGGGCCGCCTGGCACCGGTCGGGGCTGCAGCGCCGCTGGCTGTCGGTCAGCGAGCGCGGTGGCCCCGGGGCCGCCCAGGCCGCCAGGGATCTCGAGTCGGTGACCGCGTTGTTCGACATCACCGACGACTACGTGTCGCGCACCTCGGGCGCGTCGTTGCGCGGCCTGGTCGAGCACGTCGCCGCGCTGCAGCTGCCGAGCGCCGGCCCCGAGCCAATTGCCACGGCCGAGCAGGTCAGGGTGCTCAGCGCGCACGCCGCGCTGGGACACGAATGGGATTTCGTGGTCATCGCCGGATTGCAGGATGGGTTGTGGCCCAACACCGTTCCGCGCGGCGGTGTGCTGGCCACCCAGCGGCTGCTCGACGAGCTGGACGGGGTCACCGCGGACGCCTCGTTGCGCGCGCCCCTGGTGGCCGAGGAGCGCCGGTTGCTGGTGGCGGCGATGGGCCGGGCCCGCCGGCGACTGCTGGTGACGGCCGTCGACAGCGACACCGGCGGGGCGGACCACGCGGCCACGCTGCCGTCGCCGTTCTTCTACGACATCGCGCAGTGGGCCGACGAGGACGTGGATGGGGCTGCGCTGCAACCTGTTTCGGCGCCGCGAGTGCTGTCGGCGGCCGCGCTGGTGGGCCGCCTGCGTGGCGTGGTCTGCGCCCCTGACGGGGCGGTGGACGAGCTCGCCCGCGATTGCGCGGCAACACAATTGGCCCGGTTGGCCAAAGCCGGGGTGCCCGGCGCCGATCCGGTCGGCTGGCACGGCCTGACCCCGGTGAGCACCGGTGAACCGCTGGGGGGCGGTGACGGCGTCGTCACGCTGACCCCGTCGACCCTGCAGACACTGACCGACTGCCCGCTGCGCTGGCTGGCCGAACGGCACGGCGGAACCAACCCACGCGATCTGCGGTCCACCATCGGCTCGGTGGTGCACGCGCTGATCGCCGAACCGCACCGGAGCGAATCGGAACTGGTGGCCGAGCTGGAGCGCGCCTGGCAGCATCTACCCATTGAGGCGCAATGGCATTCGCACAACGAGCTGGCCCGTCACCGCGCGATGCTCGAGGCGTTCATCGAGTGGCGAAGCCAGAGCCGCGGCGCGCTCACCGAGGTCGGCGTCGAGGTCGAGATCGACGGAACCCTGGAAACCGGTGACGGGGAACAGGTTCGGTTGCGCGGCCGCGTCGACCGGCTGGAGCGCGACGCCGCCGGCCGGCTGGTGATCGTCGACGTCAAGACCGGCAAGTCCCCGGTCAGCAAGGACGACGCCCAACAACACGCCCAGCTGGCGATGTATCAGCTGGCGGTGGCCGAAGGCCTGGTGGTCTCCGGCGGCGACACTGTGGAACCCGGTGGGGCGCGGCTGGTTTACGTCGGCAAGACCGGTGCGGCGGGGGCCGTCGAACGGGAACAGGACCCGCTCACGGCGGCCGGCGGCGACGAATGGCGACAGGTCATCCGGCGAGCGGCGGACGCGACGGCCGGCCCGCAGTTCGTCGCGCGGCGCAACGACGGGTGCACGCACTGCCCCATCCGGCCGTGCTGTCCGGCGCACACCGACGGGGCGGCCCGATGAAGGCCCGCTACAGCCCGAGTGAATTGGCTTGTGCGCTAGGCCTTTTCCCGCCGACCGAGGAACAGTCCGCGGTCATCGCCGCGCCGCCGGGGCCGCTGGTCGTCATCGCCGGTGCCGGCGCCGGTAAGACCGAGACGATGGCCGCGCGGGTGGTGTGGCTGATCGCCAACGGCTACGCCGAACCCGCGCAGGTGCTGGGGCTGACGTTCACCCGCAAGGCCGCCGGCCAGCTGCTGCGCCGGGTCCGGTCCAGGCTGGCCCGGTTGGCCGGCGTCGGCCTGGGCGCGACGGGCCCCGCCGGCAATGCCGCCGAGCCCGAGGGCGCGCCGGTGATCAGCACCTACCACGCGTTCGCAGGCTCGTTGCTGCGCGACTACGGGCTGCTGCTGCCCGTCGAGCCCGACACCCGGTTGCTCAGCGAAACCGAGCTGTGGCAGCTGGCTTTCGACGTCGTCAACGGGTACCGCGGCGAGCTGCACACCGACAAGACCCCTTCCGCGGTCACTTCGATGGTGTTGCGGCTGTGGGGGCAGCTGGCCGAACACCTCGTCGACACCGGCCAGCTGCGCGACACCCACGTGGAGCTGGAGCGGCTCGTCCATGCCCTGCCCGCTGGTCCCTATCAGCGGGAGCGCGGGCCCAGCCAGTGGTTGCTGCGGCTGTTGGGCACCCAGACCGAGCGCGCGGAGTTGGTGCCACTGCTGGATGCGCTCAACGAGCGCATGCACGCCGCGAAGGTGATGGATTTCGGGATGCAGATGGCGTCGGCGGCGCGGCTGGCGGCGAGCTTCCCCCAGGTCGGCGAGGACCTGCGCGCCCGCTACCGGGTGGTGCTGCTCGACGAGTATCAGGACACCGGCCACGCCCAGCGCATCGCGCTGTCGGCCCTGTTCGGCGGCGGGGTCGACGACGGGTTGGCGCTGACGGCCGTCGGCGACCCCATCCAGTCCATCTACGGCTGGCGCGGGGCCTCGGCGACCAACCTGCCCCGGTTCACCACCGACTTTCCCCGCTCCGACGGCAGCCCCGCGCCCGTGCTGGAATTGCGGACCAGCTGGCGCAATCCGCCGCGGACCCTGCGGGTCGCCAACGCCGTATCCGCCGAAGCGCGACGGCGATCGGTGGCCGTGCACGCGCTGCGCCCGCGCCCCGACGCCCCGCCCGGCACCGTCCGCTGCGCCTTGCTGCCCGACGTGGTGGCCGAACGCGAGTGGATCGCCGACCACCTCGAGGCCCACTACCGGCGGGCCCGGGCCGACGGCGTGAGCCCGCCGACGGCCGCGGTGTTGGTGCGGCGCAACGCCGACGCCGCGCCGATAGCCGACGCGTTGCGGGCGCGCGGCATTCCCGTCGAGGTCGTCGGGCTGGCCGGGCTGCTGTCGGTTCCCGAGGTCGCCGAGGTGGTGGCCATGCTGCGGCTGGTCGCCGACCCGACGGCCGGCGCGGCGGCGATGCGGGTGCTCACCGGCGCGCGCTGGCGCCTCGGCGCCCGCGACATCGCCGCGCTGTGGCAGCGAGCGCGCGCGTTCGGCGGAAGCGCGGCGGACGCCGCGCCGCCCTCGCCCGAGGCGATCGCGCGCGCCGCCGGCCCCTCCCACGTCGACGCCGACACCGTCTGCCTGGCCGACGCGATCGCCGATCCGGGTCCGGCGGGCTCGTATTCGGCGGCGGGATATCAGCGCATCACCGCGCTGGCCGCCGAGCTGAACGCCCTGCGCGCCCACCTCGGCCATCCCCTCGCCGACCTGGTGGCCGAGGTGCGCCGCGTGCTGGGCGTCGACTGCGAAGTCCGGGCGGCGGCGGGGGTGGCAGCGGGCTGGGCCGGCACCGAGCACCTTGACGCGTTCGCCGACGTCGTCGCCGGTTACGCCGAGCGCGCCGACGGCGCGGCCACGCGACTGGACGCGTCCGCGACCGCCTCGGTGGCCGGCCTGCTGGCGTTTCTGGATGCCGCCGAGACGGTCGAGAACGGTTTGGCGCCAGCCCCCTTGGCCGCCGCGCGCGACCGCGTCCAGGTGCTCACCGTGCACTCCGCGAAGGGGCTGGAATGGCAGGTTGTGGCGGTCGCACACCTGTCGGGCGGGACGTTCCCGTCGACCGCGTCCAAGAGCACCTGGCTCACAGACGCGGCGGAGCTGCCGCCGCTGCTGCGCGGCGACCGCGCCGCCGCGGGCGCGCTGGGCATCCCGGTGCTCGACACCTCGGACGTCACCAACCGAAAACAACTGTCGGACAAGATCTCCGAGCACCGCCGCCAGCTCGATCAGCGGCGAGTCGACGAGGAGCGCCGATTGCTGTATGTCGCCATCACCCGGGCCGAGGACACGCTGCTGCTATCGGGACACCAGTGGGGCGCCACCGGGATCAAGCCGCGTGGCCCGTCGGACTTCCTGGTGGAGATCAAGGACGTCATCGACGGCGCGGCCGCGGCCGGCGACCCCTGCGGAACCGTGGAGCACTGGGCGCCGCCGCCCGCCGGCGGCGAGCGAAACCCGCTACGCGACAACGTTATCGAAGCGGTGTGGCCCGCCGACCCGCTGGCCGTGCGGCGCAACGAGGTCGAGCGCGGCGCGGCGCTGGTGAGCCGGGCGCTGGCCGCCGGGCCCGCCCAGCCGTGCGCCGACGTCGACGGCTGGGCCGCCGACGTCGACGCCTTGCTGGCCGAACGTGCGCGGCTGACCGAGCCGCCGAGCCGGCAGCTGCCCGGGCAGTTGTCGGTCAGCTCCCTGGTGGGCCTGGCGCGCGACCCGGCGGGCGCCGCGCAGCGGTTGAGGCATCGGCTGCCGTCGCGGCCGGACCCGCATGCGCTGCTGGGCAACGCGTTTCACGCCTGGGTCCAGAAGTTCTACGGCGCCGAATGCCTGTTCGATCTCGGCGATCTGCCGGGGGCCGCGGACTCCGACGTCGGCGACACCGCCGAATTGTCGCAACTGCAAGCAGCGTTCACCGAATCACCGTGGGCCGCAAGGACTCCCGTCGCCGTCGAGGTGCCGTTCGAGATGCCGATCGGTGACACCCTGGTCCGCGGGCGCATCGACGCGGTGTTCGCCGACCCCGATGGCGGCGCGACCGTGGTGGACTGGAAGACCGGTGAACCGCCGCGCGGCCCGGAGGCGCTGCGCCAGGCCGCCGTCCAGCTTGCGGTGTACCGGATGGCCTGGGCGGCGCTGGCCGGGGTCCCGGAATCGTCGGTGCGCACCGCCTTCTACTACGTGCGCGCCCGCACCACCGTCGTCCCCGACGAACTGCCGGGTGCCGCCGAGGTGGCCGGATTGCTGAGCGATCCGGGCGGCCTCCGGTGTGACCCGCGCCGCCCGAGTATGGGGGAGGTGGTGCCCGTGGTTACATAAGACGCGTGCGTGTCTCGTGCGCGGAAATCAAGCCGATGACGGGCCGCCGTGGGCAACGGTAGGTCGCGAAAGCTGAGCGGTCTGGATGAAGCGCTGACCGCCCAGCGCGGTCACCAGCTGATCAGCGTGGTGCGCATCCCCGAGGAGCACGCCAGTCCCATCCGCGTCATCACCCGCCGCCTGGCCATCGCCCTGGTGGTGCTGTTCGGCGCGGCCGTCATCGTCTACCTGGACCGCGACGGTTTCCGCGATGTGCGCAACGAGCCGCTGACTTTTTTGGACTGCCTGTATTTCTCGGCGGTTTCGCTGTCGACGACCGGCTATGGCGACATCACGCCGTACACCGAAACCGCGCGCCTGGTGCACACCCTGATCTTCACCACGCTGCGGATCGCGTTCCTGGCCGTGCTGGTCGGCACCACGCTCGAAGTGCTCTCCGAGCGGTCTCGCCAAGGGTGGAAGATTCAGCGTTGGAGGAGCAGAGTGCGCAACCACACCATCGTGATCGGCTATGGCACCAAGGGGAAAACGGCGGTCGCCGCCATCCTCGGCGACGAAACGATCCAGACGGAGGTCGTCGTCGTCGACACCGACCGCAGCACGCTCGAGCACGCCGAGAGCGCCGGCCTGGTCACCGTGCACGGCGACGCCACCAAGGCCGATGTGCTGCGGCTGGCCGGGGCCCAGCACGCCGCGTCCATCATCGTCGCCGCCAGCCGCGACGACACCGCGGTGCTGGCGACGCTGACGGCGCGCGAGATCGCGCCCAAGGCGAAGATCGTCGCCTCGATCCGCGAGACCGAAAACCAGCACCTGCTGCAGCAGTCGGGCGCGGACTCGGTGGTGGTCTCGTCGGCGACCGCCGGTCGCCTCCTCGGGCTGGCCACCACGACGCCCAGCGTCGTGGAGATGATCGAGGACCTGCTGACCCCCGACGCCGGCCTGGCGATCGCCGAGCGCGAGGTTGAGCAGAGCGAAGTCGGCGGCTCGCCGCGGCATTTGCGCGACATCGTGCTCGGCGTGGTGCGCGACGGCCACCTGTGGCGCATCGATGCCCCGGAGGTGGACGCCGTCGAGGCCAACGACCGGCTGCTCTACATCCGAAGCGTCGGGCACTGATGGCGATCGCGGACTTTCAGCTGCGCAGCGTCCCGTTGCTGTCGCGCGTCGGCGCCGACCGAGCCGATCAGCTGCGCACCGACGTCGAAGCGGCCACCGCGGGCTGGGCCGGGGCGGCGCTGCTGCGGGTGGACTCGCGCAATCAGGTGCTGGTCGCCGACGGTCGCGTGGTGCTGGGCGCCGCCGCCGAGCTGGGCGACAAGCCGCCGTCGGAGGCGGTGTTTCTGGGGCGCCTCGAGGACGGCCGCCACGTGTGGGCGATCCGCGGCGCCCTGCAAGCCCCGGAGGATCCCGACACGCATACCGAGGTGGTGAACCTGCGCAGCCTCGGCCCGATCTTCGACGACACCAGCGGCCAGCTGATGTCATCGGCTGTGGCGCTGCTGAATTGGCATGAGAAGTCGCGGTTCAGCTCGGTCGACGGCGCACCGACACGCCCGGCACGGGCGGGCTGGTCACGCGTCAACCCGGTCACCGGGCAAGAGGAGTTCCCGCGCATCGACCCGGCGGTGATTTGTCTGGTGCACGACGGCGGCGACCGCGCGGTGCTGGCACGCCAGCCGGTGTGGCCGGAGCGGATGTTCTCGCTGCTGGCCGGATTCGTCGAGGCCGGTGAGTCATTCGAGGGATGTGTGGCTCGGGAGATCCGCGAGGAGATCGGGCTGACCGTGCGCGACGTGCGCTACCTGGGCAGTCAGCCGTGGCCGTTCCCGCGCTCGCTGATGGTCGGCTTCCACGCCGTCGGCGATCCGGCGCAGGATTTCTCGTTCAACGACGGCGAGATCGCCGAGGCGGCGTGGTTCACCCGCGATGAGGTGCGCGAGGCCCTGGCGGCCGGGGATTGGTCGAGTTCCTCGGAGTCCAAACTCCTACTGCCCGGGTCGATTTCGATCGCTCGGGTGATCATCGAATCCTGGGCCGCGATCGACTGACCCGGGCGCCGGACGGTGACGTTCAGTTGCCGGTCTCGGCCAGCTTCGCCTTCACCTGGGCCGCGCTCGGGTTGGTCAGCGTCGACCCGTCGGCGAACTTCACCGTCGGGACCGTTCGGTTGCCGCCGTTGACCGAGCTGACGAAGTCAGCCGCCGCCGCGTCGTGCTCGATGTCGACCGCCTCGTACGGAATTCCGTTGGACTTGAGCACCGTCATGAGCCGATGGCAGTAGCCGCACCAGGAGGTGGTGTAGACGGTGAGCGGGGCAGTGGTCGTCATAGCCCGATAACGTAGCCCGGCGACGATGCATTCCGCGCGGCGGGATGCGGAGGAGTGGGATGCGACTCGCCGGCGCGACACGCCAGGGCATCCGATTCGGGCGTGGCGATGCATCGCCTTCGTCGGCGACTTGTCAGTATGGGAAGCCACTATGGACGCCATGCCGACGGTCGCCGATCCACTGACAGCCGGGCTGGACGACGAGCAGCGCGAGGCCGTGCTGGCTCCGCGCGGCCCGGTCTGTGTGCTGGCGGGCGCCGGAACGGGCAAGACCCGCACCATCACTCACCGGATCGCCCAGCTGGTCGCCGGCGGTCATGTCGCCGCCGGCCAGGTGCTGGCGGTCACGTTCACCCAGCGGGCGGCGGGGGAGATGCGCTCCCGGTTGCGGGCGATCGACGCCGCGGCGGGCACGGGACCGGCGGTCGGCGGGGTCTCGGCCCTGACCTTTCACGCCGCCGCCCACCGGCAGCTGCGGTACTTCTGGCCGCGGGTGGTCGGTGACACGGGCTGGCAGCTGCTGGACAGCAAGTTCGCCGTGGTGGCCCGGGCGGCCGGCCGCATCCGGCTCAATGCCGGCACCGACGACGTGCGCGACCTGGCGGGCGAGATCGAGTGGGCCAAGGCGTCGCTGATCGGTCCCGAGGAATACCCCGCCGCGGTCGCCGCCGCGGGGCGGGACATCCCCCTGGACGCCGCCCAGATCGCCGGTGTCTACGCCGCCTACGAGGCCCTCAAAGCCCGCGGCGAACACGTCACCCTGCTCGATTTCGACGACCTGCTGCTGCACACCGCGGCCGGGATCGAAAACGACCCGGCGGTGGCCGAGGAGTTCCGTGACCGCTACCGCTGCTTCGTGGTCGACGAATACCAGGACGTCACGCCGTTGCAGCAGCGGGTGCTGACGGCCTGGTTGGGCGACCGCGACGACCTGACGGTGGTGGGCGATGCCAACCAGACCATCTACTCGTTCACCGGGGCGTCGCCGCGGTTCCTGCTCGACTTCTCCCGCCGCTTCCCCGATGCCACCGTCGTGCGCCTGGAGCGTGACTATCGGTCCACCCCCCAGGTGGTGTCGCTGGCCAACCAGGTGATCGCCGCGGCGCGCGGGCGGGTCGCCGGCAGCAAGCTGCACCTGGTGGGCCAGCGCGCACCGGGCCCGGCGCCGACGTTTCACGAGCATCCCGACGAACCGGCCGAGGCCGCCGCGGTCGCGGTGTCGATCGCGCGGCTGATCGAATCGGGCACCCCGCCGTCCGAGATCGCCGTGCTGTATCGGGTCAACGCGCAGTCGGAGATCTACGAGGAGGCGTTGACCGAGGCGGGCATCGCCTACCAGATCCGCGGCGGCGAGGGATTCTTCAATCGCCAGGAGATCAAACAGGCCCTGCTGGCGCTGCAACGCGCCGCCGAGCGCGGCGCTGAGGATGGTGCCGACGCGCCCCTGCCGGACGTCGTGCGCGCGGTGTTGGAACCGTTGGGGCTGACGGCCCAGGAACCGGTCGGCACCCGGGCCCGCGAGCGCTGGGAAGCCCTGAGCGCGCTGGCTGAACTGGTGGACGACGAAGTGGCGCAACGCCCGCAGCTGGACTTCCCGGGGCTGCTGGCGGAGCTTCGGATGCGCGCCGACGCCCGGCACCCGCCGGT
Organism: Mycobacterium sp. WUMAC-067; assembly: GCF_020217485.1. Taxonomy (GTDB): domain Bacteria; phylum Actinomycetota; class Actinomycetes; order Mycobacteriales; family Mycobacteriaceae; genus Mycobacterium. Next base: position 1,323 of record NZ_JAEKMI010000058.1, on the reverse strand, counting down.
GGTGCAGGGCGTCGCGCTGGCGTCGCTGCACGCCGCCAAGGGACTCGAGTGGGACGCGGTGTTTCTGGTCGGGTTGGCCGACGGCACGCTGCCCATTTCGCACGCCCTGGCGCACGGCGCCGAAAGCGAGGCGGTCGAGGAGGAGCGCCGCCTGCTTTACGTCGGAATCACCAGGGCCCGAACGCATTTGGCGCTCAGCTGGGCGCTGGCCCGTAGCCCGGGCGGGCGCCAGGGCCGCAAGCCGTCGCGGTTCCTCAACGGCATCGCACCCCAGGCGCGGGCCGAGCCGGGGCCGAACAAGTCTCGGCGCAACCGCGCCACCGTGACCCGCTGCCGGATCTGCAACAACAACCTGACCACTCCGGCGGCCGTCATGCTGCGCCGCTGCGAGACGTGCGCGGCCGACATCGACGAGGACCTGTTACTGCGGCTCAAGGCGTGGCGGCTCGACGTCGCGAAGGAACAGAAGGTGCCCGCCTACGTCGTCTTCACCGACAACACCTTGATCGCCATCGCCGAGCTGCGGCCCGACGACGACGAGGCGCTGATCGCGATTCCCGGCATCGGCGCGCGCAAGCTCGAACAGTACGGTCCCGACGTGCTGGAGCTGGTTCGCGGTCGCTGACCGGTAAACCCGCAGGTACAAAATCGGTTGTGACGGCGACGGTGACCGTTTACCCTCGATACCGCAACTGCGCACTACGGAATCGGCACGGCGGAAGGAGGGTGGCCACGATGATCAGCGACGCGTTCGGTGTAGGCGTGACGAGCCCCGACCTGTCCGCGGGTATCGCCCATGCCGCACACGCCGCCGTGTCGGCGGCCGCGCGTAAGCATCGCGCCGCCGCCGCGACCGACGCGTCCGTAGGAGTCGGGGGCCCACCGCAGGCAAGGTAAGTACCAGCCCCGGTTTTCACCCAGATGGCCACGGACCCCGAAGTCAAGGATCCGTGGCCATAGTTGTCGGGTAGACACTTTTCGACCTGGTCCGGATCACCGCTAAGGACAGCAACCCAGACCAGGAAGTAGGTGGTAGACATGTCGGCACCGACAGCCCCCAGGCCGGATTTGCCGTGTCACGCCGGCGATCCCGATCTCTGGTTCGCCGAAGCCCCGGCCGATCTCGAGCGCGCCAAGTCGCTGTGCGTCGACTGCCCGGTGCGCCGCCAATGTCTGGCGGCCGCGCTGGAACGGGCCGAACCGTGGGGCGTGTGGGGCGGCGAGATCTTCGACCGTGGTTCGGTCCTGAGCTTCAAACGACCACGGGGACGCCCCCGCAAGGCGGCCGCCTAGGACGCGAAAGTGCAACTGCCGACACGTTTC
>NZ_JAEKMI010000057.1 GCF_020217485.1 Mycobacterium sp. WUMAC-067 | reverse complement strand
TAACAATTCAAATTTGGTGCCAAAATCTCCATGGGTAGGCCGTCGCCGCAGCGTAGACCATATCCGCTACGTCGACCGGTCGCCGCTCCCAACCCTGCAGCAACTCCATCGTGCGTGCGGTGACCCACTGCGCCTGATAACGCTCGCGATCTCCTGTGGAGGCCTCCGGCCGAGGCCGGTTCGCGCTGAGGTTCACGTAGTACACGGTTGAGGCGATCCGGTACTGGTTCCATACCTCCTCCGAGATGTGGTCGCCGGTGCCCAGCACATCCCACATCTGCCGCAGATCGAGCGTCATCTCCCCCGACATCTTCACAGCTTCGATCATCTGCACAGCCAGCGGCACAACGACCTGATTTTCAACCATGCGCGTCTCAGGTTCAGTGGAGGTCGTCTGCTGAACCCGGGCATACACCTCCGGGTGCAACGCTTCGAGACGATGCATATGCATATCGTCGAGAATCGGGCGGATGTAAGCACCGTCATCGAATTCGCGTTGACAAACCGCGTATTCGACCCCTGGCACCCGACCGTAGGGGCTGTCCGCGGTTACTGCCATGGCAACCAGATGCGTTCCGCCGCGGCCGCGCAGCCGTGCATATTCGGCTAGCACCTCGGCAGGATCGGATGACCCGAACCAGCCTTCCCGAAATTGGTTGTCTACCAACTTATCTGCCGTCAACAGACGGGCAGTACGTGGCAAGAACACTCCCCGCGGAATGTAACCAAAGCCTTCGTTGGACATCACCACGCACTCGGTGGCCCCGCCAGCCTCGCGGCGAAATACGCCCACGGCCCACTCAATGCACGCGTAATTAACAATGTCGCTGTCACGACGGAGCTTGCGCGCCAACACTTTTGCGGTTGCCAGTTCGGCTGACTCCGGTCGTCCACGGTTGCGGGCGCCAGCTCCGGCGCTGACAACACTTGCCGGCACAACCACCGCCCCACCCGATCCGACCGTCGATCCAGCTGCCGGCCCGGTTGTCGGCGCGGAGCCACCCGGTGTGGCCGTGTTGCCAGCAGGGGCGACGGGGGCTGCAGCACTTGCGCCACCCGCAGCTACGGGGGCCGCGGGAGCGCCCATACCCGGGGGCGGAAGCATCATCGCCGCCGGTGCAGCACTCGTCGGCCCGCCAGACGTGGCAAGCCCCGGCGCTGCGGGGCTGACTGCCGGAGGGGTCGCACCTGCTCCTGTCAACCCGGCCGAAGGAACGCCCGCACCCGAAGTCAGCCCTGCCGCTGGAGTTGCGGCTGCTTGCCCTGCGGCCGGCGTTCCAGTGCCGGTCGCAGGCGGCAGCGACCCCAACGCCGATCCGGCTGAAAGTCCTTGGGAGAACGCCGGTCCCAACTGTGCCGGTGCCCCGGCTGCTGGTGCGGCATTAGCGGGCAGGTTCCCCAGCCCGGCAGCCTGAGTACCGGGCAGCTGCCCCATACCGCCGGGCAGCCCGCCCAAGCCCCCACCAGAGCCCAGGCCTCCCATGCCACCCCCACCGGGCATCGATCCAAGTCCCCCCGTCATCGACGTCAACCCCGGCGGGAAACCAACAGACTGAATCCCGCTGCCACCACCACCCGGCATCGGCATCTGCCCGGCACCCGGATAAGGGCTCCCCATCACCGCAGGAGTGGATCCTGGTCCCGTCGTCGCCGGCTCGCCGTCCTCGCCCTTCGCTGCACCACTGTGGCGCGGCGTGTGCCCATTACCTATTCCCTGCGGATTGCCAGTGCCGTTGGGGTTCGCGGGGTCGCCGTTGTCATCACCTAGTCCGGAGCCCTCTTTGCCTGTGGGTACGGCTATTCCGCCTCCGCCGCTATGGGGCAAGACGGGGTCTTGAGGTGCCGGACCGCCTAGGCGTGAGGTAAGAGCCGTGATATCGGTGCCTGCAGTGTGCTCGAAAACTCCGGCCTTGGCTGTAGCGGCTCCTACCGCGCTGGTCGTCAGGGCTCGGGCGTGCGTGTGCCAGCGCGCCGCGATCTCCTGCTGTTGTATCGCGTTCTTGGCCTGCGACAGTTCAGCATTGGCTTTCATCAAGACGTTCCGTTGGGCGGTTTGCGCGTCGCGGTAAACGCCAGCGACTCCGTTGAAATAATCTGCCGCCGCGTTGTATATCTCGACCATCCGGCCGTAGTCTGCGGCCAATTGGCGATTCTTTTCGTGCCCAGCTTCCCAACCGGGCGATTGTGCGGCCTCTTCGCGCATCGCATTGGCGGCTTTGAGCTGCTGCTGCAGCTCACCGACTTTCTCCGCCAACGCCGCGTAGTGCGCCGCTTGGGTCTCCAACGGCTCTGCTGCTGGCGGCACCATATCCGGGGTGATGATGATGTTCCCAGCGATACTGGTTGCGGGCACATCCGCCACGGCTCCCTCTTCCTCACACTACCGGCAAGCGGCGTTTACCTTGTCTTCTGCGGTGTTTGCACGACCGATCGCGGCGTTTCGCAAGCTGCCCTTGCGATGCGTGGTGGCGTTTTCCATGTCCGAGCTGGCCGCAAGGTAGTCGTCGATCCCTGAGCGGATCGTTGCCGGTGTATCGGCGGGCAGTTCACGGCGCAGGTATGCGCTTTCCACCAGGATTACCCGCGCCTCGTTGGCCAAGGCCTCTTGGGTGCCAGGGTCATTCCAGTCGGCTGGAGCGTGGGCCACCGCGTTCGTGGCCGCGTCCATTGCTGTCGCGGTAATCCCCCACACTTGGCATGCCTTTGTGCGTGCGGCTGCCACCTGGTCGGAACTCGGGGCAGGTGGTGACCACGGCGCAACCACCGTACTGACGGGAACTTTGGATGGCGTCATCCACGCTACTGCGGCAAGGACGGCGGCTCCGACCGCAACGACTAGCGCCGCCGCCGTGCCCCCCACCGCCCCGCGGCCGGGCCCCGCCGGTGGCGGAAGCTGACGTGGCGGGAAAGCGGGTGGGAGCGGTGTCCCCGCTTGGGGCGAGTGCAGGGTGGCGGTCATATGCTCACCACCGGTGTCAGGTCCTGAGCGTTCTGGTTGTCGGTCTGAAGGTCTGCGGTCAACGATTGATCGTTGCGTTGAGCCACCTTTCCACCGCGTGGCGCCAGCGCGGCACCGGCTCCCGCGACTTGCTGGTTCACACCTGCGCTTGCTGCCACGCTCGGCGCCCACATTGAAGCCGCGTGAGCCCCCCCGGCTGCCGTGGCCGCCGCGCCATGGGCCGCGTGCTCGGGCACGGTCGTAGCAAACTCGACCGTTGCCGAACCGGTCAGCATGTTCGCCGACTCCGCCGCAGCGGGAATGACCTGCAGAATGTCATCGGTTCGCATCACTCACACACCTTGTCGAGTCGATCTCCCGCACTTCTAAGCGCTAACACGAACGGCTGGGCATCGTGGTCGGACAGCTCGCGGGTATTGGCGTCGACCAACCGAATTACTGCGGTGACATATTCATTGGTCGCGTCTAGCACGTTCTTCGGGGTAGCCGGCGGAAGATGCTGTTGGATGTACTGCGTCTCCAGTATCACCACAAGCTGGAAGTTGCCCAGTGCAGGATGGTATTGAGGCGATTGCCGGTCTCGCGCAGCGTCGAAGAAGTTCTTTTGAGCAGCAATTATCGATTTGTCCGCCGTATCGCTGGCGTCGCAGGCTTCCTTCTTGGCCGCCGCCACTTGCTCCGGGCTGTAGCTCACCGGCGGTGGGGGTGGCGCCATCACCGTGGTGGTTGTCGCGGCCGGGTTTGATGCGGTCAACTTCATCGCACTCATCACCGTTGCGCTTAACGCCAGTAGCAGCGCGAGCGCCAGCATTACCCATACCGCCAGCCAGCCCGGCCCGCGTCTGCGGTACACCGGTGGCGGTGCAGGAGCTTGTGGGGGTGGCACGTAGCTGGGCGGTGGTGGCAACACCGCGGCACCGGTCGGCACACCGACCGTACTCGTGGAGGTGGGCGGGCCGCCGGTCGCAGCGGGGTAGCTCGGCTGCCCAACTGCCTGCGGATTCATGCAATCAGCGTACTGTCCTGCGGCGACATCGGGCTACCGTTGGACGCGAATCCAAGACGAAACCGGTGCTCAGGTGGCAGTCCAGATCTCACTTTCGGGATTGATGAACGCTTGCACAGCAGCGTCGAGCGCTTCCTGGTCTTGGCCGCCTCCCACGCTCGCTGTTTCCTCGGCCGCGGCGTTGACTGCCTCGTCGATCGTGGTGTTGATCAGCTCGGCCAAAGCCCCGTGTGAGTAGCGGGTGGTGCAGCCCTGCGCCAGCGACAGCGAGGTGAGTTGTCCTTGGGAGTTCACCGACAACACGACGTCGCCATCGCCGCCGATGGCTTCCAGGTCGATGCCATCCATCTCCTCGAGCAGCTTGGAAAGCATCGTCGACACCCGTTCCATGCGCGCTATGACACTGGCGGTTAAATTCTTATCCGCCTGGTAGCCGTCATACTCGTACACCGTCACGGGGCCTCACCATCGTCGTCGGACGCAATTTCATCCTGCAGGTCGGGCAGGGCCATCGACACCGAATCGAGCTGGGCCATCACTTCAGCGACCAGATTCTGATCGGACTGATAGCCGACGCACCCATTCACGCTCACTGGTCATCACCGCTGCCCGGGTCGCGGTCGACGCGTCGGCTGCGTGACCGAACGGTCACCGTGCGCTTCGGCCCGTCTTTGGGGTAGGCAGCGGCGTCAACGGTGGCCGTGTGCCGAATTGGGTCTCCCCGTTCGCCTTTGATCGGCTCGGAATTAGGGCGCGATGGCATCTCGATCGACTTGTCCGGGTCCTTTACCTTGCGCTTGGCCGCCCCGGCGCCAGCGCCCATGCCCCCCATCGGGGGCATGAACATTGGGGAGCCGCCCATACCGCTCTCAGCGGCGGCAGCGGTGGGACTCGGGGTGGCGCTGGCCCCCGCCAACGGGGGCGAGGTGGGGGAACTCATTCCGGAGATCGCTGAAGCCGCCGGCTTGAGATCTGCGCCGCCGCTGGCCGCCGGGGCGGTAGCGCCGTCGTCACCACCGCCTCCGCCGGCACCGCTGCCCAGGGAGTCTGCTGGCTCAATTTTGGCCGCGTCGTCCAGCCCGTTCTTGCCTGCCATTCCTTGTGCCAAACCTGCAACGCTCTGGGTGGCTTGCTGGGCCAATCCCTGCAGCTCTTGGCCTAATTTCTGCGGTATCTGGGTGGCCATCCCGACCCCGGCGCCCAGCAGGCCGGTCAACATCGGCGGCAAAGATGAGGCCATTCCCGGCATCGCACCCGTTCCCGCAGGCGCTAGCGGGTTAGCGGCGGGATCACCATCGCCTGCATTGAGACTCTCGTCGAGGCCGGCGGGGTCGGTGTCGGGGTCGACGTCGCCGGCGTGGGTGGTGCCCGGGTGATCGCGTGTCGGTTTTGGATCCGCTCCCTGCTGAGTTGGAGACGGCGGGGTGTCCCCTTGTCCGGCACCAGGTTCCACGATTGCTGGGGCTGGCGGTGGCCCCGGCGGAGCCTCCGGTATCGTCTCGCCGGTGTGGTAGCCAGCGGCCACAACCTGGGTGTGGTTCGTTAACTGGGTCAAATTCGTGTGTGCCTTAGACACCGCGGCCGCCGATCCCGGACTGGGATAAGAGCTGTTGAGTGCGATCGCGTTGTGGAGCTCGCGGTGACGGTTAGCGAACTCCGTGGTCGTCGGAGTCGCCTGCTTGGCTTGTGTAAATCTGTTCTTGTGGCTGCCGGCGAGCTTTCCAACGGTGTCGGCATGGCGGGCCATCTCCTGCGCCCAGTCCGCGTAACGATTCAACGCCGCCGAAATACGCGGTCCTGCTTCCCCTTTGAGATGTTCACTGACCGTGGCCGCCCCGCGGCGGGCCGATCGCGCGGCAGCGCTAAATCCTTCTGACAGTGCCGCACAGTCGGCCACAAACGCATCCCCGGCAGCGGGCTGACCGGCTTCCATGATCGCCGCCGTCGTTTCGGCTGGGCGGGGTCCCGGCGGGGCGATCGGCACATCAGGCGCAACAAGATTCACCGTCACCGCCGGGGTGAAGCCCGGCGTGGAGGGTGCAGGGTTACCTTGCAAGCTCACCACCGCTTGATTGGCCTGGTCCATCTGCCCATACGCGACTGCTGACTGGGTTATCGCCTTGGCGCCGGCCGCAAGGACCGTCGACCCGTCAGCAGCTCGCGATGCCATCACCGCCGCGTGCTCACTGAGGCGGGCAGCCACGCTCGTTGATGTCTCATCGGTGGCCAGCGGAGGGTGCACCGGCGACTGCGCGCCGAGCCTGGCAAGGCTGTTAGCGGCGGCGACCAGCCCCGCGACCGCACTCTGCAGTCCGGCAACATCGACCTGCAGCACTGCGGTCCTCCCTCCGTGTTCTAGCTGACGTTGCGACGAGTTCTCTCAGAAATCGATCAGGGCCTCATAGCTGGCAACCTGATCCTTGGTGGGCAACGCACTGGACACGGTCACGTGTTGAGCCTCCCACTCCTGACGCAGCGCCAACTGCGAGCGTAAATGAGCCAGCGTGTTCAATTTGATGATGCGGTTAGCCAGTTCGGCGTCGCTGAGCTGCATCGCCGCCGCCTGAAGCTCCACGCCTAACGAGTTGCCGCTGCGGCCCACCGCCACCACGATCGACTCATCGCGGCTTGCGACCTCGAACACCACGGTGTCGTAGTCGGTCGACGGCGCTTCAGACATGTTGCTAATCCGTGGAAATCGTCAAATTGGCACGGTTGTCAGCGTTCATCTCCGCCATGCGCGCCGCGGCGGCGCGAAGCTGCTGCGCCATGGCCCCGTGCCGCTCTTGTTGGTCGCGCAATGCGGTCTCGCGGTCGTTGACCGCGGCCACTGCAGCACGACGCGCCTCGTAAAACAGCGGTCCCCACGATTCGGCCGCAGCCACGGTGCGGGCATGGTCAGCACGGGCCTGCCCGCACGCCTCGGCGGCGCGTTCGTGGGCGATCGCCCATCGGATCAGGTCATCGGTGTTGACCTGCAAGGCCTGCTCATTCACGGTCATTACGGTACTCCCTCACGTTGCAGTAAAAGTTCGCTTAAGTGGTCGGCGGCGCCGGTGCGGGCGCCACGGCCGGTGCCGGGGCGACGGCCGCCGAAGTCACCGTTGTCGCTGTTGGGGCCGACACGCGTGTCCACCCCAAGAAATTCGGGCCAGTGTCGAGCTGGTCAATCGGCGTGACCTGGCCATTGAGCCAAACATGGTCTTTGTCTAGAGCCATGACCCGATGATCGGTGTATTGGCCCACATCGCCGAATTGCAGCCGCGAGGGTGCCATGGGTGAACTCACCGGCGAACCCAGCGGCGGCAACTGAAGATTGGCCCCTGCAAACGCGTCGTCGATGCTGTCACCGGAGAGCACCGCGCGTCCGGCCTGCGCGAGTGCGCCATTGGCCGCGGTTCGCACCGATTGGTCGGGCAGCTGGACCTGAGTCGACGGTGTTGGCGTCTGACCTGGCGCTGCCGGCGCTGACGGCGGCGGGGTGGATCCGCTGCCAGCGTTTTCTGTCCCCGCCTTGTCCCCTTTGTCTGCTTTGTCCCCTGGGTCGTGCAGTCCGGCCGGCTGGGTGCCATCTCGCGGTTTGTCGTCACCGGTGTGCGATCCGGACGGGTCTTTCAACGAATCGACGTGCTCATCAGAGGCCTGGTCCGGATCGTGGCCGCCATCGCGTAGCGCCCCACCGATCGCCGAACCCAAATCCCCCAGCCCGCCGCCACCGCCTCCGCCGAGCGAGGGAATCGCTGAACCGAGCGCACCTGGCAGCGAGCCAAGAGCGCCCATCGCAGGCCCGCCCATCATGCCCAACCGCGACATCAACGGATCTGAGGCCAGCCCGTCCAGTAGCGGGTCATTGCCACTGCCAGTGCCGTCACCGGTCCCGGCCGGAGAATCGGCACCACCACCCGGTGTAGTGCCGGTTGAGTCCGGGTTGCCGCTGCCAGTGCCGTCGCCGCTCGAACCCTTGGTGTGCGGGTCATCGCCGGGTTTCTTGTCTTGCAACGCCTGATAGCGCGCCGAGAGACCATCCAACACCCGCGCTTGTGAATCTGAGTCCAGCCCAGCGTTTTTCAGGACGTTGAGGATGTCGTCGGTTTTTCCCTGCAAGAACTCTGCCAGCTGCTGTTGGCCGGTCGCAGTATCCAGCGATGACCCCAGCTTGTTGACCTGGTCGATGATGTCTTGCTGCAAAGCTTGGAGCCGCTGACGACCATCAGCGCTAGAGCTCGACGCTTTAAGCAGAGCGTCGGCCAGTTTGTCGTCAGCGTCATTGAGCGCCGAATGATTTTTGGCCAGTGCCTCGTCGAGCCGTTTGGCTGCTTCTGCCCCTGCCCCGCTCAGTCCCGGTGGCGGTGGCGTGCCCGCCGGGGAGGTCGGCGCCGGCGACTCCGGCGGGGGCGGCGGGGGCGGAGGCGCTGCGGGTTGGTCGCGGCCCAGCGCCTGGTTGATTTCGGGCATCGGAGCCGTATCCGGGTTAATGCCCATGTAAGTGAGCTTGGCTCGGTCGAGCTTGGTGAGCTGATCGCGTGAGGTGACCGGAGCCGTTGGGGCCGGGTCTAGTGGCATCGGGCCGCCGGGCGCCGGGCTTTGAGGGAAGGGTGACCCCAATACCTCGGATACTCCGCCGAGCACCTGGGACAGCGCTACATCGGTCCAGCCCGTCATGTTCGGGACGATAAGTCCCGAGTCGCTTTAGCCGCTACCAACAACGCCACATTCACCAAAAACCGGCTACGCCAGCATGTCCACACGGCTTGTCGACTTTTGTTTTCTTTCAAGACACGCCGCACCAGATGCGTCCTGCAACTTCGCACACCTGCGTCAATCAGTCCGGAGATACGGCACACAGGAGTGCCTTAAGCCGGGGAGCCTCGCGACTGTGAGCGTAGCCGGCGAGCCAATCGGCGATCTTAGCTGCAAGCTCCACCGGCAACGATCGCGTGCTCTACATCGGTAGCATCGAGCACCGCGCGCATATCCATCGGCGGCAATGACTTTCGGGTTCGCAGCGGGCCCATCACGGGTTGCGCCTCCTCGATACTTCTCGCCGCACGCCCCTTCCCCGCAGTGGAATCCCCGGCTGCACAAGCAGTAGCCGCCAACACCGACATACGCGCGCGAAAGCCGACGCACCTCTAGCAGGACCAGCCTGGACAAGAGCAGGGTCAAATTGTCACGGTGACGAATCAGCCTGGCGCACGGGGCGCTATTGCAACCCGGGCGGGCGCCGATCATCTGACCGGTGGCGCCGAAGAAGCGGCCTTGCGGCTGGCAGTAAGTACGTCCTGGATTTCCGCAATCTTCATGTCGACGTCTTGCACGACTGCGTGCGTGATGCCCGGATCGTCGGCTAGCTTAGCGGGGATACCGTCGCGCAAGCTGGCCAGCTCGTCGGCGATCCACTTTATTCGACGCGATGCGAACTGGTCGCCTTCGACAAGTGGCATCGCCCGCGAGGCCAACCTGACACCTCTATCAGCGATCCGGGCGCTGCACCCCTTTGGTTCCAATGTTAAATCCCTTCGAGCGCTGCACTTTCCACCAACGCTAGGGCAACTTATCGGCCTAGGCGACGGTCACGGTCAAAATTCCCGCCAGAACTTTGACGCGCGAAGGTTGATCGCCGGCCTTGGGGTAGATCTGCATCGCGACGGGCCATGGGGGCTGTACGCCGCCCGTTGTTGGCAGGCCGTCCCCCGGGTGTGGCTTCTAGTTAGTAGTTAGTGGCCTTCCTGCGGATAGGTTGGTGGCCCCAGAGGACCGGAAGGGTTGTACGGTTCGGGGGTTAAATCGCTGTGCCACATATAAATCCCGGACCCTGGTAACCATTCGTCGTATCCGTAGGGTGGCAGTGGGTTAGAGCCAGGCGGATAGATTTTCGCTCCCGGAAAGGCCGACTGCGGTACCCACACGCCTGTGTTTGGGCCCAACTGGACATATGGGTCTGGATTGCCGCGTTCGTCGACGACCGTTGGTGGCCCTAGGGCTCCGGGCGGATACACCTTGTAGCCGGGGATTTCATCGGATCTGACAAAGTAGTGCGGAACTTTGTCGGGGTCGTCTGCTCCTGACCGGTCCCATATATCAACCCACGGCGGCGAATCAGGAAAGTTGGGCGGGCCCATCCCACCCGGGCCGGCGTCATAGGGCATATGCCGCTTATCACCCGGCTTCCACGTGCGCGAATCCAGCGGCGCAGCAGGTGGTGACTCCTTGCCGTGGCTACCGGAAAGGCGCCCGTAGTCAGCGCTTTGGATGGTGCCGGCTATTTCAGCGTTGCGCTGCTGGAAGTTTTGCAGCAATCCCTTCGCCTGGTTGAGCTGACCCTGCAAAAAGCTGGCGAGTTGCTGCTGCCCTGCGGCGCTACGTGTGCTGGGGGCCAGTGCGCTAACCCCCGCGCGGGTCTGAGCGATCAGGTTGTCCATGCTTCGTGCTCCCGCCGCGGCGGCCTGTCCGGCATGGGTCAGCGCCGGATTGACTTGGCCATCGGCGGCTACCGTGCGGTCTAACGCATGGACCTGATCGGCGTTGGTCGCAGCGTAGGTCGTCGCTGCCTCGCCTTGCCAATTGGCAGCTGCGGCCTGCCCCACTGGCGCTACAGCTGCTCGGCCCGCCATCAACTGCTGCGCCGAAGGCAACGACGCTTCGAGGGGCGCCGCGCCGAAAAGCCGGCGAGCATCACTGAGCACGCGACCTGTCTCGGCCACCAGTCCATCGAGTGACGACATACTGGCCAGTATTACCCAGATCCAGTGCGGCTTCTATCGCCGTCTCCGACTTCGTGCTCATGTGGTGTGCGGGGCGTCGGCGACCGGATCGGCCAACTGCTCGTTCATTCGGTCTCCGGCATGCACGTGCTGGCGTACGAGCGGCGTCGCAGCTTTATTCAATGCTGGGGCTGCGATCCAGGTCAGGGGTGCTGGGGTGCGCGGCGTGCACAGGTCGCTAGTGAGTGCGCGCGCTTGTCTGATATCGAGCCGGACGGCGGACTTTTGTTCGGGCGTGCTCGTGGCATCCAGAAGGAGGGCCCGCGCGCGTTGCTGGACGGCATGGACGTGCTCGCGGCGGGCGAGATTGTCGGGCAAGGCTTGCGCGGCGCGGATGTCTTGTTGGGCTTGAGCCGAAGGTCCGGATTCGGGCATGCCGCACAGTAAACCGCGGGGCTGTGCCGCGCGACAAAGGCTGCGAGGTTTCGCCATGTGTCGGCATGCGGTGGCGACGGCTCGAATATGCCGCGATGAAAGGGCACGGGGAACTTCAGCGCCACACAAGGGACCGTTCGAATGTAGTGTCTAACTTCCGGTTTGGATATTCAGAAGTCGTGCTCGGGACCGGCGAGGCCTTGCTGGTGGTCGTGTTGTTCGAGGGCGAGGCGTTCTCGGGCGCGGACAATTTTGCGTAGGGCATCGGCGCTGGGGTAGCCGAGTTCTTCGACCAGGGCCGGTGTGGGGTTCAGGAGCAGGCTCCATCCGGGTTTGCGGCCGCGGGCGGCCATGCGTTGTTCGGCCGCGGCGGCTTTGGCTTTGGCTTCGGGGCTTTGGGCGGCCATGCGCAGCTCGAGGGTGAGGGCTTTAAGTTCTGCGTCTTTTGTGGCCAGTTCGTCGGCGTGTTCGAACGGTGCTGGGGGGTTGGTTACAAAGTCGTCGAGGGCGGCCTGGTCGCGGTCGCGTTCGTGCTGCAGTCGTGCGTGGTGTTCGGGTAGGCCGGTGTAGAGGTTTTCCACGCGGCGCAGCAGTCCGAGTTGTTTGGGGCCGTTGACGTCGGAGCCTGGACCTGCGCCGGTGGATAACAGTTCAAGGCCGGAGATTTCTGCGGTGCGCGACGGCACGGCTAGTCGTAGTAGCAGTTGGTCGTGGGTGAGGTCGCGGGCGGCCAGGATGTCGATGCCGTAGATGGTGGCGCCGATGGGTTCGAAGCGGCTGGCGCCGCGGTCTTTGCCGGCGGTGTAGGCGCGCCGGCAGGCCGCAGCCAGTGCGTGGGAGGCGGGGACGCGCTCGGTGTAGGTGGTGTCTGCGACGGTCAGCCGTGGTGGCCCGCCGGCGGAGGCATGCGCGGCGGCTGCCCTGGCGAATGGAGTGAGCTCGTCGATGGCGCGTTGTTTGTTGGGAATCGCGCGCTCGAGCACACTGACTTGCCAGTCGCGGTTGCGCACCGATTGACTGTGTGCGCGCTGCAGGGCGGTGAGGCGTTTGACGGTGTCGTCGAGTTCAACTTGGTGTATGTAGCGCGGGTCGCCGGTGGCGATGGCCTTGGTTTCTGCGGCGGCGGTCCCGATGTCACCGCCGGAAAGGTCGTCGATCTCGATATCGAGGACCTCGTTGCGGCGCATCTGTTCGATGAACAGCGTTTTGGCTTGGACTTTTTGCCACATGACGGTGTCGTAGGAGCCTTCGGTGACGTAGATGAAGATGTCGATGCCGTCGAGGTTTTGGTTGCCTTGGCGCTGAATGCGGCCTTCGCGTTGTTCAAGGTCGCGCGGGCGCCATGGCACGTCGACGTGATGCAGGGCGGCGGCTCGGGCTTGCACGTTGACCCCGGCGCCGATTTTCTCGGTGCTACCGATCAGCACTGAGACGTCTCCCCTAATGCACTGGGCGAACAGCGTTTTGATCTCTTGAAGATTTTTTGCCTCGTGGACGAAGCGGATCGCGGCTGCGGGCATGCCGCGCGCCACGAGTTCGTCTTTGATCGCCTGATAGATGGTGAACTGGGCGGGGTCTTTGGATGGGGTGCCGCGGTCGCAGAACATGATCTGCAGTGCCCCGGTGCCGGCCGGCGCGCCGGTGTCGGGATGGGTATAGGCGCGATGCGCGTGGCGGTAATGGACACGCATGGCTGCGTCGGCGACTGCGCAGGCGCGGCTGTGTCGGGGTTTGGGCAGGTGGGCCAACCGTGGATCCAACGACACGTTGCGCCCGTCGTTGCTGATTTTGAGTGGGTTGTCGCGTCGGGGATTGCGTGAGTCGAGATGATCGAGGCGGTAGCCCAAGTCGGTAATGAAGTCGACGACTTCGATGTCGGGGTGCAAGCTGATGATTTGGCGTTGCCCGGTGCGAAGCGGCGGCAGCTCGACGGGGACTTGGTCGCGGGTGACGACGTCGGTGTAGACCGAGGACAGCGCCAGCAGGGCGGGCAGGTTGGTGAACTTCCCTACTCGCGTGACGGGCCGCAGCTTAGTGCCCGTGGTGTTGACCTCGATGGTGGTGGTGGTCGCGGTAAACGCCGCACCCCAGTCCCCCAGGTCAGCGACCCCGGCGTGCTCTAAAAGGTCTGGCCGCAAGTAGGTTTGCATGACCCATAGCTCGCCTAATGAGTTGCTGATCGGTGTGCCGGTGGCGAAGGTCGCGACCCGTTCGACAACCCGGTGCGCGGGAATGCCTTTGGCCAGCGCCTCGTCGCGGCGCCGCTGGCGCAACACGGTGAGTTTGAGGGCGAGGTCCTCGGCACGTTGCGATGCGTTGGGGCACGATAATTCTTCAATGTTGCAGGTGCGGCCCAAGTTCTTGTACGTGTCGGCCTCGTCGATCATCAGATAGTCACAACCGGATTCCTCAAACCGCAACCCAGTGTCTTTGGTGTTGGCGGCTACAAGTTTTTCTAGCCGCGCCTTGGCGCTTTTGATGGCGAGTTCGATGCGCTTTTTGCTGCGGTCGGCTTCGGCGGATTGGAGTTGTTCGCGCAATGTATCGAGCTGGTTTTCGATGTAGTCGACGCGCATATCCGTGGAGACGTTGATCGCGGTGAACGCCGACTGCGGGATGACAACGAGATCCCAATCACTTGAGGCGGTTTGGGCGATGAAGCGGCGCCGTCCATCAGCGGTGGTGGCCGCTGAGCCGAGCAGAATCTTGGCGGCCGGATACCACTGTTGGGCTTCGCGGCCAACTTGTTCGGTGATCGCATTGGGTACCACGAGCCAGGGTTGGCGTACCAACCCCAGGCGCCGCAGTTCCAGCGCTCCAGCGACCATGCTTCCCGTCTTGCCCGCTCCGACAACATGATCCAAGAGAACGGCGGGCTCGGAGATGATGCGCGCGGCGGCGTTGCGCTGGTAGAAGTGCGGCGTGAAGTGATCCGACATGCCAGGAAAACGCATGTGTGAGCCGTCGTAGGCAGGCGCGCGCCGCGAGTTGAAGCGCCGGTTGTATTCGGCGACCAGGGTGTCGCGGCGGGTCTCGTCAGACCACAGCCAGCGGGTGAATTCCTCGCTGATTTTGGCCATTTTGGCTTGGGCGGCGAAGGTGGCCTGCAGGTCGAGGACACCGTCGTCGTTGTTGACGAGGACGGCTTTGGAGTTGCAGGCGGCCTCGAGCAGGCTGACCGCGTCGCAGCCGCGTCGGTCGGTTCCCCATTCGTCGGTCATCAGCCGGCCGTGGCGTTTGTAGGAGGCAACGTCGACGACCCAGCGCCCGCCGATGTGTTCGGCGACCACACCGGTGGCGTCGAATGTTTTCTCGGCGAAGGCGGCGACGACTTGGGCCGGGATCCACGGTGCCCCGGGGCGCATTTTGATGTCTTGGGCTTCACGCTGGGGCGGCAGCACCTGTTGCAGGGCGGCGGCGTAGTCGTTGTAGATCGGGTTGGTTTCGGCCGCATCGAGCGCGCGGGCGAGTTTGGTGCGCACGTTGCCGGACAGGGCACTCACGGCGGGGACGAGTTCGTCGGGGTCGTCGAGGCTGGGATAGACCAGTCCAGCGATCAGGTCACGGGCGTCGTCGACTTCGACTTCTAGCAGGTTGGCGATTAGGTCGACGTCGACGCGCTGGGTGCGGTCCAGGCACACCGCCAACGCTTCTTCGGGGGTGTCGGCGGTGGCGCGCTCCAGCGGCGGGGTGAGCAGGTCGGTGGAAAAGATGGGCGATTTCTGGGCGGAGCCGGTGTCTTCGTCGAAGATTTCCAATGAGGCGACCAGTGCCCATCCGGGGTCGTGGCGCATTCCGCCGTCGAGGTGACGCCGCTTCTTGTAGGGCGCGGGCGCTTCGGAGGCCTCGGTGTCCCATTGCGCGGCGACGTCGTCGGGCACGGGCCCGGTGTAGGGGCGCTCGGGGGTGCCTTCGGCGGTGCGCCAGGCGGTTTCGGCGGCGGCCAAGCGCTGATCGTGGCGTTCTTGGGTGACGGTGGGATAGACCCAGGTGAACCGGTTGAGGGGGCCATGCTGGCGCACGTAGTTGTCGTAGAGGGTGTTGAGGTGTCCGCGGAGCTGGTCGCGCTCGGCGGCGGGCTGGCCGTCGCGTTGGGAGGCGATGAGGCTGACGGCGACGTCGCGCAGGCCGATGAGTTCGCGGGTTTCTGCTAGCAGCGTTTTCGGGGTTTTGTGGGGTTCCCATTGGTGTCCGGCCCAGTATTCGATGCCGCGGTTGGCCTCGCTGTAGCGCAATGTGTAGAGCGGGGTGTCCTCACCGCGGTCGGCCGCGGTGATCAGGCCGGGGTCGAAGACGTCTGCGGAGACCTCGGTGAGTTCAGCCGGCGTGGCGGTTAATCCGAGCCCGTGCTTCATGGCCGAGTCGATGAGCAGGTGTAGCCGGTCGTGCAGCTGCTCGGCGAGCTCGGTGCCGCTGGTGCCGCTGGTGCCGCTGGTGCCGCGCACGACGAGTTGGTGGGAGCCGTTGAGTCCGCGGCCCAGGTGCATCTGGCCGAGCACGTTGTGGGGGTTGGCGACGAAATGGGAGTTGATGTGCAGGGTTTCGCCGGCGCCGGTGTCGGGGTCGGTGAGTTCGATGGCTTCGGTGTTGATCCAGGCGGGCAGTTCGTCTGGGGAGGGGGTTCGGGGATCGCGGCGGCGCAGGATGAGCAGGTCGGTGACGACCTCGGTGCCGGCCACCCGCGTAAACGCCTTCGACGGGAGCCGGATCGCGCCGATGAGGTCGGCTTTGGCCGAAATGTCACGCCGGGCGACCGATTTCGCCGCATCCAGGGTGTAGCGGCTGGTCAGCACAGCCACGTATCCACCGGGGGCAATCAGCGCGAGGGATTTGACGATGAAGTGGTTATGGATGGAGTGACGGGCGGGGTTGTGGGCGGGGTCGGTGACCGCGTAGCGGCCGAAGGGGACGTTGCCGACGGCGGCGGCGAAGCTGTTTTCGGGGACGTGAGTGGATTCGAAACCTTCGTGGCGGATCTGGGCCGATGGGTAGAGCAGGGCGGCGATGGCTGCGGTGGTGGCGTCACTTTCCACACCAACCATGACTGCCTCATCGGGGGCGTGAGCGATGAATGTTCCTGCTCCGCAACCTGGTTCGAGGACCTTGCCACCGCTAAACCCGGCCCGACCTAGTGCTTCCCACACCACGGCGGCGATGGCGGGATCGGTGTAGTGGGCGTTGAGGATGGAGGCCTCTGCCTGGCGGTATTGGTCGCGATCGAGCAACTCGGCCAGGGTGTCCCGTTCGGCGGTGAGGTCGCTGGCGCGGGGGTCGAACACCTGGGGTACCGCACCCCAGCCTGACCAGGTGGCCAGGACACGTTGTTCGGCTGGGGTGGCCGGCCGCTGCGCGTCTTGCAGGGCGCGCAGCAGCTGGACGGCGGCAATGTTGGCGCGGATGCGTGCTTTGGACCCCGATGGCACCAGGGTGTCGAGGCTTGCCGGAAAATCGGTGGGGCTGGTGAATTCTTCTATCCGCTGCTCGGCGGCCGGAGTCGGTTCGTCTGATACAGCCGGGCTTTGTACGGTGCCCGCCGGCGGGTCGATTGGCTGGTGGGCTGGTGTGCGCGGGTTCGGCCGCGGCAGCGGGGCGCCGCCGGGGTCAATCGAGCGCGGATCGGTGGGCTGATCGGCCTCATCGAACAGTGAGGGCTGGGCGTTTACCGCTCGGGTATGCCGTCGTCGCGCAGATCGGTGTAGACCATCTGAGCCAGCGTGCTCGTGAGCGGATCGTCCGGGCCGCTCGGTAGGGGCAGGCCATCCTCGGCCCGGGCGGCTAGCAGGTATCCGGCCTTGATCCGAAACACCGCCGAGTAATTCGGGTCCGGCCACAGATCCGCGATCAGCGCCTCGATGTTCTGGCTGGGGTCGCTGCGATACTGGGGCCGGGTCCAGCGTTGATCCCAGGGCACCTGACTGCGATCGGGCGCTGGGTCGTTGTGCTCCCCCCACAGGTTGCTGGGCTGGCCGTCCTCGGTCGGGATCTGCTCGTAGAGCTCGTTGTTGAGCACGATCTCCATCGCCTGGCTGCGTGCGGTGTTCAGCATCCCTGCCTTGGTCAGGTAATCCGGATGCTCGCCGCGGCTGCGGGTCCACGCCCCTACCGCCTGGGCGCCCATCTCGGCCGCCAGCTCGGCGACCTGGTAGCTGATCCTGGCCGCCTGGCTGTCCAGGAATGTCTCGCGTTGGGCTGGGCTCCACTGCGGGGGCAGCTCGAGCGGGCCCGCGTAGGCCTCCGCCACGATCTGGCGTATCTCTGGGCTCGTCACCACCACCGTCCCCGCCGAAGATGTCGAACAGACCCGGCTGGTGTGGATCTGGCCGCGTCCTCCGTGCCATATTGTGCGCTCCGATCGGCTCGAGTCGGGGTCGGGGTAACCGTGGTTAGCCATAAACTGGCGCAGCCGACGCTCAGCGACCCGTCTTCGTGCCGCAGCCGAGCGTGCATCGGGGGAGGTCATGTCGTTGTGCCGCAGTCGAATAATGTCGGGGTGAAGATCTTCCGGTTGGACCACGAGACCTCGGTACGCGCCGCGTAGGCGCCGCTTTGCGATGTGGCAGATAGGATTTCGACTCGGTCCCAGTCGCGCAGCTCGATGTCATACAGGGTGTTTGCGCTCATTGGGTTGCCTTTCGGTTACTGGGATCGGGGGCAACTGCCTGGTGGTGCAACCATGGGGGCACGATTTGCGCCAGTGGCGGTGCGGATGTGAATGCTGCAGGAGGTCAGCTGCCGGACAAGGCGCAAGTTGTGACCAACCTTGCCTAGTGCGCGCGCATAGTCATCGGGGTTGACGTAAACGCGGATGCGGCGCTGTTCAGGGTTGATGACTTCGGCGATCGCAGACTTGATTCCCAGTGCGTTGATCACGTACCTGGCAGTGTCGCTGTCGTAGGCGATGATGCTGACATGTTCGCCGCAGAGGCGCTTTTCGACGTCGGCGATACGCAGGCCGCCCCACCCGATACAGACGGCGACCGCGTTGATCCCGCGAACACGTGATCGGACCGCGACTTTAGCCAACAGTCCGGGCTCGCGTGCGACCGCAATGATTTCGACGGAGCCGTTGGCCAGTTCGGGCACCCGAGCTGTCAGCGCCGCTCGAACGGGACATGTGATCATCGGATGGCGCCCTTTCAACGTGGCGCCGGCTGGCCGTCCGAGGCGCTGAAAGCGGCTTCCAGGGCGGCGATTTCGCGGTCGGCGGGGTTGGCGGCCGCCGTCCAGGTGACCTCGCGGCCTTCACGGCCACCGCGGGTCAGCAGGCCTTGACGCTCAAGGCCGCACAGCACCCGGTAGATCTGCTCGTGGATCGGGGCGCAGGATATCGCGACCCCCGCGACCGGCACGTCAGGCGCGTGCAGGCGCAACTGTGCCGTCGTGAGGGGCCGTTGCGCGATGCGGAGTTGGGCGAGCAGGTCGTCGCGCAGGACGCGGGTGGCTGCGCTGCTGCTAGGCACTGGCCTTCTCCCTTAGCGTCGCACTTGCCCTGGACGCGGGTTTAGCCGCTTGTCGGCGGCGCAGGTCGCGCTGGGTGGCCGCGAAGTGCACGGCCTGACGGATTTGCAGGGACCGCAGCCGTAGCGCTGGGGGTTGGTTTCGGTAGCGGGCGATGACCTCGCGTAATTGCGCTCGAGCGGCCTTGAGGGCGGCGACGTCACGGGCGCCGGGCATGGCCACGCTCGCCCACACCCCATCGGTAGCGCCAAATCTGAGGGCGTTCTGGGCGCAGGCGACGATGATGGGGCAGTTGGTGCAGATCGCTGCCGACTCTCGCTCCCCGCTATATCCCCTGAACCAGGTGTCGGGGTCTTCGTACTCGCACAGGCCGGTGTCGGCTCGCAAGGGTCGGATGGTGGTCACGGCGCTCTCCATTCCTAATTATACCTGTGCATCATATTGTGTATGTTGTGTACTGACTACGTTTATAGCTGCTCATGCGCTGATAGGCAACATCAGTGCAGATGAAGGTTTCGGCAGAGTAAGTCGACACAGTTCAAGGGCGTACAGCGTATTGGCACCCCTGCGCATCTGCTGCGCGAAACCATGCTTTTCTGCCTTAAACAGGCTATTTCTGTGCATCTCTCGCGTGGCACATCTGTTGGGATCCCGTGTCCGACCGTGGCTGAACGTGGTCAACTTCTATAGTTAACTTGCAAGTATCCGAGAGGTCGTCGGTCGACGACGGCGGCGACGATGGCGAAGGACACGGTGAGCACCAAGGCGACTCCACCTGGCGAGAGCCCGCTAGAGCGGGTCGGCAAGGCCGTTGCCGACCGCCGAGTCGAAGTTGGGCTGGAAACGCAGCGAGAGCTAGCTGACGCGGCGAATGTGTCGCTGAACACGGCCGCGTTGCTTGAGCGCGGCAAGTCATTTCCTCATCGGATCAACCGCGTGAAGTTCGAAGATGCCCTGCAGTGGCCGCGCGGCACCCTCGATGCGCTACGCCGCGGTGAGCCCATCCCGCAGACCCAACCGCGCCCGGCAGCGGCGCTCACGGCGCAGCCCTCGTTCGAGTCGGTGTCGACCGATCCGCGCACCACGTTGCAGGCCTTGGGAATCGCTAAGGCGATAGCGGCGATATCTGCGATATGCGCACAGATTCTGGTGCGCCACAGCAACAGTGCACAGGCGAAGGCAACGCTGCGCGACCTCGACGATCAACTGTTGCAGTTAGAGTCGCTCATTGTCGCGAGTCTGCCGCACGTGCGCGGAAAGTCGTTTAGCGAGACCATGTCGGCGCTGACCGAGCTGCACGAGTATCGCGACGTCATCCGCGACGCCGCCGGGGACGCGCAGGCCTCGACCGAAACTGCTACGCCATCGGCCGGCGCGCCACGTACGAGGCTGGCATCGGCGAAATCCTGACCGGCACACCGGATTGCTGGGCTTCTACGCACTGCGTTGGGCTGATGGCGAGCATGACGTGCCCTGCTTCGGGAAAGATCAGGTCTCCGGCTTCGACGTTTCCATGAGCTACCTTGGCGCCCTGGTGAATCTGGGTGTATGTGTCGGGACCCAAGGTGATGCCGGCCTGAGCGTAGGACCAGTGAACCAGGCCGGAGCAGTCAAATTGGTTGGGCCCCTTGGCCCCCCAGACATAGGGGCACCCCAAGCGGGTTAGTGCGGCTTTGACCGCGATGCGCGCTAATGGCCCTCCCCCAGCGATCGCGGCGTCGTGGTCACCGGCGAGTTCGGGGTTGGTGTGGTGGTGGTTTCGGGTAAGCCCGGACAGGGCGGTGTCGAGGCCGGGGATAGAAAGTGGGCTGCCCACTCCCCCGCCGGCGGCGCCCAGGCCGCCCATCGGCATGCCACCGGTCATGGCGCCGGCGCCCATCGGCATCGCGCCCATCCCTGCGCCGTAGCCGCCGGCACCTCGCCCGATCAACGCCGCCAGCTCCATATTGCGCCGCTCACAGATGCGCAACAGGGCCTTGGCCCGATCCAGCTGGCTTTGCAAATGCGTCACCAATTCCCGCTTGCCTGCCGGGGTTCCGGTGGCAGGAGCGATCGCGGCCACCCCCGAACGGGTATCGGTGATCACCCCATCCATGCCCCCGCCACCCGCGGCAGCAGCCTCTCCCACGCCGGTCAGCGGCGGGCCGGTCCCCGCGTCGGCGGCGATGGTGTGATCCAGGGAAAATAGCTGCCCAGTGTTGGCAACGCCGTACCCGGTGGCCGCCGCACCACCCCAGCCTGCGGCGGCGGCCTGTCCCGCGCCTGCCACAACCTGGCGACCCGTCACCAGTCCCGACGTTGATGACCAACCCCCGTTAATCATCGGCGCCGCCCCGAAAAGCCTGCGCGCATCGCCCAATACACGGCCAGCCTCAGCCACCACCTCATCGAGCGACATACCCGGCAGTATCACCTAAACCGCGCCCACGCGGCTATCACCAGCACCAACTTCGCCGCTCAGTAACCCTTCGGCGGTCGTGTGGGATCGGCCTGCTGGATGTTGGCTGCCAGATTCGACGCGTCAGCTGCGACGCAATAGCGGCCGCGGGCGTAGTTGATGAACGCGCACGCTTCGGATACGTCGTCGAATCGGCTACTTGCTGTGCCCGGCTGGTGATACTGCCGGAACGTTGCACCGGTGAATTGGAACGACCCTCCGCTGGGATCTCCCCTCTGCGCGTTGGCATCGGTGTGGTTTATGGCGTCGTTGCGGTATCCGGATTCACGTTTAGCCACCAGCATCATCCCGGCTTCCCACCGGGCACGTGCTACGGGATCATGAACGCCTTCGATGTCGAGGGCTTTGCGGATCGCCGCGCGGACGCGGTCGGCCCCTGGACCTGCGGGCTCGGCGGCCAGGTTCAATCCCTGATCCGGCTCGGGGTTGGTGTGGTGGTGGTTTCGGGTAAGCCCGGACAGGGCGGTGTCGAGGCCGGGGATAGAAAGTGGGCTGCCCACTCCCCCGCCGGCGGCGCCCAGGCCGCCCATCGGCATGCCACCGGTCATGGCGCCGGCGCCCATCGGCATCGCGCCCATCCCTGCGCCGTAGCCGCCGGCACCTCGCCCGATCAACGCCGCCAGCTCCATATTGCGCCGCTCACAGATGCGCAACAGGGCCTTGGCCCGATCCAGCTGGCTTTGCAAATGCGTCACCAATTCCCGCTTGCCTGCCGGGGTTCCGGTGGCAGGAGCGATCGCGGCCACCCCCGAACGGGTATCGGTGATCACCCCATCCATGCCCCCGCCACCCGCGGCAGCAGCCTCTCCCACGCCGGTCAGCGGCGGGCCGGTCCCCGCGTCGGCGGCGATGGTGTGATCCAGGGAAAATAGCTGCCCAGTGTTGGCAACGCCGTACCCGGTGGCCGCCGCACCACCCCAGCCTGCGGCGGCGGCCTGTCCCGCGCCTGCCACAACCTGGCGACCCGTCACCAGTCCCGACGTTGATGACCAACCCCCGTTAATCATCGGCGCCGCCCCGAAAAGCCTGCGCGCATCGCCCAATACACGGCCAGCCTCAGCCACCACCTCATCGAGCGACATACCCGGCAGTATCACCTAAACCGCGCCCACGCGGCTATCACCAGCACCAACTTCGCCGCTCACGCCTCCCAGCGCTCCCAGCTGTGAGCGTTGCCGTGGGGTGCGTTTGGCTTTCGGCTCGCCGGTGTTGACGCCGACAACCACCACCTGCGATATCGAACGGTGCCACCGAAACCGCTTGACGCCCAACATAATTGAGTGTGGCTGAGCGTGCAGTATGCCACGCCACCTCGATGGATGGGTCAGCTTTCCACGGAAAACTGACCCTCGCGATGCTATGTGAGCAACTTCCTGAGCTGGCCGACCAGTGTCCTGGCTCCTTTATCGCCAAGTTGATCGCGCAACGCTATCGCCAGGGCGCGTGGATCCGCGTCGAACTTTCGAAGCGCCCGCGTCACCGAGCGCAGCGGCGGCGCCGTTGGTTCGTCTCGTGCCGCCGAATCCGAATTGCCGTCTTCGGTTTCATTGGCGGTGTTGGCCCCTTCACTGCGCCGGCCGCGAGCGGCCTTCCACCGGGCCACCTGCTGTGCGAGCGGAACCTGGGCAAGTGAACGCGCTTCGCGAATCGCCAGATCGCCCCTGCGGGTGGCTTCCTGAAGATCGGGTGCCAGTTTGAGTAGCGCGCGCCGATGTGACACCCACGTCTTGCTCTTACGAAGATGTTCGGCCGCGGCGTCAGCGCTGCCGTACTCCCCCACTAGCCTCTCGACAGCTTTGGCTTCCTCGATCACGTCGAATCCCGAGCGGTCGACGTTCTCGGAGATTACAGCCGTGAGCAGCGTTGCGCGATCATTGGCGAGTTCGTCTTTGATCACGATGTCGAGCTCGGGTCGGCCGAACTTGTGCGCGGCGGCCAACCGCCGGTTGCCGATGATTACTACCCACCGCGCCGAAATCGTGGTCTCGGGGTAGATGTTTTGAAATGCTCCTCGGGTGACAACAACTACGGGCTGTAGTTGGAAGTCAACGATGGAGGCCAACTCGTCGAGGTCACCGACCGAATCGCGCGGGTTGTGTGGGTTGCCGACCAGGTCTCGTAGAGCCACCGACCGCGACAGGCCCGACCGTGGGGCGACGACGGGAATCTTCGCGTTTCCGTCAACAGATGAGTTGTCGCCAACAGCATCGACGAGATCATCGAATGTCTTGACACCACCGCGCCCCATTACCGGACTCCTACCATGTTCAGTTCGTCGGCGAGCTTGTAGAAGTCAGCCGCCGCGTTGGCCGCCGAGCCACTCTTCTTGTACTGGGTGACCACGACGCCCTCGCTGCAGGCATTCGTGTGAATCTTGTAGTGCCGCACTACCGTCTCGGCTAAGGGCCATCCCTGTCCGCGAATGAACTTCTGCGTTTGCTTTAACCAGTGTTCGCCATCGCGCGGGTCCCAATCATTGATGAAGACCCGGTAGGGGATGTTGCGCGGTTCGAGAAGCTTACGGATCGTGCGCGCGGTTGGGTCGAAGCACATCGGCGCCGGCAGCACCGGGACGATCGCTTCGGCGGTGACGTCGAGGACGGTCCGCAGTGCATCGGCGGAGTATCCGTCACCTAGACCATCTCGAGAGGAGTCCGCGTCGAGGTCGAACCAGCCGGCGGTATCGACGTAGACCTCGACAATACCGGGCAGGTTGTTGAGCTGCTGCAGCCATTCGAGGGGATCGTCGTGCGCTTGGACAAGATGGAAGGGGAGTGCGTCGACCCGGTTGGCCCACCATTTTGCCGACCCCTGCGGGTCTATCGAGACCGCAGCCACCGGCGAGAACGCGTCGGGCTCGAGATATGCGGTCAGTTTTTGGGCTCGTACGGCGGCCAGATTGACGGTCGCGGTGCTCTTGCCGACACCGCCTTTTTGGTTCAAAACAGTGACAACTTTAGTCATGGGGAGAAGACCTTGGTGCGCTTGGGCCGCGGCTGCGGCCCACTCCGGGAACCGGCCGCCAGGAAATACGTCGCTGACCGAACGACCGCCCCTCAGACACGCTGAATTGTGCATTACATCTCGCCAGTTTTCCGCGGAAAACTGCCCAGATCCAACCGGAGATCGCATGCCGTCTTTCGCGCCTTCCCGGTCCGTCAATCACATCAGCGAGTCCATGACTTGCGTCGATTGACGAGCGACAGGCCAGTTTTCCGCGGAAAACTGGACATGCCGGGCTCAGATCATCACCCCAAAAGTCACGCGATTCCGCCGCGGCAGTGAGTTGTGCGCGCGCCTCATCGACTCGCCGCTCCCGATGGCATCCGGCCACATCATGACGTTGGCCGGCAGCCGCCGCCGAGAGGGTGACCACTTCCTCGGGCACTCGTGGATCGGGGCGTTGATTGCGCCGGGGCCCCGCACGACGTAGGAGTCGAACCGGCGGCATCCGCTGGCATGCACAACCGGGTCCACCCACAAAGCGCCCCCATAGTCGTTCGCACGTGCACCGACGCTTGACGACCTCACCGACACCGTCGGTCGACGGTTCACGGCGCACCAGCACCTAGTGCTTGTGCCGCCACGTTGTTGGGCACGCCACCGCCGACCTCTCGCGCGGCGGCGTCTACCGAACCTAGTGCTTGCGCCGCGGCGTCGGTGGCTGCGCCACCGCCGGCTTCCGGCACCGCGCCCTCTCCTGCGCCCCGCGCCGCGCTGCCTTCCGCGCCTAGTGCATCCGCGCGTGGCGCTGCCTGCGCGTCGGCAGACTTCAACACCGCGCGCACCTCACCGACTTTGACTCCCGCCAGTTCAGCGATCGCAGTGAGGCTTTCACCACGGCCTTGCATCCGGGCCACCGCTGTCGCGCCAGCCTGGCGGTGTTCGTGACGGCGCCGCTCCCCCTCTGCGCGTATCTCGAGGATACGGTTGCGCTCCCACTCGTCGACGGCGACCAGCCGCCCAATCTCGACGAGAAACGACGCAGCGTCATCGACATTTTGACGCTCACGCTCCAGACGTGCCTCGTTGGCCTTATGCTGCGCCTCCCGGACACGCTTGCGCGCCGCCGATTTCGAATTGATGTTCACCACGTGGGAACCATAGGACACACCCATCGTCGCGCTCTACCAACCTGACCAACATCATCTGTGTCCCCATTTGTCCGCACCCACTGTCGCCAAATCAACTGCCC
>NZ_JAEKMI010000056.1 GCF_020217485.1 Mycobacterium sp. WUMAC-067 | reverse complement strand
CCCCACCGTCATTTTCCCCCGAGACCAACCTGAAAGATCTACTGGTGCCGCCAGCGGCCGGACCACCGGCTAATGCAGCCCCGGCACCGGATCAACCGCCGCCAGCGGCCGCTGGACCGCTTCCCAACGCGGGTCCTGCTCTGGGCGCTCCGGCGCAGCCGACGACGCCGGGCGGCGAGCTACCTGGCGCACCTGTACCAGTGACCGATCTGCCGATCCCGACCGATGATGGAGGCCGGTGATGAGAGTGGCTCCGAGGCGGGTGCATAGCCATAAGTCGATACGGTGCGGCCTGTCGTGCGCGGCGGTGGGCTTGTTGCTCAGCGGGTGTCAGTTCGGCGGTCTGAACTCGTTGGATATGCCTGGAACGGCAGGACATGGCCCCGGCTCATTTAAGATCACCGTAGAACTTCCCGATATCGCCACTCTGGCGCAGAATTCCCCGGTCATGGTCGATGACGTCACCGTCGGCAGTATCTCGGGAATGGGCGTCGTACAACGACCCGACGGAACCTTCTACGCGGCTGTCCAGTTGTCGTTGGATGCGCAGGTGAACCTGCCGTCGAACGCGGTGGTCAAGGTTGCACAAACCTCGCTGCTGGGCTCGCAACACATCGAACTGTCGCGTCCCGCCGCCGCACCTAGGGTCGGGCGACTGTCCAATGGACAAGTAATAGCGATGAATGGCAGCGACCGGTATCCCACCACCGAAGAGGTGTTGTCCTCACTGAGCATCGTGGTCAACAAGGGCAACTTGGGGGCGCTGCAAGATATCACCGACGAGCTTTACAAAGCGGTGGCGGGACGCACCGAGCAGTTCGCTGACTTCTTGCCCCAACTTGCCACGCTCGCTGCCGAACTTGATCGCCAAACCGACCAGATCATCCAAGCGGCCGACAAATTGAACCATGTCAGCTCAATTCTTGCTAACGGCAAGGGAAAGTTGGATCTCGCGTTACAGACGGTGCCCGAGGCGCTGCGCGTGCTCAATGCCGACAGTGGCCAGATTGTCGCGACATTCGATGCACTACGACGACTGGGTGTCATCGCTGCCAACATACTTTCGAACACCAAACGCGATTTCATCGAGGACGTCAAAGCTGCTTACCCGGTAGTGAAAGCGCTCTCAGAAAAGGCCCGCGAACTCGTTGATGCGCTGCCGATCCTGGTCACATACCCGCTGCCGCAGAAGGGGATCAAGCAAGCTGTCCGCGGTGACTTCTTGAACGTCGATGCCACCTACGACCTCACCATTAGACGCCTCGGGGAAACCCTGTTCACAACGTCGGCATTGGACCCGAACATGAAGCACCTCTCCGAAGTGGTCAACCCGCCCGATTATCTGCTCGGGGCGCTGGCAAATCTGTCAGGTCAAGCAGCCGACCCCTTCAGCTTGCCGACACATGATTCAACTGCTGCGCCCAAGGAGCCGCACTAATGCTATCCCGGCTTCAGAAGTGGCAGCTCTCGACCTTCGCCGTGCTCACCGTGATTACCGTGAGCATCATCGCGGTGAGCTACGTGCAGATTCCGGCCGCACTTGGCTTCGGGTCCTACACGGTGACCGCCAACTTCGCGGCCAGCGGCGGTCTGTACAAGAACGCCAACGTCGCCTACCGCGGCACCACAATCGGCCGCGTGACCGACGTGTCACTGGCCTATCGCAACGGTGTGAACGCGCAACTGCGCATCGGCTCAGGCACCCACATTCCCGCCAATGTCACCGCCACGGTCAAAAGCGTTTCCGCGATCGGAGAACAGTACGTCGACTTGGTGCCACCAGATCCGCCCTCGTCGACGTGGCTGCGCGATGGCTCCCGGATCAGTCGTGACCACACCATGCTCAATGCCGATGTCGCGGGCTTGTTGCACGAGGCACAGCGGCTGGTCGATTCGATCAGCCAAAGCCGATTACGAGATCTGTTGCACGACACGTTCAAAGCTTTCGATGGTTCGGGACCCGAACTAGCACGTCTGATCCAGTCAGCGCGCCTATTAGCCGACGAGGCCAATGCCCATGGTGACGATATCGCGGGCCTGATTGATCAGGTCGGACCGTTCCTTGATGGTCAGATTCGCAGCGGCGATGCGATCAGAAGTCTTGCCGACGGAGCGGCCCGCTTCACCGGACACGTCCGAGGGGCTGCTCCACAAATCAGTAATCTGCTCCAGATCGTGCCCGAGGTGGCCCCGCAGATCGGTGACACACTGCGAGACATCCGCCCAGACTTCCCCATGCTGGCCGCCAATCTCGCAAACTTCGGCCGCATCGGTGTCATCTACCGAAAGTCGCTCGAACAGGTGCTGGTGATCTTTCCCGCGATGACAGCCGTTTTGCTCACTATCGCTCAGCAGGTTCCTTTCGATGAAGGTGCGCGCGCCGATTTCAAGCTTGCCCTTCAGGATCCGCCGCCGTGCAGTGTGGGGTTTATCCCCGCGCCGCTGATTCGCTCGCCCGCCGACGAAACGGTCCGGGACGTCCCGGGCGACATGTATTGCAAAGTGCCGCAGAGCGACCCGGTCGTTGTCCGAGGTGCCCGTAATTACCCGTGTCAGGAATTTCCCGGCAAACGTGCACCGACGATTCAGCTGTGTCGTGACCCGAAGGGCTACGTGCCCATCGGCCGTAATGCGTGGCGTGGGCCTCCGGTACCTCTTGACACGCCCGTACCGAATCCCAGGAACATCTTGCCGCCCAACAAGTTTCCGCTCATACCCCCTGGCGTCGACTATGACCCGGGGCCACCGGTCGTCCAACTTCCCCCCGGCGTGCCTCCTGGGCCTGGGCCGGCGCCGATCGCGCCGTTTCCGTTGCAAGTACCGCCCGCGGACGGCCCGCCACCGCCGCCGCTGCCTTTTAGCCCACCACCCAACCAGATTGTGCCGCCCTACGGACAGCCTCCGGGGCCGGCTCCTCTCAACGCGCCTGGACCGCCACCATCGCCGGCGCCGCAGGCTCAAGGGCCTATGGGGGTCACCTATGACCCCAGCTCCGGCAAATTCCTTGACCCCAGCGGCGAGGTGGGAATATTTGCCTCGGGAGCATCCAAACTACGTCCGGCTGAGACGTGGCTCGACATGATGATGTGTCCGACGCAGGAATGACACGCGTGCCCACTGGCTCCCCAGAGCCCGATATCCCCGAGGCGCAATGCCTTTCGGCGGACACGGTCTACCCCGGCGACACTGAGACACCGGGGTCCTCGATTTCCACCTTGCAGCGCTTGAAGCACGTGTTCAGTCACTTCTTCGCCAAGCTGTTGCCGCGGCTGAAGTCGCTGCAGCTGACTGGCCTAAGGGCCAACACGATTCGCAGCCAGGATGGAAGGGGGATCCGAGTTGATTGAGCAACTTGCGGTCCCTGCTCGTGCTGTCGGCGGGTTCTTCGAGATGATGATCGATACCGGCCGCGCGGCTTTCCGACGGCCCTTCCAATTCGGCGAGTTCCTGGACCAGACGTGGATGATCGCCCGCGTCTCACTGGTCCCGACCCTGCTGGTGTCCATCCCCTTCACCGTGCTGGTGGCCTTCACCCTCAACATCCTGCTACGCGAAATCGGTGCGGCCGACTTGTCCGGCGCCGGAACGGCATTCGGCACTATCACCCAGCTGGGGCCCGTGGTGACCGTGCTTGTCGTGGCCGGCGCCGGTGCCACCGCCATCTGCGCCGACCTCGGTGCCCGCACCATCCGCGAGGAAATCGACGCGATGCGGGTGCTGGGCATCGACCCGATCCAACGGCTCGTCGTCCCACGGGTTTTGGCGTCCACGGTGGTCGCGCTGCTGCTCAACGGTCTGGTGTGCGCCATCGGCTTGTCCGGCGGTTACGTGTTCTCCGTCTTCCTTCAGGGCGTCAACCCGGGCGCATTCATCAACGGGCTGACCGTGCTCACCGGACTGCGCGAACTGGTGCTCGCCGAAGTCAAAGCGCTGCTGTTCGGCGTGATGGCCGGGCTGGTCGGGTGTTACCGCGGCCTGGCCGTCAAGGGTGGGCCCAAGGGCGTCGGCAATGCCGTCAACGAAACCGTCGTCTACGCGTTCATCTGCCTGTTCGTCATCAACGTAGTGATGACCGCCATCGGCGTACGGATCACGGCGAAGTGAACGAACGATGAGCTACGACATCACTTACCGGCTACGCAATGTGGTGTCGCGGGTGCTGCAAGGGCCGGTTGACGACTTCGGCGAGCAGGCGTTGTTCTACGGCCAAACCATTCGCTACGTCCCCAACGCGCTCACCCGCTACCGCAAGGAGACGATCCGCAACGTCGCCGAAATGACAATGGGCGCAGGCGCACTCGTCATGATCGGCGGCACGGTCGGCGTTGCGGCGTTTTTGACACTGGCTTCCGGTGGGGTCATCGCCGTGCAGGGTTATGCGTCGCTGGGCAACATCGGCATCGAGGCGCTGACCGGATTCCTGTCGGCATTCCTCAACGTCCGCGTTGTCGCTCCGGTGATTGCGGGTATCGCGTTGGCGGCCACCATCGGTGCCGGCGCCACCGCCCAATTGGGTGCCATGCGGGTATCCGAAGAGATCGACGCCGTCGAATGCATGGCGGTGCACTCGGTGTCCTACCTGGTGTCAACCCGGTTGATCGCCGGCCTCATCGCGATCGTTCCGCTGTACTCGTTGTCGGTGCTAGCCGCGTTCTTCGCCGCCCGCTTCACCACGGTGTACATCAACGGGCAGTCCAAGGGCCTCTACGACCACTACTTCAATACCTTCCTCATCCCGTCGGACCTGTTGTGGTCGTTTTTGCAGGCGATCGTGATGTCCATCGCGGTGATGCTCGTCCATACCTATTACGGCTACAACGCCCACGGCGGACCGGTCGGCGTGGGAATCGCGGTCGGCCAGGCCGTGCGGACCTCGCTGATCGTCGTGGTCGTCATTACTTTGTTCATCTCGCTCGCCGTTTACGGCGCGTCGGGCAACTTCAACCTCTCTGGATAACCACGCGGCGGGTTGTCCTGGTGATCCGCCGAACTGCCGCTGGTCGAATGCATTGGCCTGGCTGGTAACACGGACAAGGGCTGAAGCCGACTGCCAATCGACCCCGCGGGTGCTTGCGCACGACAACGGTCGTCCGCCAATTGCGCAAGCCGATTTGTCGTCGGTGCCCTACCTGACATCGAGCCCGATCACGCCGGGTATTGGATCACGGGATCACCGACGATCGGCAGAGTTGGGCGGGGACGGTTATGTCCCTGCGGCGCGAGTTATCTCGGCGCAAAGAGAGCACCTGGCCAACTCGGATCCAGAAATTGTAGACTGTCTGCAATTCTGCGGGCGACCACGTCGGCGTGCTGCATTCATGCAGGAGGGTTCGTGTGATGTTGGTGCACGGTGCTGACTGAGCGCGAGTCTGAGAAGTTGGCGCAACGGGTTGGGGACTTGCTGGCCAATGACGGCCAGTTCGCTGCGGCCCTACCGAAAGAGGGCATCAGCGAAGCGATACTCGATCCCGGCCTCAGTTGGGCCGGTCTCATGCGGGCGGTCACCCGGGGCTATGCCGACCGCCCTGCGCTCGGCCAGCGGGCCGTCGAGGTCGTCACCTACGCGGGCCGCCACGGCCTGTCAGTGCTGCCACGTTTCGACACCATCAGCTACGGCCAGCTGTGGCAGCGAGTCACCGCACTCGCCGCTGCGCTAGCTGGCGATCCCGTGCGACGCGGTGACTGCGTGGCCACCCTGGGGTTCTGCAGTGTCGATTATGCGACGGTAGACATGGCTGTACCCCTGCTTGGTGCGGTGTCGGTACCCCTGCACGCCGGCGCACCGATTAGCCAGTTGCAGGCAATGGTTGATGAAACCGAACCGTCGATGATCGCGTGCAGCGCGGAGTACTTGACCGATGCCGTCGAACTGGTGCTCGGCCAACCGGCACCGGCGCGGTTGGTGGTGTTCGACTACCGCCCGGACGTCGATGACCACCGTGAAGCGCTCGAGGCGGCCCACCTCCGGATTGTCGACGCGCGCAGCGCGGTGGTCCTCGAGACGCTCGCCGAGGCAGTTGAACGCGGAAGCGCGTTGCCAGCACCGCCGGATCCACCCTCCGACGGCGACCGGCTCGCGGTGATCGTCTACACCTCCGGGAGCAGCGGAAGCCCCAAGGGTGCGATGCAACCCGAGAGCTTGGCCAGGTCCATGTGGACGGTCACGGCGGCTGTGCAGGTCGAGCGCGGCTTCGCGATTCCGGCGATCACGTTGAACTACATGCCGATGAGCCACACCGCGGGGCGAGCCATGCTGTATTCGACACTGGGAGCCGGCGGCACCGCGTATTTCGCGGGCAAGAGCGATCTGTCGACGATCCTGGATGACCTCGCGCTGGTGCGCCCCACGCAGCTGAACTTCGTTCCTCGGATCTGGGAGCTGCTGCATCGCGAATTCCGCGGCGAACTCGAACGCCGTGATGGGGGCACGTCCGCCGAAATCGAAGAGCAGATCTTGGCCGATCTTCGATCGCGTGTTCTTGGCGGGCGCTACATTTCAGCGTTGACCGGCTCGGCACCCATCTCCGCAGAGCTTGCGGCGTGGGTAACGCGACTGCTTGACGGGCATCTCATGAATGCACTGGGCGCGACAGAGTCGGGGTCGGTGATCATCGACGGCAAGGTACAGCAACCTCCGGTGACCGACTACAAGCTCGTCGATGTGCCTGAGCTTGGATACTTCAGCATCGACCGGCCCCATCCCCGCGGCGAGCTGCTTATCAAGTCACGTACGCTGTTTCGCGGCTACTACAAGCGCCCCGGCCTGACCGCTGAGGTATTCGACGAGGACGGCTTCTATCGAACGGGTGACATCGTTGCCCAGATCCGTCCCGATGAGTTCCGCTATGTGGACCGGCGCAACAATGTGCTCAAGCTCGCCCAAGGTGAGTTCGTCACGGTCTCCAAGCTCGAAGCTGTGTACGCCAATTGCCCTTTCGTGCACCAGATCTACGTGTATGGCAACGGTGAGCGGTCGTTCCTGCTCGCCGTGGTGGTGCCCACGGAGGACGCCCTCGCCGCATACGATACCGCCTCGCTCAAGCCGCTGATCCTGCGCTCGATGCGGGAAGCCGCCCGACGCGCCGAGCTGCAGTCCTACGAGATCCCGCGCGACATCATCGTCGAATCGGTCCCGTTCTCTCCCGACAACAAGCTGTTGTCCGGCGTCCGAAAACCGTCGCGTCCCAATCTCAAACAACATTATGGCGCGCGTCTTGAACGGCTCTACGCTCAGCTTGCCGACGCGCAAAGCGACCGGCTACGCGCGCTTCGCGAGCATGGGTCACACCAGCCGGTGACCCAGGCGGTGTGTGCTACAGCGGCGGCCGTGTTCGGCGACCCCTCCGCGGATCCTGCTCCGGATGCTCACTTTACAGAGCTGGGTGGAGATTCCTTGTCGGCGTTGACATTCGCAAACCTTCTCCAGGACATTTTCGGTGTCGAGGTGCCCGTGGGTGTCATTATCAGTCCAGCCAGCGACATGCAGTCGATCTCCGATTACATCGAGGCGCAACGACATTCCGGCGCCCTGCGGCCCACCTTCGCCTCGGTGCACGGTGCCGGCGCCACCGTCGCCCACGCCCGTGACCTTACGCTCGACAGGTTCATGGACGCCGCCATACTGGACCGTGCCACCTCGCTCGCCGGCCCGGCCCGCGACGTCGCCACGGTGCTATTGACAGGCGCCACGGGCTATCTCGGGCGCTATCTGCTGCTGTGGTGGCTGGACCGCATGGCTGCCGTCAACGGCACCGTGATCTGTCTGGTGCGGGGCCGGGACGCCACAGCGGCACGGACACGGCTTGACGGGGTCTTCGACAGCGGTGACGCTGATCTGCTGGCCCACTACCGCGCGCGGGCTGCTGACCATCTCGAAGTCGTGGCCGGTGACAAGAGCGATGTCGGCCTCGGGCTCGACGAGGCGACATGGCAGCGGTTCGCCGACAGCGTCGATCTGATCATCGACCCGGCGGCACTGGTTAACCACATGCTGCCCTACGAACAGTTATTCGGACCGAACGTCGTCGGTACGGCCGAGCTCATCAAGCTGGCGCTGACCACCCGGCTCAAGCCGATCGGCTACGTCTCGTCTGTCGCTGTCGGAGCGACCCTAGCGCCCGGCGACTTCACCGAGGACGCCGATATCCGCCACGCCAGCGCCACTCGCACGGTCGATGACACATATGCGAACGGTTACGGCAACAGCAAGTGGGCCGGTGAGGTGCTGCTGCGTGAAGCACACGACCTGTGCGGCCTTCCCGTCGCCGTGTTCAGGTGCGACATGATCATGGCGGAGACCGGCTATCGCGGACAACTCAATGTGCCCGACATGCTCACTCGGCTCATCCTGAGCATCGCGGCGACCGGTCTGGCGCCGGAGTCGTTCTATCATCGCGACTCCAGCGGTCAGCGCGCCCGCGCGCATTTCGACGGGTTGCCAGTTGATTTCGTGGCCGAATCCGTTTCGACGCTGAGCATCATGGCGGCCAAGGACTTTCAAACCTTCCACGTTGTCAACCCGCATGACGACGGCATCGGCCTCGACGAGTTTGTCGATTGGATGGTAGAAGTCGGATGCCGGATCGAGCGGCTCGCCGACCACGAGCAGTGGTACAAGCGATTCGAGTCCGCATTGCGCAACCTCCCCGAGCGACAACGTCAAGCCTCGCTGTTGCCACTGCTGCAGACGTATCGGCATCCGCTGATTCCGCTGACCGGTGCGTTCGCGCCGACACTCCGGTTCCAGGCGGCGGCGATGGAAGCCGACATCGGACAAGACGGCAACATCCCCCACATCGGCAAGCCGATCATCGAGAAGTACGTGACCGACTTGGAATTAGTGGATCTGCTCGACCCTGATCACCGTGCCGCGACCACACCAAAGGAGAGTTGAGTGCCCGACCGCATCGATTTCGAGGTAATCCGCCAGTCTCCGTCAT
This sequence comes from Mycobacterium sp. WUMAC-067, assembly GCF_020217485.1. Taxonomy (GTDB): domain Bacteria; phylum Actinomycetota; class Actinomycetes; order Mycobacteriales; family Mycobacteriaceae; genus Mycobacterium. The sequence continues at coordinate 16,549 of NZ_JAEKMI010000056.1, read as the reverse complement.
TGGAACACTATCGGCGAGGGTGGATGCCGGCCGAAGGGGTTGGACTAGCAGGCATCTGGCTCGGCGCGATCGTCAGCGACGAAGCCGGCACAGATTACTGGGCCGTCCGGGGAATGGACGATTTCGTCGTCGGAATGACCCACGTGGTGTCCCCGATCTGCGGCTTCCGAAAACTGCAAAAAGGGCTGAATGCCGAAGCGCCCCACCTGTTCGACGAGTATGCGACGCTCGATTGGTACGAGCCCATCCAGTACGTCGACGACGGCGAGCGGGTGCAGATGCTGTACACCAGCGGGCGAATCGAGCGTGACACCAACGGCTTTCATTGGCTTGACGCCAGCAATCGATGGGAAATTCACGGCAATACAGTCAGCGACATCGTCATCACCCACGTCCCAAAGCAAGCGGGCATCGACGATGAGGTCTACTACCGCCACGAGCTGATGCATGTCACCGGGAAAGTCAACGGTGTCGAGGTGTCCGGGTACGGGCACCAGGACTTCGCCTACGGCCCGCCGGGGATGGCCTACACCGAGCTGCCGATCGCCCGGCAGCTGCAGGGCATGTGGGTGTCGTGGCTGCACGAATATCCCGACGGCGAAGTAGGCGGCGGTAGCTTCTGGCAAGGCCGAGGTGACCTGAATTTCGGGCCGGGATATCAGCTCAAAGGCGGTGTCACCACGGTGCATAACGACATCGTTGCCAAGCCCACGTTCAACGAACGGGCACAAATGCTGACCCTGGATGCCACTATCGGCGCGGACGCCTATTCGTTCGCCTTCGACGCGACCGGCAGCCCGTTGCACTTCTTCGGACCGCTGACGAGCACTTCATCCGGCAAGAAGCCGGCGCGCAGCTGGTGTTGGGTCGAGTACGCCGGCGGCATGCTGTCTCCCGAAATCCTGGACATGATGATGCTGCCCTTCCAGCTCGCACGGGGTCGTTGATCCACACCGCCGCAGCGCAATTCACCCGAGCAAAGGAGTTGGGAACCGTGGCAGAACTTCCGACCGATTCCCAGGTGGGCCGCTACGTCGAGGATCTCAAGAACTGGGGGAGATGGGGTCCCGACGATCAACTCGGCACCCTGAACCTGATCAGGCCTGAGCAACTGGCCGCGGCGGCGCGTCTGGTCACCGAGGGCCGCACGGTGTCGTGTGCCCGCGATCTGGTCACCGCGTACCGGCACCCCGATAACTGCGCGCAGATGTACTACGTCGCAAGCGGAGAAGGCGCCAACCGCGCCGATGGCGTCCCGCCGACCGCACTGGGCCGCGGTGATCTCGGCTCGGCGGTCGAGTTCGTCGGTCTGGTGTATCACGGCACCAGCGTCACGCACATCGACTCGCTGGCGCACTTGTTCTGGAAAGGCCGGATCTACAACGACCGGTCATCGGCTCTGGTGACCTCGGAGCACGGCGCGTTGTTCGGGGCCGTCACGACGATGAGCGATGGCATCGTGGGCCGCGGTGTCCTGCTGGACGTGCCACGCGCCGAAGGCGTCGCCGCGCTGGACGGCGGGCGGGCCGTCACGCCCGACGATCTCGAAGCCACCGCCGCGGCGCAGGGTGTCACCGTGGGCCCCGGCGATATCGTCTTGCTCCGGACCGGTCGCTGGAATGCGGAAGTCCACGCACCCGAGGCGACGCCGTCCTACACCGACCCGCATGATCAAGCGCGCTGGGGTCAGCGCGCGGGCTGGCACCCCGCCTGCATGCCGTGGCTGCGCGAGCGCGAAGTGGCCGTGATCGGTTGCGACGGCCCACAAGAGGCGCTTCCGCCGCCTTACCCGACCGTTGAGAGCGCGATGATCCACGTGCACGCGCTCTATGCGATGGGGATGCCGCTGATCGACAACTGCGACCTCGAGCAGTTGAGCGCGGTCTGCGCGGAGCTGGGCCGGTGGGAGTTCCAGTTCCTCGTCCTGCCGCTGCGAGTGGTCGGCGGATCGGGCTCACCGGTCAACCCGGTGGCGGTGTTCTGATGACACTGCCCGACGAGGTCATCGCCTGGGCGCAGGATCGCTGCGGCGGCCGGGTGGTCGATATCGAGCAGCAGATCCGTTGGCGCCCACACCACTTCCTGACCATCGACCGCTCCGGGGATACCGTCCGCGTGCTGGCTCGGTCGGGGCGCACCACGGTTCCCGACGGCGGATTCCTCAAGCATTTCGACATCGCCCACGAGGCGCGGGTGCTTGAGGCGCTGCAGGGCAGGGGACTGAAAGTCCCTGAGTTTTTTGGATTCAACGAAAAGTACGGCGTCATCCTGATGGAGCGCATGGATGGCGACAATCAGCTGGCGAGTGCCCCCGACGACCACACCCGCAAACAGGTGATGGCCGAGTACATCGAACAGCTCGCCAAGCTGCACGAGATCGATGTCGACTCGATGCAACTGTCGGGCCTGGCGATCCCACAGACCAACGAACAAGTCGCGTTCGCTGGCAAGTTCGCCTACGTCGAGCAGGATTGGGGCCGTTTGCGGCACAAGTTGCGTCCCGAACCGTTTCTCGAATTGGGCATCTGGTGGCTGCATGCCAATGTGCCTTCGGGCGAGCGACGGGTGAGTTTTGTGCAGGCCGACACCGGACCCGGACAGTTCATGTTCGCCGACGGCCACCTGACTGCGCTGATCGACTGGGAGCTTTCCCACATCGGTGATCCGATGCTTGATCTCGGCGTGATCCGGATGCGCAACATGCTCTATCCGACCGGGTCGTTGGCTGGGCCGCTGGCCCACTACGAACAGGTGAGCGGCCACCCGATTGACCGGCAGGCCTTGTATTTCTACACCGTGATGTCGATGCTGCTGACCCCGCTGGGCGTGGCCCCCTTAATGCAGTTCCCGACGGCCCGCGTCGAGCACACGTTGCCCAGCTTCGGATGGGACGCGACGCTGCGCCGCGGGCTGGGAGACGCGCTCGCTGAAGCGATCGGTACGGAAATCGAGGCGCCTGATCTGCCGGAACCAGCTGCGCGACAATCATACTCGCTGACCGATTACCTCATCGAGCATCTCGAGCTCAACTGCGAACCGACCGCGGCCGACGACGCCCGTCGGCACGAAATCGCCTCGGCGGCCGCGATCGCGCGGGCCGTCAAGATCGACTCAGAGGTGGGCGCCGAGCTGCGCGACGCCGACCTGGACGATATGGGCGTGGTGCTCGGGCGGCGTCCGGATAGCCGCGACGAGGGCATGGCGCGGCTCAACGAGATCGTGGCTGCTGGCCCGTCGCAACGGCTCGAGGAGCTTGTCTGGTTGTTTGCGCGCGTCGCGCGCCGCCGCGAGTACTTGATGCAACCGCTGAGGATCGAGTCGGCGTCAGGCGAATTCGAGCGATTTACCCGCAAGGAGGTTTTGCGATGAGCACCAAAGCACCTGCCGACGGTGATGCCGATCCTTTCGCGCTGCCTGACCCGATGCAGATCGGCCCATCGGTGGATCCGTATCCCTATGTTGCGGAGGCCAGGCGTCGCAACGCCGTTCAGCAGGGCTGGCCGCTGCCAACTGCCACTTCGATTGGCCCAGCGGCCGACGTAACGTCGAACGCCTACAACGTCCTCGGCTACGAGGAGGTGGCCGCAGTCTTCCGCGATGACGTCACCTACTCGTCCTCCCTGATCGCCAAGGCCATCGGTCCGCTGCTGGCTAACACGATTGTTGCGATGGACGAACCGGAGCACCACACTCACCGGTCTCTCGTATTTCAAGCGTTTCGGCCAAAGCTGTTGGCCCGCTGGGAAACCGAACTCGTTCGTCCTGCGGCCGACGAGTTGATCGACTCGTTCGCCGGCCTGGGGAGGGCCGATCTGGTCCGGCGCTTCACGTTCGCGCTACCGATACGCGTCATCGCCCGCATCCTCGGACTGCCGCGACATGACATAGGCAGATTCCAGCGGTGGTCGATCGAGGTGATCAGCATCGGCACGGACTGGGACCGGGGCATGGCCGCCTTCGACGCCCTGCGTGACTACTTTGCCGAGCTGGTCGAGCAGCGCCGGCGCGACCCGCAGGACGACCTGATCACCGAGCTCGTTGGCGCCGAGGTCGACGGCCAACGGCTCAGTGACGAAGAAATTTTCGCGTTCCTACGCCTGCTGCTGCCCGCCGGAGTCGAGACCACTTATCGATCGCTGGGCAATCTGCTTTTCGCACTGCTGACCCATCCGGACCAACTGGCGGAGGTCATCGACGATCCCGGGCTGATCCCGCAGGCGGTCGAAGAGGGGCTGCGGTGGCTATCGCCGATCTTCCACACCGGCCGCGTCATCACCCGCGACGGCCGACTCGGCGGCGTCGACATTCCGGCGGGCTCGACGGTGACGTTGTTCGTCGGCGCCGCGAACCGCGACGAGAAGGTGTTCACCGACGCTGACAGCTTCGACGTACACCGAAAGCACAACCCGCATCTCGCGTTTGCGGTTGGTGCGCACTCCTGTTTGGGCATGCACCTTGCCCGGATGGAGAACCGGATCTCGCTGCAGGCGATCCTCGAGCGACTTCCCGAGTTGCGGCTCGATCCCGACGCGGCGGCGCCGCAGATCATCGGAATGCCGCTGCGCTCGCCCGAAGCGTTGCCCGTGCTGTTCACCGCCGCGACGAGCTGAGCATGACGCCAGGCCCGGCAGACTTTGGTGGGCGGTGCCTGATCGGTGAGTGCACGTTCGACGCCGAGTTGCTGCTGCCCTCGACCTCCTACTTCGGTTTGCAGAAGTCGGGTTCCTACCTCTACGGGACTTTGCGGGACGACGACGGCAATCTGCTGCGGATGCTGCGCGCCGTCGAGTCCGAGCAGTCGCGGCTGGCCTCCCTGTTCGCCGCCAAGCCCGGCGGCCAGCTCCAGCGCCACCCAGGTAGCAGCGAGATGTGGTGTGGCCGAACGTCTATTACGCGCAATGGTGACGCGGTCGTCATGTCGAGTGTCGGTGCCGACGATAGCCAGCGCTTCCGCTTCCTCCACGCTCCTGACGGGTGCGGCTGGGGCGACGGCGACGTCCTCGCTGTGGCGGGCGACGTGATCGGTCCGGCTATACAGTGGTTCAACACCTGGGACGGCGGGGCATGCTTCTCGGCGACGTCGAAGTACCGCGTCCGCGGTACATTCCTGGGGCGCACCGTGGAAGGATTCGTCGGACACGAAATCCACTATTTTGCAGCGGGTTTCAATTGGCTCAACGCGCCTTATGGTCAGGGCAGAGAGATCTGCTGGCAGCAGGTCGCAAATGAATACACCGATGGGTCGATGGTCCAGGGCACGTTCGCGTACGGCGCGGACGGGTGGGGGTTTGCGATGCTACACGACGAGCACGGCGCGTTCGTCGCGACCACCGACGTCTCCGCCGAGGCAACGGTGCGGGGAAACGGCTATCCGCAAAGCATTCGGTATGAGTTCTTGGGCCAGTCGTGGACGTGGCGCATCGATCCGCAGGGCGAGCGGCCGTCGATTCCGGGCGTTGCGATGCTGGGGGCCGACGGTACCTGTCAGCGAGACGGCGATACCCGTTCGGTCCGCTACAGCATGGGCAACTCCGATTGGTGGACCGACGGCCGCGCCGACGGGATCATTGGTCGCGGTTCTTGATCGCCGTCATCAGAAGGTCGAGGCATTCGCGTTGCATCGCCTCGTGGGCGGCATTGGCGCGCGCGCCGTCGCGGGCGCGAATCGCGTCGATGATCGCGAGTGCGGCTGTGCGGCTGATCTCTATAGCCTCGGGCACCACCGCGAAGAGCGTGTCGATAGTGGTGGTGCGGGTGCGCCGGACGATGCGTGCCACCGCCGGGGCGGCGGCTGCATTGAACAACACGTCGAGGTAGTCCTCGCACAGCGCAGAGACGGTTGTGGGGTCGGTAACGGTAGCCAGCTCGGTGGCGATCTGCGCGAGTCTGGCATCGAATTCGGGGGTCAGGCGTACGGCGGCGCGGCGGGCGACCAGGCCGAAGACTAGCTCCCAGACCTCGGCGTTGTCCCCGACCGACGTCTCGATCGGCAACACGAACCCGCCGCGGTGCATCTCCATCCTGATCCAGCCCTCCTGCTCGAGGATGACGAGGGCCTCGCGGACGGGGACCCGGCTTGTTCCCAGTTGGGCGGCGATGTCTTCTTGCGCCAGACGTTGACCGGGTGCCAGCTCACCGGTGATGATCTGGCTGCGTAGGCGATCGGCCACGAGCTGGCCACTGCTGCGACGTGTCAGTGGGAAACGAGCGCTAGTCGGCTGGGTCATCTGTTGTCGACTCACCCTTCGCTGTTAGGGGTCCGGCCGTGGCCGTGCAAGCAGATCGTAGACCCAGACCAAGACGTCGCACGCTCCCACGCGACATTACAATTGTAGACATTCTGCAAATCTCCCGACTATTCTGCGACTGGACTGCATGAGGAGGTGAGGCGACGTTGCGAACCTATGACCGGCTCTTTATTGGCGGGGAGTGGGTCGCGTCGTCGGGAACGCAGGTCATCGACGTAATCTCCCCACACACCGAACAGACGATCGGGGGCGCACCCGTCGCCACCGAGACCGACATTGATCACGCCGTCCGTGCAGCACGGGCCGCATTTGACGACGGCGAGTGGCCGCGACTGACACCATCCGAACGCGCCGACTACCTCAAGGTGTTGGCGACGGCCTACAGCCCCCACATCGATGAAATGGCCGAGCTGATCACCGAGGAGATGGGCTCGCCGATCAGCTACAGCAAAATTGGTCAAGCATTTCCCGGACTGATGATCATCAACACCGGCATCAAGGTGGCCGCGGGTTACCCGTGGGAGGAAACGCGGAGAGGCGATCTCGCCGACACTGTGGTGCGGCGAACACCGGTCGGCGTGGTCGCCGCGATCGTGCCCTGGAACATGCCGCAGCTAGGGGCCCTGACCAAGATGGTTCCCGCACTGCTCGCCGGGTGCACCGTGGTGCTCAAGCCCGCCGCCGAAACTCCCGTCGACGCCCTGCGGCTCGCGGAGATCATCGACGGGATCGGCCTGCCCAAGGGCGTCGTCAACATCGTCACCGGCGGCAGAGACGTCGGCGAGCACCTGATCCGCCATCTCGGCGTCGACAAGGTGTCGTTCACCGGCTCGAGCGACACGGGGCGGCAGATCGCGTCGCAGTGTGCAGATCAGCTCAAGCGGGTCAGCCTGGAGCTCGGCGGTAAGTCTGCCGCAATCGTGCTCGACGACGCCGATATCGCTGCGATGGCGCAGGCCCTGCGGTTCGCCTCGTTCGCGAACAACGGCGAGGCATGCGTGGCGCAGACTCGAATCCTTGCCCCAAGCAACGCTTATGACGCGATCGTGGATGCCGTGGCCAACCTTGCTGCGTCGCTGGTGGTGGGAGATCCCACCGATCCGCGTACCGAAATCGGGCCTCTTGTCACGCAGCGCCAGCAGCAGCGAGTCGAGAAGTACATCGCGCTAGGTCAGGAGGAGGGGGCCCGGGTCGTGGTGGGCGGCAACGGGATGCCCAACGGCCTCGACACTGGGTGGTACGTGCGCCCCACCGTGTTCGCCGACGTCGACAGCCGCATGCGCATCGCGCAGGAGGAAATCTTCGGGCCGGTGCTGACTGTGATTCCCTACGACGACATCGATGACGCCGTCCGCATCGCCAACGACTCGCGCTACGGCCTGGCCGGCACCGTGTGGACGGGCGACGTCGAGCGCGGAATGGACGTCGCCCGGCGGATCCGTACCGGATCGGTGGGCATCAACCAATACATGCCCGACTTAGCGGCTCCGCTGGGCGGCTTCAAGGACAGCGGGATCGGGCGCGAAGGTGGCCCGGAAGGTCTCGATCAGTACGTCGAATTGCAGTCGCTGTTGCCCGGCGTCCGCACCTAGCAAGAAAGCACAACCCTTTGTCTTACCGAATCATCCAGTGGGGGACCGGAAACGTCGGCGTGCACGCCTTGCGGCTCATCGTCGAACGCCCCGACTTCGAACTAGCCGGCGTGCGCGTGTACAACGCCACCAAGGTCGGCGTCGACGCCGGCGAGCTCTTGGGTATGGCCTCCACGGGAGTGCTGGCCACCGACGACGTCGAAGCGATCCTCGCTATCGACGCCGACTGTGTGTGCTACAGCCCCCTCGGCGGCACTTTCGACGGTGGGCAGAGCGCGGTCGACGACATCTGTCGTCTTCTCGCGTCGGGCAAAAACGTCGTTTCTAGCGCGCACGAGAATCTCGCCTACCTAGGGCCGGACATGCAGTTGCCCGGTGCAGGGCCCGATGTCGACGAGCGTCTCACCCGGGCGTGCCGCGACGGCGGCTCGTCGTTCTTCCACGCCGGCATAAATCCGGGTTTTGCCATGGATCTCTGGCCGATGCTGCTGACCCGTCTATGCGGGCGCATCGACACCCTGCGAGTCAGCGAGATTGTTGACATGAGCCGTTACACGTCGATCCACATGGTGCGTGACGCCATCGGGTTCGGACTTCCCGCCGACGCGCCCACGCCGTTGGACGCACACTTCAGTCAGGTCGAGAATTCGCCGTTCTACCTGTCGATGCGGATGCTCACCGACGCGATGGGGGTGGCGATTGACGACGTGAAGTACCGACGGGAGGTCGCGGCGACCGACCGCGAGCTCACGATCGCCGCGGGCACCATCGCGGAGGGCACCATCGCGGCGATGAAGATGAGCCTCGAGGGGATGGTCCACGGGCGGGCCGCGATCACGTTCGAGCTGATCTGGCGGGTCACCGACCAGGTGGCGCCCGAATGGCCCGGAGGTGACAGCCGTTGGCTGCTGCACATCGACGGGGACATGACCGTGGATGCCGAGGTTGCCCTGGCGACCAAGCTTGGCGCCGGTCGGGCGGTGTCGCTGGCAGTGGCGACTCTGCTCCTCAACGCTGTTCCCACCGTGTGCCACGCCCGTCCGGGTCTCATCAACAATCTGACCCTGGCGCCACACGCCGGCGGCTATTTCACGCGCTGAGCAGGAGAAGGAGTCGAAAGGTGAGTTGTGACACGGTGATTCGCCAGGACCGATGGCTCGACCCGACGGGCGCGCCGTCGGGCATCCGCAACATCGGGATTCGCGATAGGCGCGTCACCGTCTTCGCCGACGGGCGGCCCACCCAGGTGCTGGACACCCGATGGGCCCGTAACTTCCTGCGCGCCGACGGGCGCCCCCGCAATCTGGCATCCCCGTGCGAACGCTCGACGCAGCCCAGCGCCACAACGGTATGAGCCCCGCCTTGCCCGACCGGTGGTCAGTCCGAGGGCTTGTACCAGCACTACTTCTCGACCTTCTTGAACCCCATTGACCTGTTGTGGTCGTTCCTGCAGGCCGCGCTGATGGCGATCACAATCTTGCTGATACATACCTACTACGGCTATTTCGCAGCCGGTGGACCCGCGGGCGTGGGCCAAGCCACGGGTAATGCGGTGCGCACCTCGCTCATCGTCGTGGTCTCGGTAACGCTGCTGGTCTCACTCTCCATCTACGGCTCCAACGGCAACTTCAACCTATCCGGGTAGGGCTTTTGCCCCACGACGATTGGCCACTTGCCGCAGAGCAACAACGATGACCCTTCCGGGCCTTGTTCTCATCCACGGAGGGTTGCATGCTGGTGACTGCTGGGACCTCCTCACATACGAACTGGCAAGCCGATAGCAGATTTACCGATCTCGCTTTGGACCTGCCAGGCCGGCGAAGGAAGCCTTACGACCCATGTGGCGGTCGCATTGCTGTATGGGCTGACTCGTTGTGGCGGACATCGACGCCGCCGGTTTGAGTGAGGTTGTCGTCGTTGGACATTCAATCGCCGGTCTCACTGTCCCCAAATGTCATCGCAAAGCTAGGCGCCGCCCGGATCCGCGAAGTGATCCTCATAGCAGCAGTCATTCCACCGCGGGGGAAATCGGCCATAAACCGCCTAGCTCCGCCACTGGTGCCGCTGGTTCGACTAGCCGCGCTGACAGGCATACCCATCAGACTTCCGGCTGCCGTGGCTCGGTTTACCTTCTGCAATGGAATGACTCGGCAGCAACGCAGGTTGGCACACCTCACGTTCTACCCAGAATCATCCAGCGTTCTCGTCGAGCCGGCCGATCGTAACGAAATGCCCAACGAGGTGCCTCGAACATCGATTATGACGCTACGTGATCGAATGCTGTCGACTGATCGCCAACGCCAGTGCATCAGCGCGCTGGGCGGTGTCGAGAACGCGCATCAGATGAGCGAATAGTTACCGGGTCGGCTCAGGTAAGCGGACGGTCCGAGGCGCTACGTCGCCCCGGGCGGACAAGAACAGTGACTGGGACCGATTTCTGTACAACCGCAAGGTTCTAGGATCCGCCACGAAGATGAGAAAATGACTTCCGCCATTTTGATGAGAATTCTGCAAATCGGCTGCTAGGGGCGGCCCCATTCGCCATGGAGCCTGAGAACCTACACCGGTGTAGATTCTCAAATTTTATGTCCAATTCTCATTCTAAATGTCCACAAAATGTCCAAAGGGGCATTTGGGTGAGACAAAGCGGCGGCGGACCGTGAGTGCCGAAGGCGCCTAGAAGGCGCCGTTTGACGGCTCGCAACCGACGGGTGCGATTACCTCCGCTGCTGCGATCGCCAATTGATCGCGCATCAGGCTGCACTCGACGCTCCCAAATTGGGTGCTTTCGTCTAGCGCACGGGTCTGGCGGCGCCGCGTTCGAGATGATGATTGAACGGTGATCCGAGAGGAGCTCCGATGTGTCTACGGCGATGTCGGACCATCGCCGTAGCCCGTGGTCAACGTTTGCTCCAGGAGGGGGAGGGTAGGCATGCCGAAGCGATCCAACGAGTTTCAGCGCCTAGTGGCAATGCTGACCATGCTGAAGAGTGACGGCGCGACTGTGCACGAATCAGTCGAAGTGATGGAGATTGCCTCGCAAGAACGCCGTGAGGTCGACGTCGTAGCTTTCGGGAAGGTCGCCGGTCATCGGAGCGCCGTTTTTATTGAATGCCGCGACTGGAAGCGCCCGCAGGACGTCCAGTGGGTAGAGCAAGCTCGTACGAAGTTCGATGACTTAGGCGCGAACGTGAAGATTCTCGCCTCGTCCAGCGGATTTACGAAGACAGCGCTGGCGAAAGCTGCTCGCTATGGAATCAAGACGATCACGACGCGTGACGTCACCCCCGAGTTCGTCGGAAAAGTCGTCAACAGTGCTGATAGCGCCGAATATTGGCATTGGGTCACCCTCGTTCAGAAGGCAATCGTAGTCATCACCCGCGACGGTCTAACGCAACAGCAAGCGCTGCCCGGGAACGTTCCGGTTTTGTGTGCAGACGGTTCAGAAGTCTCGATGTTCGAAGACCTCGCAAAGCACGTCACGCAACAGCACATACGAAATCACGACCAGTGGGAGGAGGCCTTCCGCGAAGCGGAGGAGCTGTACGGCGGCAAAGTGAAATACATCGCAACTGCCGATGGGCCGGAGCCGAGATCCAACGGCCAGAAGGTGTATGTCAAAGGGATCTCGCACGCGACAGGCAGGGAAGAACTGTTCGAGATCGCCAATGTCATCGTCACTTTCGAGGCCAAACGAACTGTGGCTGACGTGCCCCTTACCCACGGCGAGTACGACGGAACTTACTTCTCCACCGGCTCAGCCCCCTTGGGCGACGACGCCACGGTGCAGTTGGTCTACACAGAGACCCCCCAAGGCGAATTCGATGTAATCGGCCGCCTAGACGGCCCTCCCGACACCTTCGGGATTCAGATCCCGGCCAAAACCGACGATGCCGGGACGGATATGCCCGAGTCGGCTGCCCGAGGGCCGGCAGGTTGAGCGGCGCTCAACGCGCCAGCGTCCATGACGGTGACCGCAGCCGACTCCGCGAATCTCGGAGGCGATTGGCACAATTCGCTAGGTGAGCTCCAATACGCCGCGATGCCGCATCGTCTACGACGACGAGTTTCGCTCCGACTTCGCCGATGGGTTGCGACGAGACTCATCGACGGAAGCGATGCAACGGGGGTTCGAGGAACTTGCCGACACGCTAGGCAACTTGGTGGATCGGCCCGACGAAGTGACACTCGTCGTGGCAGTCACCTTGGCGACGGCCGTGCGACGCAGGCAGCCGGGAGTCGCTTACCACACCGATAGGGGTACGGGTACCGTCGCGGCCCGAACGATGAAGCGCGCAGACGGATGCGTCGACGTAATCATTGAGAGCGGGTTCCTCACGGAGGTCGATGCATACGGCCAGGGGTGTTTCACAGCGGCGGGCCAGCCTCAATTGAGCCGGCCAGGGCTCGCTCAGATGAGGAAGACGATCATCCATGAGGCACAGCACGCCACTATGCACCAGCGCAACTCGGGCTACGACCAGTTCGAGGTCAGTGAGCGCGCCAGCAACTATCCCCGATGGGATTACGCCGTCGCGGCCAAGATCCTCGACGAGTACCGAGCGGAGTGGAACGCCGCGCAGCACGACTCTAGGCAGCCGCCGTCGGTCAAAGACGTTCTGGACGCACTTGAGCATCTGGGTTCCGAACTCGCTGCGGCGGACGCGCGGTACCAGGCGGCGCCGACGCCGGTCGCTGTCGCCACGTTGATGGAGGACGTCTACAACGCGTGCGCCGCGTACTGGACCTGGATGGCATACTGGGCTGCGCAGTTTCGCGGCAACCAGATCCTATTGGGCGCGGAGATCCAGAATCTCAACCTATGGAAGCGCTATGTCGGGCCGACATGGGCCGGGCTGTATCAGATCCTCGACGAGGTTCCGATTGAAGACCGCGGCGCTACCGAAGTGAGGCTTCGCCAAGCCGCGGCCCGTGTCGCGCGCCAGTGGGTACCGCAGTCGCTGCGCCAGATCGGCTTTCGCCATGAAGTGGTCCCAGGTGGGGAGGCGTTCTACATCGACCGCCACGATTTTCCGAGTGAGCGAAGTTAAGAGTCGGCGGCCTCCGAATTAGCGGAAAAGTCGCGATCATCGAGTTCGGGCGTCTATTCTGAGAAAGAAGAGACATATTGAACGTCAAATGAACGCGAACGCGCCAGATCGATCGAGAGAGGGTAGCTTTCCGGAGATTTGTTGCGGCGCGGATGAATACGGCGTGCCTGCACTCGCATGACCAGAGATCTCGGGTATAGCGGGGGTACGCCGGTGCGGATCCCATGGGTAGACGCGGCAGGTAAGCGAGGTCTAGGACGAGTGGACCGCCGCGCGGTCGGCGAACACCAGTCGGCGTTGGGCCGCGGCCATTCCGGAGGGCGGGCGCGATCGACGAGTCCTTCACGCGGTGGGCGGACTCGGCCCTGAACTATCGCGGATCGTGAAATCCAGCACCTCCCTGGCCATCGATATACGCCGGAACCTGGATGCCATGATCACCGTCATCGATCAGTCCAAAGCGGTCCTGGATACGCAAGTCGACACCTCGGACTCGATCCAAGCATGGGTTTCCAATGTCGCCCAGATCACCAAACAGCTTCAGACCCGAGATGATTCGGTAAATGGAATCTTGAACCAGGGACCAGCCGCCCTGGACGAAGCACGCCAGCTCTTCGACCGCCTGCAACCGACCTTGCCGATCGTTCTGGCCAATCTGGTGAGCCTCGCCGATGTGGCGGTTGTCTACCAGCCCAACCTCGAACAAATCTTGGTGTTGCTCCCGCAGGTCGTTGCAGCCGCACAGGGAGCTGGCCTCACGAACCGTGACACCAAACAGGATTACAAAGGTCTGTACTTGTCGTTCAACCTGAACCTGAACCTGCCGCCGCCCTGCACCACCGGATACTTGCCGGCTCAACAGACGCGTCCACCCAGCGAGGTGGATTACCCTGCGCGCCCCGCGGGAGATCTCTACTGCCGTGTCCCGCAGGACTCCATGTTCAACGTCCGAGGTGCACGGAATCTGCCCTGCGGAACCCGCCCAGGCAAGCGCGCTCCGACGGTCAAGATGTGCGAGAGCGACGAGGAGTATGTGCCGCTCAATGATGGTTTGAATTGGAAGGGTGACCCGAACGCAACACTGTCGGGGCAAGCGGTGCCACAACCTCGGCCGGGGACTGCGCCTGCAGCGGACGGCTCGGCTCAGCCGCCCTCGGGAGCCCCGGCGCCGATTGCGATCGCGCAGTACGACCGCAGTTCGGGCCCCTATATCGGACCCGACGGAAAGCAATACACGCAATCCAATCTCGCCCGCGACGCTCAGCAGCGCAGCTGGCAAGACCTGGTTCTTCCCCCGAAAGGCCAGTGACGCGCGACATCCGAGATGTGCACCGCCAGAGCCGAGCCCGGGGAGGGGTCGGCAGATGAGTCGGTCGACACCGAGGATTGTGACGCGAGCCAAGCCGCCGGGGCATCGACTCGCTCACTGATATCGGTTCCCGACTCGCATTGCTCATCGGCTTGTTTATCTACGTCGGTCGTCGGGGCCGCTCATCCTGACAACCCTCGACTGGCAGCGCGCCGATGCCATTGTTCAGCAAATCCTGAGCTCGGCCACCGGGGTGTTTTAACGCCAACTTCTCAAAGCGACCGTAGTCGTTCGTCGATGTTCTCAAACAGGCGAAGTCCAAAACAGAGGGCTCAATCAGCGAGGCCGGGCTGGAGTCGGTATCTGGCACCGTTCCAGCTGCTGCCTCGGTTTCGTCAGCCAAAAGCACGCGGCGGCTGTGGTTTTCGTGAAACCGACCATCGCTATTGGCAACGACCCGCCGTCCAGCACCGCCTCCAGCGTGCGAGTAACACTCGAGAAGATCTGTAAGCGATGGCTAATCTCCCAATTCGATCCCGTGTGAATCGCGGCGGGTATCCGGAGCCAGTATTGCTTACGGAATTGTTCGGACCCGAAGGGAACCTTGGCCAGGCATGGCTGTTTGCGACGCCTGTCGGCGCGAGCTTTGGATTTCTCGTGATGGAGGCGGGTCAACGCTTCGGTCGTCACTGGCTCCTTACCTGGCACCCGACTGCCCCATGAAAGGCCATCTGGCATCCGGAGCGTAAGCGACGCGAAGGGAAGTCGTCGCGCTCATCGCTAGGATGAGGAAGGCGTCGCTTCACCGGGCCTTGAAGAGTGGCGTGCCGCCGCCTGGAGGAAGGCTGCGGGAGGTTCCCCGTCGATGGGCGTAACGATGGGAGCGCCAGCTCCATAGCTGTGCTCACCAGCGCTCAGCCCATCTTCATCGAAGAGGAACACCAGCGCGAGCCGCATCGACAATTGATGGGCCACAGTCGGGTCGTCCACGTCGACCCGCCACATCTCCCGCACAAGCTCACCTGGGCATAGCAGATGCATCGTGCCTGCCGTGATGATGGCATGGTCGAGAACGGTGATGTGATCGGCGGAATATTGGTGTGTGGTAGTGCCGGTAGCGATCATGAGGCGGTACATTGCGACCGCTTCCTCATAGGAGCTCACCAGCTGTGAGCTGAGAGGACCGAACGTGGCGTACGACTGGCGAGTTTGAGACAAGAGGCGGGTGAGTCCCTCGAGATCCCCGGCGTTCTCGAGTTCTGCATGCGCGATGAGATTTTCGAGCAGCGCCCTATGTCGCAGAGAGCGCGTTTGATCTCTCAACCCGGCGAGCGCTCGCGGGAAAGCGCCGGTGTCGAACTCCGCTATCGACTGCGGAGTCACTACGGCGTCAACCTTGGTCATTGGTTCTCCTTTTGGTGCCGACAGCAGCGGGTCTGCCTTCATCGTCCGCATCCCTTCAGCGAGACCCGTGGCACACGGTCTCGTCCAGAAAAATCTGTCTGCTTCTTCAGAAGTGTGTACGTAGCTGCCCGGGTCATATTATAAAAGATATAGAGCTTTTCGCTGCCAATATATCTACATGTATCATGCCCTCATATCCAGGGATGGTTAGTGTCACACGGGCGGAAGCGGTGATCTCGGGTCATGTGGCGCGAACGGCGCCAAAGGAAGGGAAAATCATGTGACCGGTTGTGGTGGAGCGCCCAACTGAACGGTCTGCGGTCGTCACTCTGAACAATCCTGACCGCCTCAACGCGATAAGCATGGGTATGGCCGCTGCGTTGCACGACACGCTCGACGACCTGGCCAGTGGCTCGCGATGCCGGGTGGTCATCTTGACCGGCGCGGGCCGCGGCTTCTGCCCTGGACTTGATCTATCCGAAAACCCCCGTGGCTCCGACCGCGAAAGACCACGAAGGTGCGGCGGCCACGCTGCGCACCCATGAGTTCATTGCATCACTGGTCCCCAAGATCTTCCGGCTTCCTCAACCGGTCGTCGCCGCCAATGGCTGGTCCATTGACCGCCTCGGAGGGATGACGCTTGCAGCGGGCTGCGATTTGCGGATTGCGTCGATGGAGGCACGTTTCGGGGTTGCGAAGGCCAGATGCTTGTTGGGTCACGTCCGACGTCGAACCGAGACGGCCCGTCGAACTCCTCTTCGTCGCGATTGGCCGAGGGATAGGACAAGAGCAAGGATTCGCCCGCGGCGATCGGCACGCCAAGCACGGTGGTGTCTTCGGCAGCGGTGTGCATGAACGCCTTGACCGGCGTCACCCACCGGGCTGCGGCGCAATCTGGACCTCACGCCGCTAGCTGTCGACGAGATGATCCGGGAATTGCGACGG
>NZ_JAEKMI010000055.1 GCF_020217485.1 Mycobacterium sp. WUMAC-067 | reverse complement strand
CGTTCATCGAACATGCGTTCGAGTATGCCACGCGGGTCCGACAAAAATCTGGCGCGGCCGTCGAGCCTCCGAAACGGGCTACCGACCCAGTCGCGCAAGCACGTCGGCGACAACGGACTCCGAAGCGACGGCTGACTGCTCCCCCGTCCCGAGGTCCTTCACCCCGACGGTGCCGGCCTCGATATCGCGGTCGCCCAGCACCAGGGCGACCCGGGCGCCCGACCGGTCGGCCGCGCGCATCGCGCCCTTGAGCCCGCGGTCGCCGTAGGCCAGGTCGACGCGCACCCCGGCGGCCCGCAGCTGACCGGCCAGCACCGCCAACCGCAGCTTGGCCTGCTCGCTCAGCGGCACGCCGAAGACCTCGCAGCGCGCCGCCGACCCCACGCTCTTGCCCTCGGCCCGCAGCGCCAACAGCGTCCGGTCCACGCCGAGCCCAAACCCGATGCCGGACAGGTCTTGTCCGCCGAGCTCGCGCATCAGGCCGTCGTAACGGCCGCCGCCCCCGATTCCGGATTGCGCGCCCAGCCCGTCGTGCACGAACTCGAAGGTGGTCTTGGTGTAGTAGTCCAGCCCGCGCACCATGCGCGGGTTGATGACGTAGGGCACCGAGAGCGCATCCAGGTGTGCCAGCACCGTGTCGAAGTGCTGCTTTGCCGCATCGGACAGGTGATCGAGCAGCACCGGCGCATCGGCCGTCATGGTTTTCACCTGCGGGCGTTTGTCGTCGAGCACCCGCAACGGGTTGATCTCGGCGCGGCGGCGCGTCTCCTCGTCAAGCGGGAGGCCAAACAGGAACTCCTGCAACAGTTCTCGATACGCCGGTCGGCAGCTGTCGTCTCCCAGCGAGGTGATCTCGAGCCGGAACCCGTCGAGCCCCAGGGAGCGGAACCCGGCGTCGGCGACGGCGATGACCTCGGCATCGAGGGCCGGATCGTCCACGCCGATCGCCTCCACGCCGACCTGTTGCAGCTGACGATAACGGCCGGCCTGCGGGCGTTCGTAGCGGAAAAACGGTCCCGCATAACAGAGTTTGACCGGCAACGCGCCGCGGTCCAGGCCGTGTTCGATGACCGCGCGCACCACGCCGGCGGTCCCCTCGGGCCGCAGCGTCACCGAGCGGTCGCCGCGGTCGGCGAACGTGTACATCTCCTTGGACACCACGTCGGTGGATTCGCCGACGCCGCGGGCGAACAGGGCGGTGTCCTCGAAAATGGGCAGCTCGATATCGCCGTAACCGGCGCGGCGGGCGGTGCCGAGCAGTCCGTCGCGCACCGCCACGAACTGCGCCGAGTCCGGCGGGACGTAGTCGGGCACGCCCTTGGGCGCAGCAAATTCCGCCACGGGCTACAGGCCTTCGAGGAAGGGGTTGAGGCGCCGCTCGGCGCCGATGGTGGTGGAGCTGCCGTGCCCGGGCAGCACCACCGTCGCGTCGTCGAGCACCAGGAGCTTGTCGACGATCGAGGTCAGCAAGTCGCGGCCGCTGCCGCCGAACAGGTCGGTGCGCCCCACCGAACGCTCGAACAGGGTGTCCCCGGTGAACACGACATCCTTGTCCCCCGTCACTCGGAACACCACCGATCCACGGGTGTGCCCGGGGGTGTGGTCGACGTTGACCGTCACGCTGCCCAGGTCGAGCTTGTCGCCGTCGCGGTCGAGCTCGACGACCTGCTTGGGCTCCCGCCAGAACGCGCCCGCCACCAGCTGCGCCAGGCGCGGGCCCAGGCCGTAGATCGGGTCTTTGAGCATGAACCTGTCCTCGGGATGGATGTAGGTCGGGCAACCGTAGGTGTCGGAGACCTTCTGCGCCGACCACATGTGGTCGATGTGCCCGTGGGTCAGGAGCACGGCGGCGGGCGTCAGCCGGTTCTCGTCCAAGATGCGCCGCAGCGGGGCCATCGCCCGCTGACCCGGATCCACGATCACGGCGTCCGTTCCCGGCCGCTCGGCCAGCACGTAGCAGTTGCACTGCAACATGCCGGCGGGAAATCCGGTGATCAACACGGTTCCCATTTTCCCATGGGGCCCACTTGACACGAGTCGCGGCGCCCACATTAGCCTGAGCTGGCCACCTCACGGGTTTCAGAGGCTCCGACTTCACCAAGCATGGAGGCATAGCGGCCGTGCCGACCAACGAACAACGACGTGCCAACGCCAAGCGCAAGCTCGAACGCCAGCTGGAGCGGCGCGCGAAGCAAGCCAAGACGCGCCGGATCGTGCTGATTGCTGCCGGCTCGATCGTGGCCGTCGCCGTGGTCGTGGCGGTCGTCCTGACGATCGTCAACACCAAGCACGAACACAAGAGCAACACCGCGGCGTCGACGACACCCAGCAGCAGTTCGCCGGAGTCCACGACGCCCGCCGGGCCGGCGCCGTCCGCCCCGCCGTTGCCGGCGTTCAAGCCGTCGGCCGAGGTGGGCGCCAACTGTCAATACCCGGCAACGCCGGAGCCGGCGGCCAAGCAGGTCAAGCCGCCGCGCACCGGCAAGGTGCCGACCGATCCGGCGCAGGTGAGCGTGAGCATGGTGACCAACCAGGGCCACATCGGCCTGATGCTGGCCAACAACGAATCACCTTGCACGGTCAACAGTTTCGCGAGCCTGGTCGGCCAGAAGTACTTCGACAACACCAAGTGTCACCGGCTGACCACCTCGCCGGGGCTGGGCGTCTTGCAGTGCGGCGACCCCAAGGGCGAGGGCACCGGCGGCCCGGGCTACCAATTCGCCAACGAGTACCCGACCGACCAGTACCCGCCGAATGACCCGAAGGCGCAGCAGCCCGTCCTCTACCCGCGCGGCACCCTGGCCATGGCCAACGCCGGGCCCGGCACCAACGGCAGCCAATTCTTCATGGTGTACAAGGACTCCCAGCTGCCGCCGCAGTACACCGTGTTCGGCACCATCCAGCCCGACGGGCTGGCCACCCTGGACAAGATCGCGAAGGCCGGCGTCGCCGGCGGCGGCGAGGACGGGGCACCCGCCAGCGAGGTCACCATCACCTCGGTGCTGCTCGACTGAGTCCCGACCAGGACCGGAAGAGCTCAGGCCGCGGACGTCACGCGGTAGACGTCATAGACGCCCTCGACGTTGCGCACCACGTTGAGGAGGTGGCCGAGGTGCTTGGGGTCACCCATCTCAAAGGTGAACCGGCTGATGGCAACTCGATCACCGGACGTGGTCACCGAGGCGGACAGGATGTTGACCTTCTCGTCGGCCAGCACGCGCGTGACGTCCGACAGCAGGCGGTGCCGGTCGAGCGCCTCGACCTGAATGGCCACCAGGAACACCGACGACGGTGACGGCGCCCAATGCACCTCGATGATGCGCTCGGACTGCTGTTGCAGCGAGGCGGCGTTGGTGCAGTCGGTGCGGTGCACGCTGACGCCGCCGCCGCGGGTGACGAACCCCATGATCTGGTCGCCGGGCACCGGCGTGCAGCACTTCGCCAGCTTGGTCAGCACGCCCGGCGCGCCCGGGACCGAGACCCCGACGTCGTCGCTGCTGCGGGGGCGCCGCAGCATGGTCGTGGGGGTGGACCGTTCGGCGAGGTCCTCTTCGGCCTGGTCGATGCCGCCGATTTCGGCCAGCAGCCGCTGCACGACGTGCCGGGCCGACACGTGCCCCTCACCGATCGCGGTGTAGAGGGCGGACACGTCGAGGTAGTGCAGCTCGCGCGCCACCGCGGACAGGGTTTCGCCATTGACCAAGCGCTGCAACGGAAGTCCGCCGCGACGCACCTCGCGGGCCATGGCGTCCTTGCCGGCCTCCAGCGCCTCCTCGCGGCGCTCCTTGGCGAACCACTGCCGGATCTTGGCCTTGGCGCGCGGTGACACCACGAACTGCTGCCAGTCCCGCGACGGCCCGGCGTTGGCCGCCTTCGAGGTGAAAACCTCGACGACTTCGCCGTTTTCGAGCTTGCGTTCCAGCGCCACCAGGCGCCCGTTGACCCGGGCGCCGATGCAGCGGTGGCCGACCTCGGTGTGCACGGCGTAGGCGAAGTCCACCGGGGTCGAACCGGTCGGCAGGGTAATGACGTCGCCCTTGGGGGTGAAGACGAAAATCTCTTGTACCGCAAGGTCATACCGCAACGACTCGAGGAATTCGCCGGGGTCGGCGGCCTCCCGTTGCCAGTCGAGCAGCTGGCGCATCCACGCCATGTCGTCGATCTCGGCGGCGGCGTGCGGATGCGGAACACCGTTGCGGCCCTTGGCCTCCTTGTAGCGCCAGTGCGCGGCGATGCCGTATTCGGCGGTGCGGTGCATGTCGCGGGTGCGGATCTGCACCTCCAGCGGCTTGCCCTCGGGCCCGACGACGGTGGTGTGCAGCGACTGGTAGACGCCGTACCGGGGCTGGGCGATGTAATCCTTGAACCGGCCGGCCATCGGCTGCCACAGCGAATGCACCACGCCCACAGCGGCATAGCAGTCCCGGATCTCGTCACACAGGATGCGGATGCCGACCAGGTCGTGGATGTCGTCGAAGTCCCGGCCCTTGACGATCATCTTCTGGTAGATCGACCAGTAGTGCTTGGGGCGGCCCTCCACCGTCGCCTTGATCTTCGACGCGCCCAACGTGCTGACGATCTCGGCGCGGACCTTCGCCAGGTAGGTGTCCCGCGACGGCGCGCGCCCGGCGACCAGCCGGACGATCTCCTCGTACTTCTTGGGATGCAGGATCGCGAACGACAGGTCTTCCAATTCCCACTTGACGCTGGCCATACCCAGCCGATGCGCAAGGGGCGCAATGACTTCCAACGTCTCGCGGGCCTTGCGGGCCTGCTTCTCCGGCGGCAGGAACCGCATGGTGCGCATGTTGTGCAGCCGGTCGGCGACCTTGATCACCAACACGCGGGGATCGCGCGCCATCGCGGTGATCATCTTGCGGATCGTCTCGCCCTCGGCGGCGCTGCCCAGCACCACCCGATCCAGCTTCGTCACGCCGTCGACGAGATGGCCCACCTCTTCCCCGAACTCCTCGCTCAAGGCGTCCAGGGTGTAGCCGGTGTCCTCGACCGTGTCGTGCAACAGGGCGGCCACCAAAGTGGTGGTGTCCATGCCCAATTCGGCCAGGATGGTGGCCACGGCCAGCGGGTGGGTGATGTAGGGGTCGCCGGAATGCCGCAACTGGGTGGCGTGACGCTGGTCGGCGACCTCGAAGGCGCGCTGCAGCAGCGACACGTTCGCCTTCGGGTAGATCTCCCGGTGCACCGCCACCAGCGGTTCGAGCACCGGGTTGAGCGTGCTGCGCTGCGCGGTCATCCGCCGGGCCAGCCGCGCCCGGACCCGCCGCGACGCGCTGCTGGACGTCTTCAGGGATTCCGTCGGCGGCTCCGGGGCCTCCATCGGCTGCGTGATGGCTGGCGACTCCGTGACGTTGGTGGGCGCGTCGAGCGCTTGCGCCGCGCTGTTGTCATCCGCCACGTGTGGTCACCTCCGAATTCGAGGATACGTCCTCCCGAATCAAGTGCCCGGCTCCTTCTTGCGCCGCTCCGCGGCTGGGAGGTACCCCCGTCGCGGCGCGCATCGTCGCCGGGCGGCGAGCGCTACTCGCAAGTCAGGCTGTGCACCGGCAATGGCGCGACGGCATCCCGGCCGCCCAGCCCGCCGAGTTCGAACAGCACCACCGCCGCCACCACGTTCGCCCCGGCGCGCTTGAGCAGCCGGGCCGAGGCGGCCAGGGTGCCGCCGGTGGCCAGCACGTCATCGACGATCACGATGTCGCGTCCGCGCAGGTCGATGCCCTCGCCGGGGATCTCCAACGTCGCGGTGCCGTATTCCAGGTCGTACCGCTCGGCGTGCACCGGCGGCGGCAGTTTCCCGGCCTTGCGGATGGCCAGCACGCCCGTGTGCAGCCGGTCGGCGACGGCCGCGGCCACCAGAAATCCCCGGGCCTCGATGCCGGCCACCAGATCGGCGCCCGACGCGAGCTCGGCCACCGCGCCGGTGATCGCCGTCATCGCCGTCGCGTCGGCGAACACCGGGGTGAGGTCCTTGAACTGGATCCCCGGCTTGGGGAAGTCAGCCACCTTGCGCGTCAGCGACGCGATGAGCTCCGCCACGGGCGTCCGCCCGCCGACATTCGTCACGGCAACCTCACTGCACCAGGGCCCATCGGTCCATGTTCCAGCCCACGCCCCAACGGGTCGGATTGTTGCTCACCGCGTACATCTTCTTCGACATCAGCAACGTGCGCTGCTGCCGGTACAGGGGCAGGGTGGGCATGTCGCCCCACAGTATGGGCGCGGTTTCGGCCAGCAGCCGGACCCGCTCGGCGGCGTCGGCCGACACCGCCAGCGCCCCGATCGCGCTGTCGACCTGCGGATTGGTGTATCCGGACAGGTTGTTGCCGTTGCCGGTGTGCAGGGCGTAGGCGTCCAGCGCCGAGGAGCCCGTCGAACCGCTGCCGGTCGCGCCGCCCGTGCTGGCCAGCAGCGCGTCGATCTTGCCGTCCCTCAGCGCCTGCGGGCCCGAGGTGTCCAGGGTGACGCCGGTGACCGTGATCCCGGCCGCGGCGCACGATTTGGTGATGACGCCGACATTGACCGCGAGCCGCGCGTTCGGCCCCTGGTAGCCGATCCGCACCGCCAGCGGCGCACCGCCCAGCGCGTTGCGCGCGGCGACCGGATCCGCCTTGCCGAACGGGCCGGCCTCGGCGGCCCCGTCGGCGGCGGTGACGGCGTCATCGCGGGCCGGGCTCAGGCGTGAATTGGCGATCGGTGTCCCCGCGTCGTGGGCCAGCGCGTCGCGCGGCGTGCACAGCGCGACGGCCCGGCGCGCCTTGGGCGCCGACAGCGGGCCCTGCGGCGCGAAGATCAGCTGCTCGATGCCGTCCGACGGCGCATCGGAGCGCTCGTAGTTGTCCGGCGTGGCCAGCGTTCCCGAGGAACCCGCGGCGACGTCGACGACGTCGACGGTGCGGTTGTTGACCCGGTCCTGGATGTCGGGCCCCTGCGGCCACACCGTGATCCGCTTGGTGACGGCCCTGGGCCCCCACCACCGGTCGTTGGCGACGAGCACCACCGCCCCGCCCTCCAAGATGGATCCGATTTTGTAGGGCCCCGACGACGGGAAGCGCTTGAGGTCGACACCCGGTTTGAGGTCCCAGGTGGTGTTCCACAGCTTCGCGATCTGTTGCACCAGCGGCGCGTTGTGGCTGAGCAGCGCCGCGGTCACGTCGACGTTGAGCTGGTCGGCGATGACGTGCGACGGCATCAGCGAGGTCGCGGTGAACAGCTCGTTGTAGTCGACGACGCCGCGGTCCGGGACGAACGACACCCGCGCCTTCTTTTGCCCGGGGATGCACTCGACGTTGGCGATGTCGATATAACCGCCCTGGGTGGCCGCAGTGAATTCCGGGAAGCGGCCGGACTGGGCCGCCCACGCGAGCACGATGTCGTCACAGGTCAACGGCTTGCCGTCGGAGTAGACGGCGTTGTCGGCGATCTGATAGTCCAGCACCAGCGGCGTGCCGCCGACCACCGACACCGTGCCGAAGTCGCGGTCGGCGACGATTTGCCCGCCCGGGCCGTGGTAGCTGAACCCGGTGAGCGTGCGGGCGAAAGCCTGCGCTCCGGCCGAGGCGGCGCCGACGACGGTGTTGGTGTTGTAGGTGTTCAGCGGGCCGTCGACCACGTAATCGACCTCGGAGGCGGCGCTACCGGCGCACGCGGTCACCACGAAAGCCGCGGCCAGCACCACCGCCAGCCCGGCGCTGATCCACAGCGCGATGTTCCGCCGGCCGGTTAGCACGCCACGATCGGCCCCAGTTCCCCGGTACCTGGTGGCCATCGCGTCTACCGCCGGCCGACGTTCCGCTTGCCGGTGGGACGGCGGGTCCCGGTCGGCCGCACGGGACGGGCACCCGGCGCGGGCTTGCTCGGCGCGGGCTTGGACGGCTCGGTCGGCTTCGACGCCGATTCGCCGGCGGTCGCCTTGGCGTCCTCGGCGGTCTCGTCGGCGTCGTTCACGTCCGGGGCGTTCTCGGCGCCCGCGCGCGACGCGCCAGCCCGCCGGCGCAGGACGCGGCGGGTGTGGGTGCGCACCAGCTCGGTGCGTTCGCGCATGCTGACCAGCAGCGGCGTGGCGAAGAAGATCGAGGAGTAGGTGCCGACGATGATGCCGATCAGCTGCACCAGCGCCAGGTCCTTCAGGGTGCCGACGCCCAGCAGCCACACCGCCACCACCATCAGCGCCAGCACCGGCAGCACCCCGATGAGACTGGTGTTGATGGACCGCATGAACGTCTGGTTGATCGCCAGGTTGGCCTCTTCGGCGAAGGTGCGCTTGGGTTTGTGCTGGAAGCCGTGGGTGTTCTCCTCGACCTTGTCGAACACGATGACGGTGTCGTAGAGGGAGAAACCGAGGATCGTCAGCAGGCCGATGACGGTGG
This sequence comes from Mycobacterium sp. WUMAC-067, assembly GCF_020217485.1. GTDB lineage: Bacteria > Actinomycetota > Actinomycetes > Mycobacteriales > Mycobacteriaceae > Mycobacterium. The sequence continues at coordinate 17,197 of NZ_JAEKMI010000055.1, read as the reverse complement.
CCGGGGTGACCTCGAAACCCACCAGCGAGTACACGCCGGCCGTGACGGCCAGGTCGAAGAACATCGCCGCGATCGCTGCCAGTGTCATGTACCGCTCGTAGCGGACCGTGATGTACACGCCGACCAGCGCCAGGAAGACCACAAGGGCGAACAGCGCCTTCATGGTGATCTGGTCACCCCAGGTCTCGGAGACCGCCGAGTCGCTGATGGCCTGCTTGCTGGGCTTGCCGTCGGGGCCTTTGGGTCCGAACGCGTCGAACAACGCGTTGCGCAGCTTGGTCGTCTGGTCGTTGGACAGCGTCTCGGAGCGAATCTGCACGGTCGCCGCGGCGCCGTTGCCGACGACGACGACCGATTCCGCGTCGTTGCCGAGGGTCTTGTGGAACACCTCCTGGACTTGGGAGGTGCGCACCACGCCGTTCGCCCCGTTGGCGGGCATCGACACCGTCGTACCGCCGTTGAAGTCGATGCCGAAGCTGAAGCCCCGCAACACGATGGACAGGAGCGCGATCGCGACGATCGCGCCGCTGATGCCGAACCACAACCGCCGCCGTCCGACCACCTCGAACGCACCGGTGCCGGTGTAGAGGCGCGACAGGAAGCTGTGCTGCGGCGCCCCGGCGGTGCCGGCGGCGCTGTCGGTCAATTCGGTTGTGCCCTCCGAGGTTTCGGTGATCTCGGTCGCGTCTTTGGAGGCCATCACGTTATCCCTGTCCCGTCTTCACCTGCGACGAACCCCGGCGTTCGCGGGCGACCTGCTGGATTGCGCCCAAGCCGTTGTATGCGGGTTTCGCCAACGTCGGTGACTTGGAGGCCAGGTAGACCAGCGGCCAGGTCACCAGGAACACCACCACCAGGTCGAGGATCGTGGTGAGGCCCAACGTGAATGCGAAGCCCTTCACCTGACCGATCGCCAGCGCGTACAGCACGGCGGCGGCCAGGAAGGTGACCGCGTTACCGGAGACGATCGTCTTACGCGCCCGCGACCAGCCTCGGGGCACCGCCGACCGGAACGAACGCCCTTCGCGGATCTCGTCTTTGATGCGTTCGAAGAAGACGACGAACGAGTCGGCGGTGGTACCGATACCGATGATCAGACCCGCGATGCCCGCCAGGTCGAGGGTGTAGTTGATCTGACGGCCCAGAATCACCAGGATCGCGAAAACCATTGCGCCCGAAGCGCCCAGCGACAGCGCCGTGAGCAGTCCCAGCACCCGGTAGTAGAGCAGCGAGTACAGCAGCACCAGGACCAGCCCGATCGCGCCGGCGATCAGCCCCGCGCGCAGCGAGGTCAAACCCAGTGTCGCCGAGACGGTTTGGGCCTCCGAGGCTTCGAACGACAGCGGCAGCGAACCGTATTTCAGGACGTTGGCCAGCTGCTTGGCGGTTGCCGCGGTGAACGGCGGGTCGCCACCGCTGATCTGGGTGCGGCCGCCGGGGATGGCTTCCTGGATCATCGGGGCGCTGACGACCTGTGAGTCCAGCGTGAACGCGGTCTGGGTGCCGATATGGGCGGCGGTGAAGTCCGCCCAGGTGTTCGCCGCGGCGGACTTGAACTGAAGGTCGACGACGTAGCCGATCCCGCGCTGGTTCTGGCTGGAGGTGGCGTCCTGGATCTGGTCACCGCTGATGATCGAGGGGCCCAGCAGGTAGGCCACCTTGTGATCGGTCGAGCAGGTGATCAATGGCTGGGCGGGGTCGTCGTTGCCGGCCAGGATGTCTTCTTTGTCGCAGCGCGTCGCCTGGAACTGCAGCGCCAGGAACTGAATGCCCTGCCGGGTGCTCTGGCGCCACTTCTTCTCATCGGCGATGCGGTCGGCGAGGTCCTTGCGCGGATCCGGTGGCGCGGGCGCCTCGGCGGGCGGGGGCGCCTCCCCGGCCGGGGCCGGAGCGGGCGCCGGGGCGCCCGGGGCGGGCGCGGGACTGGGCGACGGCGGCGGGTCCTGCGGGTAGGGCCGGGGCTGAGCGCCCGGCTTGCCGCCCGGCGCGGGCTGTCCCGCCGGGGGTGGAGCCGGTTGCTCCGGTTCCCCGGGCGCGGGCTGACCGGGTGCCGGTTGGCCGCCTGGCGCCGGCTGGCCGGGGGCCGGCTGGCGCGGCGCGGGCTTGGGCTCGGCGGTTTGGGCCGGCATCGAGTTGAGCACCGGACGGATGTACAGCCGGGCCGTCTGGCCCAGGTTGCGGGCCTCGTTGCCGTCTGTCCCGGGGACCGTGATGATCAGGTTGTCGCCGTCGACGACGACCTCCGACCCGGAGACGCCGAGTCCGTTGACCCGGGCGCCGATGATCTGCTGCGCCTGCGCCAGCGCCTCGCGGCTGGGGCGCGAACCGTCCGGGGTGCGCGCGGTCAGCGTGACGCGGGTGCCGCCCTGCAGGTCGATCCCGAGCTTGGGCGCGGCCCGCTTGTCGCCGGTGAGGAACACCAGCAGGTAGACGCCGATGAGCAACAACAAGAAGACCGACAGGTAGCGGGCAGGGTGCACCGGCGCCGAAGACGATGCCACGTTCCTTCTATCTCCTCGAGAATCGGTTAGTTACCCCGGACAGAGCCTAGAAAAGCCTACGTGGCCCCGAGGAGCCCGTCGCGCAAGCGGTCCTCCCCCGAAGTATTGGGCGTCAGGAATCCTTGGCGACCGAGCCCTCGTCGGCGGAGTCGTCCCCGTCGACCAGATCCTCGTCGTCGTCGGGCAGGACCCGGTCGCGGATCGCCAGCTTCATCCAGGTGGTCACCACGCCGGGGGCGATCTCGAGGTCGACGGCGTCGTCGGTGATCGCGACGACGGTGGCCTGCAGGCCCGACGTGGTGTGCACCCGGTCGCCCGGGCTCAATGACTCGTGCAGGTCGATGGTGGCCTGCATCGCGCGCTTCTGGCGCCGCGACGCGAAGTACATGAACCCGCCCATGATGAGCAGGAACGGCAAAAACAGGATCAAACTCTCCATGGGCGCGCCCGTCTTTCTTCGTGATTCTCGAGGGGTATCGAGGGGTATCGAGGGAATGCAAGGAAAAGGTGCCGGTCCGAATCGGGCGTCGCGCACCTCGTCACGGTCCAGTGTGCCCGTCCAGTCTGGCAGGCCGCGGCCCGTCACCGACCGTCGCGGTGCAACGAGTGCCCGCCGGCGGCAAGCTCGATAGGCTTTCAACGCGGCGTGACACGCGCGCCGCGGGGAGGAGTACGTGGTGGCCAGCCTCGAGCAGACTCGCCAACTGGTCACCGAGATCCCCGGCCCGGTCTCGCTCGAACTGAGCAAGCGCCGGGCGGCGGCGGTGTCGCACGCGGTCAACGTCTCCGTCCCGGTCTTCGTGGCGCGCGCCGGCGGCGGCATCATCGAGGACGTCGACGGCAACCGGCTCATCGACCTCGGTTCCGGCATCGCGGTGACGACCATCGGCAACTCGGCGCCCCGGGTGGTCGACGCGGTGCGCGCGCAGGTCGCCGAGTTCACCCACACCTGCTTCATGGTGACGCCCTACGAGTCGTACGTCGCCGTCGCCGAGACGCTCAACCGGATCACGCCGGGCTCCGGCGAGAAGCGCTCGGTGCTGTTCAACTCCGGCGCCGAGGCCGTCGAGAACGCCGTCAAGGTGGCGCGCGCCTACACCCGCAAGTCCGCGGTGGTGGCGTTCAACCACGCCTACCACGGCCGCACCAACCTGACGATGGCGCTGACCGCCAAGTCCATGCCCTACAAGGCCGGCTTCGGCCCGTTCGCGCCGGAGGTCTACCGGGCGCCGCTGTCCTACCCGTATCGGGACGGCCTGATCGACAAGGAGCTGGCCACCGACGGGGAGAAGGCCGCCGCGCGGGCCATCAGGGTCATCGACAGCCAGATCGGCGCCGACAACCTGGCCGCGCTCATCATCGAGCCGATCCAGGGCGAAGGCGGGTTCATCGTCCCGGCCGAGGGATTCCTGCCCGCCCTGCTGGAGTGGTGCCGCCGGAACAACGTGGTGTTCATCGCCGACGAGGTGCAAACCGGTTTCGCGCGGTCGGGCGCCATGTTCGCCTGCGAGCACGAGGGCATCGAGCCCGACCTGATCTGCACCGCCAAGGCCATCGCCGACGGGCTGCCCCTGTCGGCGATCACCGGCCGGGCCCAGATCATGGACGCACCGCACGTCGGCGGCCTGGGCGGCACGTTCGGCGGAAACCCCCTGGCCTGCGCGGCCGCGCTGGCCACGATCGAGACGATCGAGAGCGACGGGCTGGTCGAACGCGCCCGCCAGCTGGAACGCCTGATCACCGAACCGCTGCTGCGGCTGCAGGCCGGCGACGACCGGATCGGCGACGTCCGCGGCCGGGGCGCCATGATCGCGATCGAACTGGTGAAGTCGGGCACCGCCGAGCCGGACAAGGAATTGACCCAGAAGCTGACCGTCGCCGCCCAGGCGGCCGGCGTCATCGTCTTGACCTGCGGCATGTTCGGCAACATCATCCGGTTGCTGCCGCCGCTGACCATCGGCGACGAGCTGCTGACCGAGGGCATCGAGATCTTGAGCGGGTTGTTGCGCGACCTGTAGGACCCCGGCCCTCGTGGGCAATCTCACATGCACGCCACAGGCCCTATCGTGGTGGAATACCGTTACTTTAGCTAACGTTCTATGTGTCAGCGCGGACAGCGCATATTGACTCGCTAACTTTCATTCGCAAGGGATCTGTTTATGTCGACTGCCATTCATGACGAACAACTCGACCGTCGCATCGAGGAACTCATCGCCACCGACCCCCAGTTCGCCGCCGCCCGGCCGGACCCGGCGATCACCGCCGCCACCGAACGGCCCGGGCTGCGGCTGCCGCAGATCATCCGGACCGTGCTCGACGGCTACGCCGACCGGCCCGCACTGGGGCAGCGCGTCGTGGAGTTCGTGACCGACGTCAAGACCGGACGGACCTCGGCCGAGCTGCTCCCCCGCTTCGAGACCATCACGTACGGCGAACTCGGCGAACGGGTTTCGGCCCTCGGCCGCGCCTGGGCCGGCGACTCGGTGCGCCCCGGCGACCGCGTCTGCGTGCTCGGCTTCAACAGCGTTGACTACGCCACCATCGACATCGCGCTGGGCACCATCGGGGCCGTGTCGGTGCCGCTGCAGACCAGCGCGGCGATCTCGTCGCTGCAGCCGATCGTCGCCGAGACCGAGCCCAGCCTGATCGCCTCGAGCGTCAACCAGCTGGCCGACGCCGTGGAGTTGATCCTGGCCGGCGACCACGCGCCCGGCAGGCTCGTCGTGTTCGACTACCAGCCCCAGGTCGACGACCAGCGCGAGGCCGTGGAGAGCGCCGCCGCCCGGTTGGCCGACACCGGCGTCGCCGTCGAGGCGCTCGCCGACGTGCTGGCGCGCGGCAAGGGCCTGGCGCCCGTCGCCGAGCAGGAGACCGACGAGGACTCGCTGGCCCTGCTGATCTACACCTCCGGCAGCACCGGCGCCCCCAAGGGCGCGATGTACCCGCAGAGCAACGTCGGCAAGATGTGGCGGCGCGGCAGCAAGAACTGGTTCGGCGAGAGCGCCGCGTCGATCACCCTCAACTTCATGCCGATGAGCCACGTCATGGGGCGCGGAATCCTCTACGGCACGTTGGGCAATGGCGGCACCGCGTACTTCGCCGCCCGCAGCGACCTGTCCACCCTGCTCGAGGACCTCGAGTTGGTGCGGCCCACCGAGATGAACTTCGTCCCCCGCATCTGGGAGACGCTGTATGGCGAATTCCAGCGCCAGGTCGAGCGGCGGCTGGCCGACGGCGCAGACCGCGAAGCCGTCGAGGCGCAGGTGATGGCCGAACAGCGCCAGTACCTGCTGGGCGGGCGGTTCATCTTCGCGATGACGGGCTCGGCACCCACCTCGCCGGAGCTCAAGGCGTGGGCCGAGTCGCTGCTGCAGATGCACCTGATGGACGGCTACGGCTCCACCGAGGCCGGAATGGTGTTGTTCGACGGGGAGATTCAGCGTCCGCCGGTCATCGACTACAAGCTGGTCGACGTTCCGGATCTGGGCTACTTCAGCACCGACCGCCCGCATCCGCGCGGTGAGCTGTTGCTGCGCACCGAGAACATGTTCCCCGGCTACTACAAGCGGGCCGAGACCACCGCCAACGTGTTCGACGACGACGGCTACTACCGCACCGGTGACGTGTTCGCCGAGATCGCTCCGGACCGGCTGGTGTACGTCGACCGCCGCAACAACGTGCTCAAGCTCGCGCAGGGCGAGTTCGTCACCCTGGCCAAGCTGGAGGCGGTGTTCGGCAACAGCCCGCTGATCCGTCAGATCTACGTCTACGGCAACAGCGCCCAGCCCTACCTGCTGGCCGTGGTGGTGCCGACCGAGGAAGCGTTGGCGGACAACGACCTTGAGTCGCTCAAGCCGAAGATCGCCGACTCGCTGCAGAAGGTCGCCAAAGAGACCGGCCTGCAGTCCTACGAGGTGCCGCGCGACTTCATCATCGAGACCACGCCGTTCACGCTGGAAAACGGTCTGCTGACCGGGATTCGCAAGCTGGCGTGGCCGAAGCTCAAGGCGCACTACGGGGAACAGCTCGAGCAGATGTACGCCGACCTGGCCGCGGGGCAGGCCAACGAGTTGGCCGAACTGCGCCGCAGCGGAGCCGAAGCGCCGGTGCTGCAGACCGTGAGCCGGGCCGCCGCCGCCATGCTCGGGGCGGCGACCAGCGACCTGTCCCCCGATTCCCACTTCACCGATCTTGGTGGAGACTCGTTGTCGGCGTTGACCTTTGGCAACCTGCTGCGCGAGATCTTCGATGTCGACGTGCCGGTGGGTGTCATCGTCAGCCCGGCCAACGACCTCGCTGCCATCGCCAGCTACATCGAGGCCGAGCGGCAGGGCTCCAAGCGGCCGACGTTCGCCGCCGTGCACGGTCGCGGCGCGACCACGGTGCACGCCAGTGACCTCACGCTGGACAAGTTCCTCGACGAGGCGACCCTGGCCGCCGCGCCGAGCCTGCCCAAGCCGGCCACCGAGGTGCGCACGGTGCTGTTGACCGGCGCGACCGGCTTTTTGGGCCGCTACCTGGCGCTGGACTGGCTCGAGCGCATGGACATGGTCGACGGCAAGGTCATCGCCCTGGTGCGGGCCCGCACGGATGAAGAGGCCCGCGCCCGGCTGGACAAGACCTTCGGCGTCGGCTCTCCTCAAGGCGACCCCAAACTGCTGGCGCACTACCAGCAGCTGGCCGCCGACCACCTGGAGGTCATCGCGGGCGACAAGGGTGAGGCCAACCTCGGCCTGGACCAGCAGACCTGGCAGCGACTGGCCGACGAGGTCGACGTCATCGTCGACCCCGCCGCGCTGGTCAACCACGTGCTGCCGTACAGCGAGCTGTTCGGGCCCAACGCCCTGGGTACCGCGGAGCTGATCCGGATCGCGCTGACGTCCAGGCAAAAGCCGTACACGTACGTGTCGACGATCGGCGTGGGCGACCAGATCCCACCCGGCAAGTTCGTCGAGAACGGCGACATCCGGCAGATCAGCGCCACCCGCGCGATCAACGACGGCTACGCCAACGGCTACGGCAACAGCAAGTGGGCCGGCGAGGTGCTGCTGCGCGAGGCGCACGACCTGTGCGGCCTGCCCGTCTCGGTGTTCCGCTGCGACATGATCCTGGCCGACACCACCTACGCCGGGCAGCTCAACCTGCCGGACATGTTCACCCGGCTGATGCTGAGCCTGGTCGCCACCGGTATCGCGCCCGGGTCGTTCTACGAGCTCGACGCCGACGGCAACCGGCAGCGGTCGCACTACGACGGCCTGCCGGTCGAGTTCATCGCCGCGGCGATCTCGACGCTGGGGACGCAAATCACCGACAGCGACACCGGCTTCCAGACGTACCACGTGATGAACCCGTACGACGACGGCATCGGGCTGGACGAGTACATCGATTGGCTGATCGAGGCCGGGTATTCGATCGAGCGCATCGCCGATTACTCCGAGTGGCTGCGGCGGTTCGAGACGTCGCTGCGGGCCCTGCCGGATCGGCAGCGTCAGTACTCGCTGCTGCCCCTGCTGCACAACTACCAGAAGCCGGAAAAGCCGATCAACGGCTCGATGGCACCCACCGACGTGTTCCGTGCGGCGGTGCAGGAAGCGAAAATCGGCCCCGACAAAGACATCCCGCATGTGTCGGCGCCGGTCATCGTCAAGTACATCACCGACCTGGAGTTGCTCGGACTGCTCTGAGGTCAGCCGAACAGCAAGTCGCCCAGCCCTTTTGGGGCTGGGCGACCTGTTTCGGTGTACTGACCTACTGCTGCGGGTGCGGCCACCGCAAATACGCGGCGTTACCCCCAGATCCCGCACCTGCGCGGTGGCGGCGCCATCCCCGCTTTGGTTCGGGGTCAGACGACGCGCGCGGCTTGGTCAGCGCACCCGAGGAGACCTCGGCCGGCTGCTCGTAAACCGAATCCCGATACGGCTCGACGGCCGGTGTGCCTGAGGACGCCGGCGCCGACGGCTGCACGTCGCGCGCCAGGCGTACGGCGGTGCGTGCCAGCACGACACCGCCCACGAAGATGATCAGCGCGCCCAGGCCCGAGAAGTAGGTGACCTCGAGCACCGCGCGCTTGCGGTCGGTTGCGGCGATCGGGTCGCCGGCGGAGCCGATTCCCAGCAGCGGGGCGACATCGCCACCCACGACGAACCAGGCGCCGGCCAGCACGGCCAGCCACCCGCCCAACATCGCGGCGACGCGGTTGCCGGCAACGATCAGCAGCAGGCCGCCGACCGCGGTGGCCGCTCCCGGCGCGACTTCCAGCCAGCCCCGGGCCGAGCTCCATGCCCAGTTTCGGTCCGGCGTGTATGCGAAGTTGAAGTGTGGACCGACAAACGGTATTAACGCCCCCCAAGCTCCCAGAATGACCAGGAGCAATCCGCTGACCGCGCCTCGCGAGCGCGGCATGCTCAGCCCGCGGGTTCGGCCGTCTTCTGCGTATTTCATGACATCCCCTCGTTGAATACCGGGCCTATTTCCGGCTCGAGATGGGTACCCGGCGACTTCCACTAGTAACCCACGCGGCAAACGAAAGCCAACCGCTGGCGGTGATTATTGTGGCTGGTGAGACTGGTGTTACTACTGAAGGCCGAGCAACAACAGCACGATCGCCATCGCCGGGAAGGTGCCCTGGGCGAGCGCCGCGCGCCCCTTGTCGGGTGCGGACACCAGCAGCACCACCGCGGCCGCGGCCATCGATCCGATGCCGGCGAAAACCAGTCCCGCGCCAACATCGGTGTGCCCCAAGGCAATTACAGCGATGCCGACGACGGTGACGATGGCGAGGAACAAATTGTAGAAACCTTGGTTGAAGGCGAGCAGCTTGGTGGTCTCGGCTTCCGCGGGGGTGGTGCCGAACGTTGCGCGGGTGCGTGGCGAGGTCCAGGTCAACGATTCCATCACGAAGATGTAGACGTGCAGTAACGCCGCCAGTGCGGCGAACAGCAGCGCGGTCGTGATCATCGCGTCCTCCTCGCCGGTCACGGTTGCTCGCACTACCTTGGCGCAAAACGGCACCGGAAGCCAAGGGCTCCCGGTGCCGTTTCGCGTTGCCGGCTAAGCGGACTAAGCGGCGTGGTGATGGCGGTGGAACAAACCGCCGCCGGTGCGCCGATGGAACAAGCCACCACCGCCGCGCTCCCGGGCCGCGGGCTCGGCCGCCACCGCGTCCGTCCGTGCGCCCGTCTCGTCATACATGGCCGGTTGCCCCGCCGGCACGGCATCGCCTGCCATGGGCGCCGGTTGGGTCATCACGACGTCGCGCGCGTGCCGAACCGCCAGCCGCGCCACGGCCGCGCCACCCAGGAAGACGATCAGCGCACCCAGGCCGGTGAAGTAGGTGACCTCGAGCAGGGCTCGTTTCAGGTCCGTCGAGGCGGCACCCGGCTGACCGACGCTCCCGATGCCCAGCGTCGGCGCGAACGCGCGGCCGACCACGAACCAGGCGCCGCCCAGGACCGCCAGCCAGCCACCGAACACGGCGTTGGCGCGATTGCCGGAGAGGAGCACCAGCAGGCCACCGACCGCCGCGGCCACCCCGGGGAGCACCTCCAGCCAGCCTTTTGCCGCCGTCCACGTCCATGCCGGGTCCGCGGCGTACGCCCAATCGATGTTGGGACCGAAGAACGGCACCAACGCACCCCACGCACCCAAAAGGATCAGGAGTAACCCGGTCAGCGCGCCGCGGGTACGCGGCATGTACAGCGCGCGAGGGCGTTCGTAGTCGTGGCGCCTGTTCCTCATCTTCAGTCTCCTTCACGAGGCGTGATACCTGTGAGGTTGGTTACCCACCGCGCCACGATGTAACCGGATGGGGCCCGCGCGATCGTTTGCTGGCTACTCGAACAGGCCGGGCTGCCCGAGACCGGCGGCCCCGGCGGGCGGCACCATGCCGAGGTGCGTCCACGCCTGGGCGGTGGCCACCCGGCCACGCGGAGTCCGGGCCACCATGCCGGCGCGGACCAGGAACGGCTCGCACACCTCCTCGACGGTGGTGGCCTCCTCGCCAACCGCCACCGCCAGCGTCGACACCCCGACCGGGCCGCCACCGAAGCTGCGGGTCAGCGCCGAGAGCACCGCCCGGTCCAGCCGATCCAGACCCAGTTCGTCGACGTCGTAGACCGCCAGCGCGGACTTGGCGACGTCGCGGGTGATCACGCCGTCGGCGCGCACCTCGGCGAAGTCCCGCACCCGGCGCAACAGCCGGTTGGCGATCCGCGGCGTGCCGCGCGAGCGGCGCGCGATCTCCTCGGCCGCATCACCGCCGAGTTCGATTCCCAGGATCCCGGCGGAGCGGGCCAGCACCCGCTCCAGCTCGGGGGGCTCGTAGAAGTCCATGTGCGCGGTGAAGCCGAACCGATCCCGCAGCGGGCCGGTCAGCGCGCCGGAACGGGTGGTCGCGCCGACCAGGGTGAACGGCGCCACCTCCAGCGGGATCGACGTCGCGCCGGGGCCCTTGCCGACGACCACGTCCACCCGGAAGTCCTCCATCGCCAGGTAGAGCATCTCCTCGGCGGGCCGCGCGATGCGGTGGATCTCGTCGATGAACAACACGTCGTGCTCGACCAGATTGGACAGCATCGCCGCCAGGTCCCCGGCGCGCTCCAGCGCGGGCCCGGACGTCAGCCGCAACGAGGATCCGAGCTCGGCCGCGATGATCATCGCCAGCGACGTCTTGCCCAGCCCCGGCGGGCCGGACAGCAGGATGTGATCCGGTGTGCCGCCGCGGTTTTTGGCCCCCTCGATGACCAGTTGCAGCTGTTCGCGCACCCGCGGCTGGCCGATGAACTCCCGCAGCGAGCGGGGCCGCAGGCTGACGTCGACGTCGCCCTCGCCGGGGGCCAGCGCGCCGGAGACGTCCCGGTCGGACCAGTCTTCCTCAGTGGGGGTCATCGAGACTTACCCAGCAGCGACAGGGCGGCGCGCAGCGCACCGGAGGTGGTCGCGTCCTGCTCGGCGGCCAGCACCTTGTCGGTGGCCTCCTCGGCCTGCTTGACGGCGAAGCCGAGGCCGACCAGGGCCTCCACCACCGGCCCGCGTATCGCGTGGCCGTTGAGACCGGTGGCCACGGACGCCGCGCCGGCGCCGGCCGCGCCCACCTTGTCCCGCAGCTCCAGGACCATCCGTTCGGCGCTGCGTTTGCCGATCCCGGGCACCCGGGTCAGCGCGGTGACGTCGCCGTCATGCAGCGCCTGGCGCAGCGCGCCGGCGTCGTGCACGGCCAGGGTCGCCATCGCCAGCCGGGGCCCGACCCCCGACACCGACAGCAGGGTCAAAAACAGGTCGCGGGTGTCGGTGTCGGTGAAGCCGTACAGCGTCATCGAATCCTCGCGGACGATCATCGCCGTGATCAGCCGCGCCTCGGTCCCGGTCCGCAGCGTGGACAGCGTCGACGGCGTCGCGTTCACCCGGTAGCCGACACCGGCGGCCTCGATCACCACATGATCGAGCGCCACCTCGAGCACCTCGCCGCGCACCGCGGCGATCATCGGGCGGCCTTCAGCTTGGCCCGGTACTTCTGCCGCTGCTCGGCGGCCAGCGCCTCGGCCGCCGCCATCCGGGCGATCATCGGCGCCCGCCAGCAGTGACAAATCGCCAGCGCGAGCGCGTCGGCGGCGTCCGCCGGCGTCGGTTTCGCTTGCAGCGCAAGGATTCTGGTGACCATCGCAGTAACCTGGGCCTTGTCGGCAGCGCCGTTGCCGGTGACCGCGGCCTTGACCTCGCTGGGGGTGTGGAAGTGCACGTCGACGCCCCGCTTGGCCGCCGCCAGCGCGACCACGCCGCCGGCCTGGGCGGTGCCCATCACCGTCGACACGTTCAGCTGGGAGAACACCCGCTCGATAGCCACGACGTCCGGCTGGTGGGTGGCCAGCCAATGCTCGACGGCGTCACTGATCTTCAGCAGCCGCTCGGCGAGCGGCGCGTCCGACGGGGTGCGCACCACGTCGACGTCGAGCGCGACGACGCTGCGCCCACGCCCGCTCTCGACGACCGACAACCCGCACCGGGTCAGGCCGGGGTCGACGCCCATCACCCGCATTACCCGCTCCCACCTAGTAGAACAGCTGTTCGATACCCTAGCGGCCGGCACCGACGCGCCCCGGGTGCGACACGCGGCGGCCACCCCGATTCCAGGCCGATTCCGGGCCGGGAGGTTACCGCGCCGGACCCGCGAAAAAGCTGTTAGCTTTAGCCCACGTTCGCTCAAGCATTGTGGCAACGGGAGGCTGCGCGTGGGATCTCTGCTGGTCATGCTCGCCATCGTGCTGTTCATCGCGTCGATCGTGGTGCTCGTCATCGCTTTGCGCCGCCCCAAGCGGCCGGCGCAGAGCGCCGGGCGCCCGGATCCGCTCGCGTCGGACGCGATGCCGCAGTTCGGGCCCCGCCAGCTCGGCCCCGGCGCCATCGTCAGCTACGGCGGCACCGACTACATCGTGCGCGGGTCGGTCACCTTCCGCGAGGGACCGTTCGTGTGGTGGGAACACCTGCTCGAGGGCGGCGAGCAGCCGATCTGGTTCAGCGTCGAAGAGGACGACGGACGGCTGGAACTGGCGATGTGGATCACCCGCAAGGACGTGCCGCTGCGGCCCGGCGATCCCTACGTCGTCGACGGCGTGATGTTTCACGAAACCGAACGCGGCCGCGCCTCCTACACGACCGAAGGCACCACCGGGCTGCCGGCCGGCGGCGAGATGGAATTCGTCGACTGCACCAGCGACGACGAGACGGTCCTGCTCTCCTTCGAGCGCTGGGCCGCGGACATGCCCTGGGAGGTGTCGACGGGAAAGTCCGTGTCCCCCGGCGAACTCACCGTCTACGCGGCTCCCCCGCCCAGCCCCGCCTAACGCGCGCGAGGTCAGGCCGGTGCCCCTTCATCAGCTCGCCGTGACCCCGGCGGACGTATCCGGGGAGCGGCTGGGACTCGCGCTCAACGCGCCGGTCCCCCCGCCGCTGGCCGCCTGCCGCCTCGAGCACCCGGGCGGCGCGGGGGCGTTGCTGCTCGGGGTGCTCGGCGCGTCGCACGTCGTCGCGGTCGAGCACGCCGCGGGCCGGTTCTCCGAGGAAATCTCTTGCACGGCACGCAATCTCGGGGCGGCCCTGCCCGAGAGCACCGACGCGCCCGGCTACCACCTGCAATCGGTCACCGACACCCGCGACGAGGCGGCCTTCCGCCGCCTCGCGCACGAGCTGCGGGGCCGCTGCGCCCGACGGGCGGGCTGGCTCGGCGGCACGTTCCCGGGCGACGACGCCGCGCTGACCGTGCTGGCCGCCGAGCCCGACGGCGCCGGATGGCGTTGGCAGACATGGCATCTGTACCCGGGGCGTCCGCCCGGCTCCGGCGGGACGGTGGTTCACACCGCGAGCCGGTGGCAACCGTGAGCCGAACCCGCCTGTTCGTGATCGCCGGTCTGCTGGCGGCCGGCGCCGTGGTGTGCCTGATCACCGGAATCATCTTGCTGCAGAAGAACATTGCGTCGTACGTCGCGGGCCACTATCACGAGTACGCCCACGACGTGAACGGCACGCGCTACCAGTGCACGGGATCGCCACGACAGGCGGCCGACGCGCTCGCCGCGTATGCGCACCCCGAGGCGCGCGCCGACAACGGCAACACCGAATACCTGCGTTATGCCAACGACATCGTGGTCGTCGGCCCCGACGGCAACTACCCGTGCAGCATCCGCGTCGAGCCGCTGAGCGCCGGCTACAGCCACGGCGCGTTCATCTTCCTCGGCCCCGGATTCACCCCCGGCTCCCCGTCGGGTGGTTCCGGAGGCAGCCCCGGCGGCCCGGGCGGAACCAAGTGATGGCACCACCGCAAAGGAGACAACCATGTACCTCGCCGTCGAGATCGGAACCGTCGACCTCAATCCCGTCCTGAAAGGCGCGGTCGCGACGATCCTGTACTTCGTCGTCGGCATGGCCGTCCTGCTCGTCGGGTTCTACGTGGTCGACGTGCTGACCCCGGGCAAGCTGCGCCAGCTGGTGTTCATCGACCGCCGCCCGAACGCCGTGATCGTCGCGGGCGCGATGTACATCGCGCTGACCGTCGTCATCATCACCGCGATCGCCAACAGCTACAGCCAGCTGGGGCAGGGACTCCTCGGCGTGGCGGTGTACGGGTTGATGGGCGTGATCCTGCTCGGGATCGCGCTGCTCACAATGCATCTGCTGATACCGGGGAGTTTCCATGAGCACATCGACGAGCAGGTGCTGCATCCCGGCTCGTTCGCGGTGGCCCTGATACTGCTCGCCGTCGGAGGGGTGACCGCCGCGGCGGTGTCATGAGCTCCGTCGACGTGGCCACGCCCCCGGCGGCGCCGTCCGCGGCGGCGTCGGGGCGGTGGCGGGCGCTGCTGTTGGCCGCCGTGGCGGCGTGCGCGGCCTGCGGCCTCATCTATGAACTCGCGCTGCTGACGTTGTCGGCCAGCCTCGACGGCGGCGGCATCGTCGCCACCTCACTGATCGTCGCGGGCTACATCGCCGCGCTGGGCGTGGGCGCCCTGCTGGTCAAACCGCTGCTGGCGCATGCGGCGATCACCTTCATCGCGGTGGAGGCGGCCCTCGGCGTCATCGGCGGGCTGTCCGCGGCGGCCCTGTACATGGTGTTCGCGTTCCTGGACGGCGCGGTCGGTTCGACGTGGGTGCTGGCGGTGAGCACGGCCCTGATCGGTGGCCTGGTCGGCGCCGAGGTGCCGCTGTTGATGACGCTGCTGCAGAGCGGGCGGGTGGCGGGTGCAGCCGACGCCGGGCGCACGCTTGCCAACCTCAACGCCGCCGATTACCTCGGCGCGCTGCTGGGCGGGCTGGTCTGGCCGTTCCTGCTGCTGCCGCAGCTGGGGATGATTCGCGGCGCGGCGGTCACCGGCATGATCAACCTGGCGGCGGCGGCCGTCGTCGCCATTTTCCTGCTGCGCCAAGTGGTTTCGACGCGCCAACTGCTGCTGGCGCTGTGCGCGCTGGCCGCCGCGCTGGGGCTGCTCGCCACCCTGTTGCTGCGTTCGGCCGACGTCGAAACCACAAGCCGGCAAAGGCTTTACGCCGATCCGATCGTCGCGTATCGGCACACGCCCTACCAGGAGATCGTGGTGACGCGGCGCGGCAACGACACCCGCCTGTACCTCGACGGCGGGCTGCAATTCTCCACCCGGGACGAATACCGCTACACCGAAAGCCTCGCGTACCCCGCGGTCGGGAAGGGTGCGCGTTCGGTGCTGGTGCTCGGCGGCGGCGACGGCCTGGTGGCTCGCGAATTGCTGCGCCAGCCCGGCATTTCCAAGATCGTGCAGGTCGAGCTCGACCCCGCGGTGATCGACGTCGCGCGCACCACGCTGCGCGGCGCCAACGCCGGTTCATTGGACAACCCGCGGGTAAGCGTGGTGACGCAGGACGCGATGAACTGGTTGCGCGGACCCGACATCGACCGGTTCGATGCGATCATCGTCGACCTTCCCGATCCCGACACACCCGTGCTGGGCCGGCTGTATTCGACCGAGTTCTACGCGCTGGCCGCCCGGGCGCTGGCCCCCGGCGGGCTGATGGCGGTGCAGGCGGGCAGCCCCTTTTCCACCCCGACGGCCTACTGGCGCACGGTGTCGACGATCCGGGCGGCGGGCTACGCCGTCACGCCGTATCACGTGCACGTGCCGACGTTCGGCGACTGGGGATTCGCCCTGGCGCAGCGCGCCGACACCGCGCCCACACCGACGGTGCCGCCCGACGCTCCCCCGCTACGTTTTCTCAACCAGCGGGTGCTCGAGGCGGCCGGCGTGTTCTCCGGCGACATCGCGCCGCGGCCCGTGGAGCCGTCGACCCTGGACAATCCGCGCATCGTCGAGGACATGCGGCACGGGTACGAGTAGTCAGTCCTCGTCGAGAGCGGCGAGCACCTCGTCGGACAGGTCGACGTTGGTCCACACGTTCTGCACGTCGTCGCTGTCTTCCAGCGCGTCGACGAGCTTGAACACCTTGCGCGCGCCCTCGACGTCAACCGGCACGCTGACCGACGGCTGAAAGCTCGCCTCGGCGGATTCGTAGTCGATGCCGGCGTCCTGCAGCGCGGTGCGCACCGCGACCAGGTCGGTCGGCTCGGAGATGATCTCGAAGCTCTCGCCGAGGTCGTTGACGTCCTCGGCGCCGGCGTCGAGCACCGCGGTCAGCACGTCGTCCTCGGTCAGGCCGTTCTTTTCGAGGGTGACGACGCCCTTGCGGGTGAACAGGTAGGACACCGAGCCGGGGTCGGCCATGTTGCCGCCGTTGCGGGTCACCGCCACCCGGACCTCGCCGGCCGCCCGGTTGCGGTTGTCGGTCAGGCACTCGATCAGGACCGCGACGCCGTTGGGCCCGTAGCCCTCGTACATGATCGTCTGGTAGTCGGCCCCGCCCGCTTCCTCGCCGGCGCCCCGCTTGCGGGCCCGCTCGATGTTGTCGTTGGGCACCGACGTCTTCTTCGCCTTCTGGATGGCGTCATACAGCGTCGGGTTGCCGGCCGGGTCACCGCCCCCGGTGCGGGCGGCGACCTCGATGTTCTTGATCAGCCGGGCGAACTCCTTGCCGCGGCGCGCGTCCTTGACGGCCTTTTGGTGCTTGGTGGTGGCCCACTTGGAATGGCCGCTCATCGGTGTCTCTTACCTCTTCTATGTCTGGAAAGTTCGCCAGACGAGTCTACGTGGCCCGCGAGACTGCAACTGCCGACGGCTCCA
>NZ_JAEKMI010000054.1 GCF_020217485.1 Mycobacterium sp. WUMAC-067 | reverse complement strand
GCGTCGAAGCTGAGATAATGTTAAACTACCCTCATGTCACGCCGGAAAGCCACTGCTCAGCGAGTTGGTGTTCAGTCGGCCGCGGTCTACGCACGTATCTCTGCTGACGTTGAGGGCGCCGGGTTAGGGGTGGCGCGCCAGTTGGAGGATTGCCGCAAGCTGGCCGCCGATCGCGGCTGGCCAGTCGGTGATGAGTACGTCGATAATGATGTGTCGGCCTTCTCTGGTAAACCGCGCCGCGAGTACGCACGGATGCTGGCCGATCTGGAGTCGGGTGCGCGCGATGCGGTGCTCGTCTACAACTTGGATCGGTTGCATCGCCGCCCGGTGGAGCTGGAAGAGTTCGTCGCGTTGTGTGAATCGGTAGGAGTGCGCGACGTGGCCACCGTGACCGCCGATATCGATCTGGGCAATGATGACGGGTTGTTCATGGCCCGGATTTTCGCCGCGTTCGCCGCCAAAGAGTCCGGACGCAAATCCGCACGCATCCGCCGCAAGATGTTGCAGAACGCCGAACAAGGACGCCCGCACGGCTCGGTGCGCCCGTTCGGGTACGAACCCGACAAGATCACCGTGCGCAGCGAGGAGGCTGCCGTGGTGCGTGAGATGGTGGACCGGTATCTGGCGGGGGCCTCGATCCGCTCATTGACCATGTGGCTCAACGATTCCGGGATCGCGCCTGCGGCATCGAAATCGTGGCGGACCTCGGCGGTGCGCCAAATCCTATGCTCGGGTCGCGTGGCGGGACTGCGCGAGCATCACGGCCAGGTGATCGGTGAGGCCGCGTGGCCAGCGATCATCAGCCCCATGCAGCGCGATCAGGTGTTAGCCCGCATGACCGCGCGGGCGCTGACCAAGACCCGCGCCCCGCGCACCTACCTGCTGTCGGGATTGCTGCGCTGCGGCCGGTGCGGCAACCGGTTGTATTCCCAAGCCCGCCATGTCAATCCCGAGAACCGGGTGCGCCGCTATGTGTGTCTGAGCGGCCCGGATCAGGGCGGCTGCGGCCGCTTGACGGTCGTGGCTCAACCCGTCGAGGACCTTCTCACGGACGCGGTGCTGACCCGGTTGGACTCTCCGGCACTGGCCGATGCACTAGTGGGGAAATCCAGCGTGGATGCCAATGTCGCAGAGTTGTCGGTTCAGCTCGACGCCGACACCGCCCGTTTGGATGAGCTGGCCGCGCTGTATGCGGACGGTGCCGTGACCGCGCGGGAGTGGATCGCCGCCCGTGACCCCATCACCGCCCGCATCGCCCAAACGCGTAAAGCGATCGCCGCGGCCACCGACACCGCAGACGTCAACGAACTCGCGGGCACCGGACACCTGCTCCGCGAGCAATGGGACAGCTTGGACATCGACCGCCAACAAGCGGTCATCAAGTCCGTGCTCGGTCACGCCGTGATCGCCCCGGGTACTCCCGGCGCACGCAGCCTCGACATCAACCGCGTCCATCCGCATTGGCGCATCTAGGTCAATCCGGTGACGAAGAGTCGGTCGCTGCCGGTTGGCTTTATCAGGGTGGGGAAGCCCATTACTTCGGTGAGGTTGAGCGCCTGGTCCGTTTCGA
The DNA here is from genome assembly GCF_020217485.1 of Mycobacterium sp. WUMAC-067. Lineage (GTDB taxonomy): Bacteria > Actinomycetota > Actinomycetes > Mycobacteriales > Mycobacteriaceae > Mycobacterium. The sequence goes on along the minus strand of NZ_JAEKMI010000054.1, from coordinate 24,133 downwards.
GTACTTCGAACCCGCACCGTTCGTAAAACGTTGGCAGGGCGGGCCGGTCAGCATGGAACTCACCGTAAAGGACGAGATATCCCGACTGGCGCGCAATGTCGGTCCCTACCCTGACTAGCCGCGATCCGATGCCCGTGCCGTGCACGGTTGGATCGACCGCTAGGACACCTAGTTTTGCGACGTGAAATAAGAACGCGGCATTCTGGCCATTGAATTGCGGTCCTCGTTGCAGCAGCGCTGGGGGCGGCCCGAGAAGCAACAGCCCCACTGTTTTTGCACCGCTTCGCGCCGACAGGACCAGAGTTCGCGCGCAGAGGCTGTCGAACATGTTGGCGTACTGGTTGATTGATCGCGCGTGCTTAATCCCCCCTCGTAGTGCGTGACTTAAGACGCCCGACTCCTTTGCCTCAGCGAGGTCTTCGCCCAGCGCACTGCCGGGCCCAATTCCAGCAAGTATTTGCCACCGTTCCAGGTCCTCAATTTCCGCGATACTGGCGTCCTGGATGCCGATCTTCTTCCTCGCCACCGATGTCACCTTTCCTTTGCGTCAAGCATGCTGGGAGTGATCGCCCGTGCCGCTTCGGCTTTGGCTGCGGATGCTAGCGGTTGCCTCCGACATGTCCGCCAAACGCATTTCGTTGAGCAGTCGCGACACGAATGCTGGTGAGCGGCCTCAGCTATCCTTGGCGCTACAGCCTGAGCGCCGCCGCGGCTGTCGGGGTGTCCACCTCGGTGACGCACCCGATGGTGGGTGTGCTTTCGTTCCCCGGCGCACCGCCACCGTGTGCCTGGGTCTGCTGAGCGGTCAAGGCCTAGCTCCGGTCGGTCGAACCACTGTTCGAACTCGGACAGCCCGCCTGCCCCATTGGAGCGGACAGTAGACGAATCGGTCAGCGCACGGAATCTGGCCTAATACAACCCTTTCCCTGGCCACAAGCGCATCCCGTTTCTGGACCTTGCGCGGGCAGTCTTCTTGAGTCTTGGCGCGCTGCATGACACCGGTATGAGGTCTACTGGTTCTCCTGAAATGGATCTTCCGGTGACCGGAGTGAAAAACTGAAGTGCCCCATAGCTTCATTGAACGCCGGCCTTGATTTGCCGGGGATTGACTATCGGGCTGTCGCCATCGTGTTTACGCTAGCCGAAGGTGGCTCCAGTTCACGACTGCAGCAAGGTGTTTGGGATTGATTCCGAGGCGTTTCGCAACGTCCTGCGTGCCTCCGTGGACCTCAACGAGGCGCTGAAATAGTGTTCCTGTCGCAGGTTTGAATTCGCCGGGCTCGGTTCGGCGCCACTTCGACATCTGGATTTGTAGGGCACGGTAGCGAGCATCGTCGATGTAGTCGAGTTCGTGTGCGCGGTAGATGATCGCGGCCACTGACATGCCCCATGAACTCTTCAACTGAATGAAGTCGGCCAACTTGGGCTTATCGATCATCGCGGCGTCGAAATCTGCACGCGGAAACAGCAGTGCACCTGCAAACTGATTCGCTTCGCTTTCCACGGAATCGTGACGACGATCGTGAAATATCAAGTGGCCGCATTCGTGTCCCAAACTGAACCGGAACCTATCGCCCGGAACTGCGGGATTGAGACCGATGACCGGTACACCATTCACCCACGCGGACAAGCCGTCTAGCCCGGGAAGGCTAGGAATCGGCACAAGACAGATCCCCGCGCGTTCGACGAGCGCGGTCAGATTGCGGATGGGCCCCGATTCCTCCTGGCCCAGCACAGCACGGATGTCGCCGGCCAGTTCCTCGATTTCATCGGGGCCGGCCCCTGGCCCATGTCGGTGCAGGAGAATATCGGGGGCCTTCGGCGTGACGTTAAGCAACTCGCCGAAGACTTCGCCGGCCAACCGGAGAAGCTCCTTGGCCCGCTTCTTTGCCGCAACCGATGTCGACGCTCGGGCCCGATGAATGGGTTCGGACATGTCAGGCAAGCTCAGTCGATCATTGCGGTAACCCAGGGCCGCGAGATCGCCTCCGAAGCTTCGGCGACCGCTTTCGATCGCTGACACCATTGGTACCGACAGGCCGAGAATCTCTGCGAGGTCGCCCTGGTTGAGCCCTTCGATGTCGCGGAATGCTCGCAGCCTGTTCACAGGCCGTCTGCCTCCCCGAAGTCCAAATCCTCGCCGAGGTCATCGAACGGATCGTTCTCGCCTTGGTCAAATTTCAAGTCGCCGCCACCGTCTGGCGGCGAATCGGCCGCGAAGGGCCAGAATCCAACGTGGTCCAATTCTCCTGCGGGTACCAGTCGCTGCCGATTGACCATCCGCTTGGTTGCACAGGCCCACAGTCGCATGCCGCCCCGTTCGAAGGTGTAGGCGAGCAGCTTGGGGTGTCCGCTACGATTCTGGCGCGGTGGTTCGAACAAGACAAGTTGTTCGGCCCCGGAAAGGGCTTCCTCAATGTCGATCGCGGCCTTGCTGCGGATCAGGTAGGAATCTCGCGTGCTCATGTCGGTGACTTGCACGCGTCCCGATTCCATGTATTCCTGGTGCAGCGCGAATTGATCCGACTGAGCAATCTGCGCCTGGGCGATTGAGCGGAATCGATGCGACTTATCCATCCGGGTGGGCGGTGAACCCCATTCCGCGGTGAAGGTCCGCGCATCGGCGGCCGCACCGACGTATGCCGCTAATAGGATCTGGGCGAAAGCATCGACCTCGTGCCGCTCTAGCTGCATGCTGTACATACTACATTGCTTGTAGAAATTTTACTGCGAATGTTGCATCGTGTCGGTGACGCGCCAGCGGCTCCATCCACCGTCAGGTGGAGTTACCGCTACTTCGCTCGGCCGGGAGACGGGCAGCGATTCGGTATGAACTTTAATCCGCTTGCATACCATCGAGTTCAACGGAGAGATCCCAGTTCGGCTGGCGTGGGTGCTCACCATTTGACGAGTTCTGGGTGGGTTGCCCATATTTGGGGTAGCGACAGTTCCCCGAAGGGGGTGACCGCGAACGGCATGGTGACCCTCGTATTGCCTGTGCCGGGATCGAAGTGTGGCGACACGATTTCCAGGCTGGAGCCGCGTCGTTGCGGTGCGGCGTACAGGGTGAACTCGTAGCCGTCATAGGAGCGGCCGACGAGCGTGTAGCCGTCTCCGACCGGGGGTAGTCCCAGGGTGGCGGTCCATCCCCACATCCGCCACAGTTGTTGCAGCCGCTCACATACCGTTGAGGCGTCCCATTCTCCGCCGGGGTAGAACACATATCCCACGGTGAAGCCCAGGTTGTTACCGTGCGTTGTCGGTTGGGCGTGGTCCATCCATTGTGACCATTCCGTGCCCACACGCGCGCGGGGTAGGTGCAGGAACACCCGCTGTTGGTCGGGCAGGTCGCGCAGTGTGTCCGCCATATATTTGATCAATTCTTCTCGAATCACCCGCCCGCTGTCGGGCGGCACGCCGTCACCATTGTGTGTCCCAATGTCCACCTCGACCTCGTTTCTTTTGCGACGGAAGTCCCAGCGTTGTGCCCGCAAAGGACAGCCCACCAATCATCAATTATGTTGCCGCACACCATCTCTATGCGCGACCTGGCCCAGGAATGCATCGTCGAATCGGTAACCGGTCGGGCCGAACTCGAACCCTCGTCCGCTGCCTTGGTCATAGCAGTACACCCCGCCGTTGCGCAGGGAGCGACAGGTGAGCATGGCGGCACCCAGCGATCCGTACGTGGCGGTTTGGCCGGCATCGAGCACCTCCATCGACAAGGGCGCACCGAGTGGCCCGTCGGCGCACACCGACTGTGGGCCCCTCGCCCGCGCGTAGCGCCACGATGGCGCCGTACCACTTGCTCTCGCACAACGGGTTAGCGCTCACGGCTTGACGGCGCAGACCGTCTGCGAGTTGGCAGCGCACCGACGGCCTCGAACCGGCCGGTGGCCTCGCACACCACACCGGCCGTGGCAAACCATGAGGATCCCGCCAGTGGGGCCGGGTTCTCCAAACGGTCACCGGTGAACTCGCGCACCTGCCCAGCCGCCTGCCACAGCGCCCATCCGGCCACCAGCACGCCCGCCGCAGTAGCTGCCAGCTTGGTCGCACCCTTGACCACGGACCCCCCCGCACCCCACCCGCTGCGCCGACCGTCGATGACCTGGGCAGCTCGCAGGGCGTCCTGCTGGCCCAAGCGTGGGGCCGCCGCTCGGCGCCGCTGCACGTACGGCGGCACCCTGCGGCCGTTGCAGTCGGTGTAGCCGCTGATCGGTACCAACCTCATGCTCGGCATCGTGCACGTGCACACCGACAACCTTCCGTGCTCCGTTAATACGCCGTCACGTGATCGAGCCCGCTGAAGCCGGCCTGGCCTTTGCTGATCAGCTAGTCACGAGGAATATCGAGTTGGCTTAGTGCAAGGCCAGCGGCTGGAGGCTGCGGTTCGTCAAATGTTGTGTCAGCCATGCTGGTCGCCCTTCCTTATTTGACGGCACAGCCGTCTCAAGTCACCGCAGAGCGACCGCACGTCAAAATAAAGACGAAAGATGCTCGAAGGTGGCAGCAAATTATGTTGATAGAGGGGTCCTAATGTCAGCGTGGCGCGAACGCGACGTGCTGGCGAAGCAGAACCCGCACCCGGGCCGGAACTAGCCGGGGCGGGCTGACGATCATCCGTCCCGCTGCCCGAGCTGCGTCTTTGCGCTCACCGAACTTGGTGACAGCGGGATCATGCATCCGCCACGGCGAAGCGCGGTACTTCGGTTGCGACGCAACGATCTCCAGCATCGTCTCGATGTCCTTCACGTCGCGGTCGGAGTGCCGCACTGTCCATGCCAGCATCTTCATCACGAACGCGGCCTCAACGTCGGGAAGCGGGACTTCGAATTCCAGATAGGTGCCGTCGGTGAGCCGCGCTGTGACCGCGACCTGGATCGGCGGTGACGCCAGCGCCAGGCGCAATCCGGGCGCCCCGTCAAAGGCCCGTTCCCCGAGGTATCGCTTGCCCGCCTTGGCCTCGGTGGGTACCAGGAGATCGACCGCCTGCCCACCGAGCTCGTATCGGTTTCCGCTGGTGTCCGTGTAGCCCAGCGCAGTGAGCTGGTCGTGCAAGTCGCCGGCGACAGCTACCTGCTCGTCAATTCCGGTATCGGCATCGGAGGTCACCCGCGGGATTCCCGGCACGTCATAGACATGACGTAGCAGCCGCACCATGTGGCCGCCGATGACGCGGTAATCCAGGTCAGCGGCTACGGTGAACACGTCGTGCAGCGCGCGCATCCCGTTGTCATCGGCCACGGCGGTGCACGCGACGATGACCGATACCGCGCCGGTCACCGGCCCGCGATCCAGTCGTCGAGTCGTTGCAGGGCGCCGTCACCAGCATCAGCACCGGCGTTCATATCCTGCAGGACAACCACCGGGTCTGCGGTGATGATGTCGGAATGCTGCACATCGGTGAGCTGGTTCCACCACGCGGCGGTCGCCCACACCGTCGAGTCGGCAGGAACACGTACGGTCAAGGTTGCTTCCTCAGCGGTGGCTTGCACCAGACCGAAGTCGGTGAGGTCGATCAGCTCCTGGGCGTAGACCAGGCCGTGTCTCGGCACCCGCCACGGCGCCAGCACGTCGGCGGCGACCTCACCGCCGGCGATCACCGGCACGGTCAGCTCTGCGCCGAGCCGGATCGCGCTGCGGACCTGGTCGGTGACGGGGTCCATCCCGTACCAGTAGGTCTCAACGACTCCGTCATCGGCTGGCACTGACGCCAGCTCGACGAGCGACTCCCGACGAGCGTCGGGCGCCATGGGGGTATCTGGCAGCGGCTCCTTCTCGACCATCTTCGATACCGCCTGCTGGCTGACGGCGATGGCCGCGGCGAGGTCGCTTTGGCGCAGGTGCTCGCGGGTGAGCACGCAGACCCGCTCGGCCGCGCGCCGCCGCCAGCTACGTTCGCCTGCGCCTCGGTGTGGGCGCGCCCCCACGGGGGCACGATAGGTCGTCCCGGAGAGCACCAGTTCGCCGGTGCTGGCGACGCTGAGGTCCACGTTAGTGTCGGCCAGCAGAGCTGAACGTGCCTCCTCGGATATGGTTTCGCAGATGAGGAAGATCCGGTGGCCGGGGCGGCGATCGCGGCCCAGCACGGATGCTGGTGACGACACTCGGTCGGCCAGGACGAGTTCGGCGGTGACCGCGTGGTTGCCATCGCGGTAGGTGATGCTGCGGGCATCGCCTGTGACCACCGGCACTCCGGCTTCGACCAGGCGTGCAGGCACCGACGTAGGACGCATTTCTTTACTCTAACACCGAGGGAAAGTCAAACAACTATATTTGCGGATGGGGGCACACAGTTGTTTGACTGGTACTGCGGAAGGCGGGTATAATTGGGTTCCCCGACGATGGCTGCGCTGCTTCGTCTACGCGCCGGGTCTTTCTAGTCCATCAGGCCGGGTCTTTCTAGTCCATCAGGTAGACCATCTCGGGTCTTGGCTTCGGTGTCGTATCCAGCGACCTTGGCATGTGGCGCTCGTGCACCACGAGCGCCCGTCGCGGTGGCAAAACTGGGGCGTCGGGTCGGGTATCGGGGTGGTAGCTCATCGCACACTGTCCCGGGCGACCCGGATAACTGGCCAGTGCGCATCGCGTAGTGAACCGGTCGCTGAATCACGGCTGTCCTGTTGCCTGGTCGCAGTCGAGTGTGTGTTGGCTGACGCTTGGCGTCAAGGCTCAACCCCTGGTTGACCGCCGGCGGCACGGCCTTGACATCAACTGTCAGCCAACGGATTGCGCTGATATGGCCAGGCAAGGAACAACTCGAACGTTGATACTCTTTCGTGGCCAGCACCCGGATGTGTCGGCTGTGAGCTCAGCGCAGCAAAGTGGCGATGTCGGCAAGGATGGCGGGGTTGGCGATGGTGACTGCGAGTTGTTGGCGCTCACAGGATTTGATCAGCCAGGCGGTGAATTCTTCACGGCTATAGGGTTTCTCACTCCGCTGGCTCGCGGCGTGCGCCGGGAAGCTAGCCATCGGGCACCTCGACAGGAAAGCCGCTGCGCTGCGGTTGTTGTGCCTCGCGCGCGGTATGACGCTGTTGAATGCGCCGTAGTGAGGCACTGATGATCAAGGTCCGCTCACCGAGGCTGGCATGGCCGGCGCGGTCAAACTCCCACCCCACCAGATCCTCATTATCAACGGGGCTAGCGGAATCGTCACTCGATCCTGAACCAAATTGGCGTGCAGTGCTTTTCGAGTGTTGTTCGCGAGTCCAGGTAGCGCGGCGTTCACGTAGGGAGGTCATCGTGGTGGAGTAACGGCGGGATTTGCTGGTGATGTGGCCGCGGAACCCGAGGGTGTGCAACCAGCGTCTGATGCCGCTTAGCCCTTGGTCGGCGAGCTCGCTGATAGTGGTCAGGATGGCGCGCACATGCTCAGACACATCCAAGTCCGGGATCGCCTCGGTTGAGAGACGGCGTGCGTTGATCCCCAGGTCGGCCACTGATTTAGTGACGTATTTGGCGAGATAGCGCGCCACCTGTCTGCCGGATAGCGATCGGCCGGTAGGTGGATTCTGTTCTGTTGGGGCACTCGTCACCGGCTCACAGGATGCGCTGATGGGCTGGGTGTCGAGCTGTGTGCCGAAAATGATCGTCCGCACGGCGCTGTCGGCGGTTGGGTCCTGGATGGTGAGCGTCACGGCGCGGGCGGCGTACTGAATGATGCTGGCGAGGTCTGTTGCGCTAATCGGTGATTCCCACTCGGTCTGATCGGGATCGTCGTGGGGGTCAAGGCGAATCAGAGCGTGGATGTGCGGGATGGCGCGGGCCTGCAGTTCGACGATTTTGATGAAGCTGACCCGCACCGTATCCAGGTCGCATGTGGCGGCTTTCAGTTCTTTGCGTAGCGCGCGTCGCAGGGCGATGGTGAAGCGGCGCCATAGTTCGGGAAGGTGCCAGGTGAACAGCACGTGCCCGGCATAGTCGTAGCACTCTCGGCAGAGTGGCTGGCCGACGTGTGGATCATCATGGTCGTGGGTGGTGCTGCACCATAAGGGCTTTCCGTGCGGGCAGCGGCGGTATCCACCAATCCGACGGTGGCCGCGGCATACCTGCTGGTCCTTGTCCCTTGACTTCGTGGTGGTGTGGACAGCCCCGTAGCTGGGGGCGGTGAGGGTGACAAATACTTGCGGGCGGTGCGCCACCGCGGCGGGCATGTCGTGGTGGCCGCCTGCGGCGCCGGCGTGTACGAGTTGCCAGGTGTCGCGGGCGTAGAGGTCTGAGCATGAGGGGCAGATGTGGGCGCGTCGGTTGTTGCACCGTGTCCATACCACTCGATCCCGACCGTATTCATCGGTGCTGACCAGTTGAATGGGGTGGGCGCAGAAGCCGACGGATTCTGCTCGTTGCCACCATGTTTCATATCCGAATGAGGAGGCGCGGCGCACCATCTGATCCACCACAGCAGCGGTGTCGATCGAATCAGGAACGCCGGGCAACACCATGGCACCCTTTGGTGTGATGGCCATCGTCACGGACGATCCCCACCCAAGTCGGGACTGCTGGCATTGCGTGGCGTGTCACCGCCGTACCGGCGAACTGGTGCGCTGAACCGCGCAGCGAGGGTGGTGATGTCGTGGTCGGTGACATGGAAGGCTCGCACCCGTTGCGGTTGGGCGCTGCCGTCGATAAGCACATAGCCCACACCCGGCGTCGCATCGGAGATACGGTCACATTCAGCGCCGGCGTCGCGTGCGCCCTGGCCGAGGACCATGGTGGTTTGGGTGGCTTCGGTCAGCCGCAACCCGATGCGCACAGTGAAGAGTTGCCGCACGGGCAGTGTCTCTTTGGCCGGATCTTGCACCGCGGCCACCACACTAATCCCCACGGCCCGGCCCTGGGAGAGCAGCAGACCGAGAAGTTGTTCGATTTCGGCGCGGATTTTGCGGTCGGTGACGTAGGCGGTGAGCGCGGCAATCTCATCAATGACCACGACGAATAGCGGTTCGGATGGTGTGGGGGTGTGTAGACGGGTCTTGCCGCGCAGCCGGTTTGCTCTGGCGTGCATCACCTCCACCAGTTGGCGCAACAGGCGCAGGGTGGTGTCGGTGGCGTCGTGGGTGAACACCGTGAACAGCGGTGCCCCGGCGCCCAGTTCCATGCCCCCTTTAGGGTCGATCACGCATAGCCGCACGAGCCCGGTTTTCACGGTGGGGGCAATCCCGGCGATCAGTGACCACAACACGCTGCCTTTGCCGGCCCCGGTGGCCCCAGCTGTCAGCACGTGATGGCCCAACAGGGGCAGGTACCACCAGTGGCGAGTTTCGGTGATCCCGACCGGCACCGCCCGTAAATCCACTGAGGTTGTCGAAGTGGCTATGGGCAGGTCGACGTGGTCAGCCAGCACGTCGCCGCGCATGAGGGTGATGCGGAGCTCTCCAGGTGCGGTCGAACGGATAGTGATCCGGTCGGCGCGCCAGGCGGCGGCCAGTGCGTCGGCTTGTTTGTGCCAATCAATCAGGGATTGCCCGGTGACCATCCGCAGCGTCAGAACGTCGGTGGTCTTGCCGATGTGTACCGACTGCAGGGTTGGCACGAGGGTGCATTCACCTAGGCGGGCAGTCAGTCCGTGCAAGATGCACACCGATTCCCAGGTGCGGGTGTAGCGCGACCAGGTCAGCCAGCGGTGCCGCACCGGTTCGGTCACCCAGGCATGAAATGACCGCGGGTCAAGCCATGCCCATCCCACATACGCGGCACCGAACGCGACGGCGGTGATCAGGCCCGGCTGTGGGCCGTGGGTGATGGCGACCGCCAGACTGGCGATGATGGGGATACTAATGGCGGGGAAGAGAATCGACCACCACAGCAGGTACCCCATGGCCTTGGCCAGAGACAGAATCAGATCTTCGAACCAGTCGCCTTGAGTCGACCCAGAGCTGTTGGTGTGCTTGTTGTTTGATGCCATGACAAGTGCCTTCCGCGAGTTTCGGCGATAACAGTCCCGTGTTGGGGCGCGACAGGCGCCCACGCCGCGCCCCAACAATCGGGTTATTTCTGCGGGCGCGCCTGTTCGCTGGATATAGCGGCGCCGGTCGTGGGGGTAATGGCGTCGGCGCGGAAGGCCACGCCGTTGCGGTCACCTTGAGCCCAGGGGATGGCCACCAGTCCTGACACCGATACCTGCTGTGTCACACCGATTTTCGGGTCACCGGCTACGGTCACATTGAGTACTTCGCCGCCGGTGTCATCCAACGCCAGCAGCTGCGCAGCGTAGAGCGGTACGCCGGTCGCGGTGTCGACTTTGGGGCTGCCGGTGTCGAAATTCAGCCGCGGCTCGGCCGCCCTGGTGACAATGAACCGCGTCCCGGATGTATCAATTCTCAAACGCATTGTCCTGCTGTTCCTTTCGTGATCTGTACACGCCCGATCAGGCGCAGATTTCAGTTCACGCGGACACAGCAGGCATCACCAGGGACCTTTGCCTACGTTGCCGACACGGCCACGGGCATTACAGACACAGGCAGGGACATAACCGCCGGCATTGCCCGACACCGGGCCAGTCGCCGCCGTCATGGCACACTGGAACCCGAGGCCGCCACACGCGGCGGCATCGACACGGGAGGTCTGTGCGAGGGGCCATGGAAAGTGCCGATGATTGCCCGGTTTTCGCGATGATGCCCAACGAGCGGCTCAAACAACGACTCCACGCCAAGGGGCTATCGCCGGCTCAGTTCGCCCGCGCGATCGAGGTGGACCTCAAGACCGTTCGACGCTGGCTGTCCAACACCGATCTCAACGTCCGGGGGGACAATGCCCGCCGCGCCGCCGACGCACTCGACTGCACTCCACACGACCTGTGGCCCAACCAATTCCCGCCCTCCACGATCAGCACACTCTCTACGATCACCAGTGCGCCATTCACCGCGACGCTCTACGCCAGCCGCACCCAGTTACCGATCACCGCATGGAAGCAGCATTTCGCTCATGCGAGCACCGGCATCGACATTCTGGTGATTGCGGCTACGTTCCTGTTCGACACGCTCGACGGATTCCTCGATATCCTGCTCGACGCCGCCAAGCGCGGCGTGCAGGTCCGTTTTCTCACCGGAGACCCCGACAGCGCCGCCATGACCATCCGCGGCGCCGAAGAAGGCATCGGAGAAGCCGTCATCGCCCGCTGTCGCACCTCCGTCGAACTCCTCACCCCATATACGGGCACACCGGGACTACACATCCGCACCCACGACAGCACGCTGTACACGTCAATCTTCCGCGTCGATGACACCATGATCGTCAACTTCCACATCTACGGCTCCCCGGGACGCAACAACCCTCTGCTCGTGCTGTCCCGCCACCATGAACCACGCCTCTGGACCACCCTCGAACAGGCGTTTGACCGTGTCTGGGACAACGCCACCGCCCTGACCAGGAAAGGTTGATTTTGGAATGCGGACCGACTACTACAATGACCCTAACGCCCCCCAACCCAACAGCGTGGTCCCGTCCGCCTCAGCCATCGTCACCGACGAACAAGGCCGCATCCTTCTGGTCAAACGCCGCGATAACACCCTATGGGCACTGCCCGGCGGCGGACACGACATCGGCGAAACCATCGCCGACACCGCCGCGCGCGAAGTCAAAGAAGAAACCGGCCTCGACGTCGGAGTCACAGGGCTGGTTGGCGTCTACACCAACCCCCATCACGTCGTAGCATTCTCCGACGGGGAAGTCCGCCAACAATTCTCGCTGTGCTTCACCACCACCGTGCTCGGCGGCACCCTGGCCATCGACCACGAAAGCACCGACATCACCTGGAGCCACCCCGACGACATCGCCGCGCTGGATATGCACCCCTCGATGCGACTGCGCATCGACCACTACCTGCAACACCGCGACCGCCCCTATCTGGGCTGAGCTGGTCTCACAGCCAGCCGCGCACCCGGCCCACCGCTGCCAGCAACTCCTCCCGCGCGGCATCAACAGCCCGATGCACCGGATCATCGGGCCCATAGCGTGCCAAGACATCGCTGAGCCGATCCTCGACCGACACCGCAGAACCATCAGGTCCAGTCGTCAAATCACAAAACGTCAACGCGTCCAACACCTCTCGGGGAGGCTCGCTGAATGCCGATAAGCCCGACACGCCCCGTTCGCATGCCTCCCCGCGCGCTCCGCTATGAAACGCCACCAACGACGCAACCAGCTCCCCAAAGCCTGCCGATCGGGCAAACATCGCGCCATCGAGGGGATGGAAACCGGTTTGGCGCACCGACGGCGCATAGCCGATATCGTGTAGCCAGGCAGCCGCCACCAGACAATCAGCAGTCTCGGCGTCGAAATGTCGGCCAAGCTGCCCCGCTGCCGCGACCACACCCCGCACATGCGCCAACCGCCGAGGCTGCCGAGCAAGCCGCGTCTCGGCCTCCCACCGTGCACGCTCTGCCAGCACCCCGCTCACACCAGCCAGCCTACGAGGCCCACCGTCATCTCGCAGTCCCCATCCCACACCTGCACACCGAACACAGCGTGTAACCAGCACGCATCCAGTGGCCACCTGCGGGCTTCGCTTCGCTCCCTGTGCTCCCGTCCGCTGACGCTCCCGTCCGCGCCGGTCGCTACGCTTCGCCCTCCGTCCGCCACCACAGCAGCGCCCATCAGCAACGACCTCCGCGTGCGCCCTGGCATTACTGAACGGCCGGCGACTCCGCAGCCCCGCCCCACTGCCAGCATGATCCCGGGAAGCTGATCCTAGCTCAGGGCGACGCCACCCCGCTCGTACCAACCGGGCCGGACCGCCTCTGACCTGCGGTGTGAGAATTTTCTTTACTGGTATCAAGCGGCTGTCCGGTCGGCTATTTCCTGGATTCGCTTGCCGTGTGGCGCGAAGCGCACCGGGCTGGCACTCACCCCGCCTTGGCCCCACCTGCTTTCTGCGCCCGCTGCTGGCAGTATGGCGGGTGAACTTTGCCGAGATGGCGACGGCGACGACCCTCAGCTCGCTAGCGTGAAATATGTAGTGGTCATTTAGCTAAACGCGGGAGACATCCAGATGAGCTCATCCAGCAAGCGCGATAACACTATGGAGCCCACTCCCAGCCGGCCCGATGGTGACGGGCACGGGCTGCGCATCGGCAGCGCCGGTGAACGCCATCAGAAACCGTTGATGATCGCATTCGCGTTGACCGCCACCTATGCCATCGTGGAGGTCATCGGCGGTATCGTCACCGGGTCCCTGGCGCTGATCAGTGACGCTGCCCATATGGGTACCGATGTGCTCGGACTCGGGCTCGCCTTGTCCGCGATCTATATGGCAAAGCGGCCGGCCGCAGACCAGCGCACCTATGGCACATACCGGTTGGAGGTGCTGGCCGCAGTAATCAATGGGCTGTTGCTATTTGGCGTCGCCTTTTACGTCCTCTATGAGGCGGTGCGGCGCTTCCTCGCGCCGCCAGAGGTACTGGGTGTGCCGATGTTGATCGTGGCCACGGTCGGGCTGGCGGTCAACATCATTTCCTTTCGGCTGCTCACCGCAGGCGCCAAGGAGAGCCTGAATGTCAAGGGGGCCTACCTGGAGGTGCTCTCCGACATGCTCGGTTCGATCGGCGTCATCGTCGGAGCCATCGTGATAGCAATCACCGGATTCCGCTATATCGACGCCATTGTCGCCGCGGCTATCGGCCTGTTCATCCTTCCGCGCACCTGGCAACTCATGCGTCAAGCGCTGCGCATCATCATGGAGGTCGCACCCCCCGGAGTCGACGTCAACGGCGCCGCCCGTGACCTGACCGCAATTCCGGGTGTCCGTGAGGTCCACGACCTGCACATCTGGACGGTCACCAGCGGCATGGAGGCCGCAACCGCACACGTGGTGATAACCGATGGCGCCAACTGGCACGCTGTGCTGGACTCAAGCCGCCAACTCCTTGCCGAACGCTACGGGGTAACCCATTCCACAATCGAGGTCGAGCCTGCCGGCCACGTCGAACAACCCGCCGGCTTCTGACCGCAGCGAGCAAACGGGTGTCCGAAGCGAAGCCTCGACACCAACGTGGGCCGCCGGAAGCCGCTGACGACACCTTGCATCTGTCGTGAACCAGGCTCGCGCGACGCGAAACGTTTACACCGCGCAGTCTGAACGACCACCAGAGAACGGCAGTGTGCTCGCTTCTCGTCGGCTCAACAACGCGTTCGGCACGGTTCCAGCCGGGTGCATGGAACATGCTGGTACCACACAGCAGTGCGAGTCGGGCACCCGGGCATTTGGACCCGTAAGCCTATGGGCACGTTCCTACACAACGCGTCCCAGGAGGTCCAATGATTGGAGGTCGGCGGCTGATCTTACGCCCGAAGTTGCGCGTGTGTTCGCCGACCTGATCAACGGACCACTGGCGCGGACGCCCTTGGAGCGTTCGGCGCCAACAGGATCCGATCCCGCTGCCTTCGCCCACAACCTGCCGCGCGTTGCCGCAAGCTGGGATCAACCGCAACTCCGTCGCGCGGGACGCCACACTGCGCCACAAGGTCGTCGACGTTTCGGCCCGCCTGACCCGACCTCAACGCCGACCTCTTCTGCATCTGCTCAGCCATTGGCCCTGGGCTGACGCATGGCTGACGTTGTGGTGCAACATGATCGGACAGCGCCCACCACGGCTGACCGCCTGACGATCGCCGAGAAGGCCGGAGCGGAGCAACAAGGAAGCCGGGCAGACCAGCGGATACAGCACGCCGTCCGTCGAAATCATGATCAGACCAGTCGGCGTCAGCTAACACCAGCCCCCGGTGGATTCAGGCTAAGGCAGCGACGGCAGCGTGATCTCCGATGGCAGCGTGATTTTCGACGGCAGTGATGGGAGGGTGATTTCCGACGGCAGCGACGGCAGCCGAAAGCCGCCCGACGTGCTGGTGGTCGGCGCGGTAGTTGCCGTAGTTGTCGTTATGGAGGGGCTGCCGCCCTGGCCGCCTGTGAACAGAGCGACGATGCCCCAGGTGATCAGGGCGATGAGGATCGCGAGGACCGCTCCTAACAACACCACGCGCCTGCGATACCAAGGGGTGAGACGCGGCTGGTTTCGACTCTGGCCGAGATTTGTATAGCTAATCTGGTCATCGCCACCGTTATTCGGAGATTCGTAGCGGGCCACGGTGCCCGATCGTAACAGTTACCATTCACGCCCGGAACGCTTCCGGGTCGATGGGCGCGAGCCAGGTGGTATCGCTGGCGCCCAGCCGCAGTCGCAAAGTGAAGAACGGGCTACTGCGCGTGGGCAATTGCTGGGTTCCCCTCATGACACGAAATTTGAAAGCCGTCACGGAGTTTAGCGCTGCTACTGACAGCGATTCTACTGCAGGTGAGCACTTAACCGCGTGACATCCGCGGGCCAGATATCCACGACGCGGTGGCGCGGAGCCGCGATACTGATGACGCGAACAGTCGACCCGAACAGTCGACCCTGCTTGCCGTGGTGCTTGGCCGTAGGTAAGCAGTATGCACGCGCCTCAAAGCATGGGGGGTGTGCCGCGAACGAGCCTCGACTATTGTGCCTGCGGCCCACTGCTGCGGGTTCGCCGCCCGGGGCAGCCATTGGGGGATCGCGCTACGCGTTTAACGGCCCCAGAAATGGTAAACACTTTCGCCGTGAAGCGATGCGTCCACTGCTCACTTTCGCGGCATCTGCGTTGCCGATGAGCCAAAAATTCGATGACGTGCTCGTTGATCAGGGCGGCGCGCTTGATTCGCGGTATCACCCCTCGGCGGCGCTACGGCGTCAGCTCAATAAGGTGTTTCCCACGCATTGGTCGTTTCTGCTAGGCGAGGTGGCCCTGTACAGCTTC
The DNA here is from genome assembly GCF_020217485.1 of Mycobacterium sp. WUMAC-067. GTDB lineage: Bacteria > Actinomycetota > Actinomycetes > Mycobacteriales > Mycobacteriaceae > Mycobacterium. The sequence goes on along the minus strand of NZ_JAEKMI010000054.1, from coordinate 8,356 downwards.
ATCGTGCTGGTGATCACGGGGGTGTATCTGACCCTGTTCTTTGACCCGTCGATGACTGAGGTCACCTACAACGGGGTCTATCAACCGCTGCGCGGCGTGGCGATGTCGAAGGCCTACCAGTCGACGCTGGGTATCAGTTTCGAAGTGCGCAGCGGGTTGTTCGTCCGGCAGGTCCACCATTGGGCGGCGTTGATGTTCGCCGCGGGGATCATGGTGCATCTGGCCCGAGTCTTTTTCACCGGGGCGTTTCGGCGGCCCCGGGAAGCGAACTGGGTGATCGGCGCGCTGCTGCTGATTCTGGCCATGTTCGAGGGCTACTTCGGCTATTCGCTACCCGATGATCTGCTGTCGGGCACCGGGCTGCGCATCGCGTTGTCATCGATCACGATGAGCGTCCCGGTAATCGGCACATGGCTGCACTGGGCGCTATTCGGTGGCGACTTTCCCGGCGACATCATCGTTTCGCGCATGTACGCCATCCATGTCCTGATTCTCCCGGCGATCTTCGCGGCACTCATCGGCGTGCATGTGGCGTTGGTGTGGTTTCAGAAACACACCCAGTTTCCCGGTCCCGGCCGCACCGAGAACAACGTGGTGGGTGTGCGGGTCATGCCGGTGTTCGCGGTCAAGTCCGGCGCGTTTTTCGCGATGACGGTAGCCATCTTGGGTCTGATGGGTGGGCTGTTGCAGATCAACCCGATCTGGAATCTCGGTCCCTACAAGCCGTCGCAGGTGTCGGCCGGTTCCCAACCCGATTTCTATTTGATGTGGACCGAGGGGCTGGCTCGCCTTTGGCCGGCGTGGGAACTGTACGTGTGGGGCCACACCGTGCCCGCGGCGTTCTGGGTGGCGCTGCTCATGGGAGTGGTATTCGTCCTGTTGACGAGTTATCCGCTCATCGAGAACAAGATCACCGGCGACAACGCCCACCATAACCTGCTGCAGCGGCCGCGCGACGCGCCGGTGCGCACCGCCATAGGGGCGATGGCGATCGCCTTCTACCTGGTGCTGACCTTCAGCGGAATGAACGACATCTTGGCCTACAAGTTTGAAGTCTCGCTGAACGCTACGACCTGGATCGGTCGCATCGGGATGGTGGTGCTGCCGCCGATCATTTACTACATCACCTACCGGTGGTGCGTCGGACTCCAGCGCAGCGACCGCGCGGTGCTTCAGCACGGCGTCGAGACCGGCATCATTAATCGCCTTCCGCACGGCGCCTACATAGAAATACATCAACCGCTAGGAGACGTCGACGAAGACGGTCACCCAATTCCATTGGAATATCAGGGCGCGGCAGTACCCAAGCGGATGAACAAGCTCGGCGCCAGCGGCGCCCCCGGCACGGGCAGTTTCCTGCGGCCAGATCCGGCCGAGGAAAGCGACGCACTCGCCCGCGCCGCGCAATCCGCTGAACGGCACGCGATCGCTGCGCTGCGGCAACGCCAGACAGTCACTAGTTCAGGCGACGGGCGAGCGATCAGAGACGACAGCCAGAAAGCCGAGATTCCCCCGAGGTCGCAGAGGCATCAGCTATAAGGGGTAGCGATGTAGAAAAACCGAAGAAGTACGACAGAGAGTTACGCGGAGCAGCGGTTCGGATGCAATCCCACCCCGTAGGGGATGCCATTCGGCGACGTCAACACCCGTTCTTTGACCGAGGAGGGCACCACCCCACACCCGGGCAGGCCGCCGCCGTTTCGTCAGCCGTGAACACGTTGCACCACCCAGACCTCGCCGGCGCGCCGCTCGCACGCTCAACCCGTGGCAAGCCAAACAACGATGTCGTAGCCCCACACACGGTCCTTGTCCTTGCAGCGCCGCAGCAAAGAGCAGTATTATGCTGGTCGTCGACCGTTTCCCACGAGACATATTCGTTTGGGCCACTGGTTTTCCCTCAGGGTGTCAAAGGTCTTTTAACGCGGGAGCGTTGCGGACCACCGACATGATTTCGGCTGGTGCGCGCGCAACATCATCGACATTCGATGATCATGAACGGCACTGCCAGAGCGGCCGCAATGGTGGCGAGGATGGCGTTCCGGTGATCTGTTGGATGTCGTTGTAGTGCGGTAGGTATTTGGCTTCGGCGGCGAATCGCCCGTTGCGTGGCGTGCTCATTTGGTGACCTTTCGGATTGGCCCAAATTCATCGGCCGCTGAGCTGGACAGCCTTGACGATGAGCAGGACGGCGCCGACGACGAGGTAGCCGCGCAGCGCAATCATGCCTAGACGGGTCCCTGGCGACCACGTCACGGGCTCTAACAAGGTCAGTGGTGGCATTCGCCAGCTATTGCGGTCAATAGGCCGCGCCGGGCTCGATGCCGCCGGTGGTGAGGGCTGGCGGCGACCCATCCAACGAAGTGCCGGTACCGTGGCTGCGGCGAGTATGACCAAGGTCAGTGCCAGGTAGCCGGCGACAACGATCACGTCGAGGCCGGGGAACAAGGTAGTCGCCATCAGGATTCCCGACAGCAACAGCAGGACGCCGACGATCAGCCCGGCAACCCAGTTGAGCCAGGGCCGATTCACCCAGGGGCCCAATACTTCCCGGTCGTTGCACAGCAGCAGGAGGAACACGCTGGCGCTGGGCAACAGCAAGCCAGCGAGGGCCTGCACGGCGGTGGTGATCAACCCAAGGGGGGCGCCAGGAATCAGCACGATCGCCGCCGCAAACGCCACCATTGCGCTGTAGGAAAGGTAGAACGGTTTGGCATCGGCGAACCCCCGGTGCAGCGAGTGTTTCAGGCCGAATACGTCGCCAAAGGCGTAGCTGGTGGCCAGGGTCACTGCGGCGGCGCCGACGATCGAGGCGTCCATCAGCACGATCGCGAACAACCAGCCGAGCGTCGAATTGTGTTGGCCCAGCAGATGCGAGATGGCGCCGGCGTCGGTGAAACCACCTGCTGTGCCAGTGGAGCGCGCCGCCCAATCGCCGATCATGACCAGCGCGGTGGCGCCGATCACCACGATGAACGCCCCCAACACCGTATCGGCGCGCTCGTAGCCCATAAATCGAGGTGTAATGCGCTTGTCGACGACGTTGGACTGCTGAAAAAACAGCTGCCAAGGCGCCACGGTGGTGCCGACGATGGCAATGATCAAAAGCACCGCATCCGAGGTCACGCCGCCGGAGATGTTCGGCACCACAAATGATTTGGCGGCGTGGGCCCACTGTGGGTGCGCCATCAACAGGATTGGGATCTGCACCAAAGTGATGGCGATGAAGACGAACATGGCCCGCTCCCACCGGCGAAAGCTGCCGCTGGCCATGATCGCGATGAGCGCGATCGCTGAGACCGGAACGACAATGTATTTGGAGATACCGATGTAGGTGGCGGCCAAAGTGATGCCGATGAACTCGGTGACGATCGTGAGGAAGTTGAGCAGGAACAGGTCGCCGACGGAGAACCAGCCCCAGCCGCGGCCGAAGCGTTCGTTGATCAAGCGGGCGTGTCCGACGCCGGTAACCGCGCCGAGCCGGACCACCATCTCTTGGTTGACGATGAGCACCGGGATGAGCAGGAGTAGCACCCACAGCAGGGAGTAGCCATAATTTTGGCCAGCTTGGGTGTAGGTGGCCACCCCGCCGGCATCGTTATCGCCGACCATCACAATGATTCCGGGACCGATAATGGCAAGCAGCGTCAGCAGCCGCGTCTTGAAAGTGCGGGGATGGTCGGTTTCCGCGACGTTAATGCGCCCGAAGGCGCCCTCGATATTACCGAGGTGAGCCGAGTCAAGCACAGCGGTGCGCTTCGGTGGTGGCGACTCGGATCGGTGAGTCGCTGCTGCGTGGCCGGTGGCCTTCTCGCCGGAGGTCACGGCGCCTCACTCTCTGGTGCAGGCGCGTCGCGATCGTCATGCGGTGGGGTGATTTCGCGGACCGGGCGGGGGGCGGGTTCGCGGCGACGCCAATCCTCGGGGATGGTGGCTTCTAGCACGTCGTCGACGGTGACAACCCCGAGCACGCGGTCCTGGCCGTCGACGACGGGGATGGAGTAGAGGTTGAAGTCGGCCATCAATAGGGCGACGTCGGTCAGATCGGCTTCAGCGCCGATTCGAATTGGGTCGCAATCCATCAGTGCTTCAACGGTTTGACCGGGTTCGGCTTGCAGCAGGTCGATCACCGACACGACACCAGCCAGGCGGTTGTCTTCATCAAGGACATGCATCTTGACCAATGCCTCGGGCTGTATCGTCGTGGCGCCCGCGATCAGTGCCAGCGCCGTGCCGGCAGTGGTGCTTGCGGCGCAGGAGACGAAGTCGACGTTCATCAGGCCGCCGGCACTGTCGGGGTTAAAGCCCATCAGGGTGATCACCTTCGTGCGCTGCGGGCCCGGCATCAGCTCCAGGACGCGCCGGCGCCGCGATTGACGCAGGTCTGCGATCGCGTCGGCGGCGTCGTCGGCGCGCATCCGGCCCAATAGTGCGGCGACCTCGTCATCGGCCATGTCATTGAGCAATCGGCTGGCCTTGTCAGGGTCGAGTTCTTCGAACACGTCGGCTTCCAATTCCGGGTCGCTGCGGACCCGGTCGAGGATCTCCCCACCCTCGGCTTTGTCAGCGTCTTCGAGAAGATCAGCGATGTCGGCGGGTTTGAACCCGCCGAGCCGGCCTGACTGACGTCGCGATGCACCGGAGCGGGCGTGGCCGATCAGTGGTTCGAATGCCTTCCAATCTCGGGCCGCATGCCCACCCCGACTTTTGACTAGTCCGAAGAACCGCGCCGGGCGGCGGGTATCCAGACGGGCAAGCACCCACCCGCCGCCGGTATCTTCGAGCTCCACGTCATAGGCGCGTACCAACTCCACGGCAGCCACATCGATCAACCGGTGTCCTAGCACATCAGCGCGCAGCAACACCTCGCCGTCGCGGCGTTCGAAACCGCGCAGATCGATTTTGTGTGTCGCCAATACCACGCGGTCTGGGGCGTACTGAGAAATGGAGGGGCTGCCGATGAACACCCGCCGCCTCCCCACCACAGCGACGATCCCACTCACCAACGGATACTCGTCGGCGCCGCGCAGCCGCACGATCACGTCCTGCACCCGGCCCACAGCCTCGCCCGACCGGGCCAGGACCGGCGCGTGCAGCAACTCTGAGAGATGCATAACCGGGTGCGACCCGACCTGCTCAGCCGACGGCTTTGGTCCACTCACTTGTGCTCCCCTTTCTCACCGGGCGCTCCTCGGCCTCAGGCGTTAAGCGGCCCACTCGAACGGGAGGCCCGTGAGCCCAGACACGCGCCCTTTAAGGATGGCGCTGCGGGGAGGCGCGACAGCATGGGCAATCAATTGGCGACCGGGGACGACACCGCGGCTTGCTGACGGGTGGTGCCGACAGGCGCCCCCGTTGAGTGTTCGTTCGCGGTCGCGGTTTGACCGTTCATCAGGCGGTAGCGGATGAGTCGAGAGCTGTTGGTGACCACCGCGACCGAGGATGCGTTGTGCAGGATCGCGGCGAGCACCGGCGATAGGGCCCCTCCGGCGCCCATGAGCAGACCGACGGAGTTGACGGCGATGGACATGCCGTAGTTCTGCCGGATCACCGCGACGGCTCGTGCACCCAGATCGGGTACGTCAAGCAGGCGCTGCAGGTTGTCGTTGGCCAGTGCGATATCGGCGGTTTCCACGGCGACGTCGGTGCCGGCCAGCCCCATGGCGATCCCGATATCGGCGGTCGCCAGTGCCGGCGCGTCATTGACGCCGTCACCGATCATCGCGACGACGTAACCTTCGTCTTGAAGTTGGCGCACCGCCTGAAGCTTGTCTTCGGGTAGCACCTCGGCGCGCCACTCGTCGATACCGAGTTCGCCGGCCACCACCTCGGCGGTATCCGGATGATCACCAGTCAGCATCACGATGCGCCGAATGCCCTTGCTGCGCAACTTGTTCAGCACGTCGGCGGCCTCGGGGCGGATTTCGTCGCGCAGGCTAATCAGCCCGACCAGCGTGCCGTCCACGGCAAGCAGCAGCGGGGTCTCGGCCTGGCGGCGCAGTTTGTTGACCCACTCGGTTGCCTTCTTGGACACGCGGACTTTTTCGGCACGCAGCAGCGAGGGGCTACCCAGCAGCAAAACGCGGCCATCAGCCCAGGTGCGCATGCCCAGGCCGACCAGCACTTCGCACTGTTCGTGCGGCGGGATCGTGATGTGGCGTTCGGTGGTCGAGCGGATCACCGCTTCGGCGAGCGGATGACGTGAGTGGATCTCTGAGCTGGCCGCGTAGGCCAGGACCTCTTCGGGTTGCCAGTCCTTCTGGAAGGCAACAACATTCGTCACGACGGGGCGCCCAACGGTCAGCGTCCCGGTTTTGTCGAACACGATGGCGTTCACTCGCCCGGCTTGTTCGAGGTGTGACCCGCCCTTGATCAGGATGCCGCGGCGCGCCCCGTTGCCGATCGCGGCGCTGATCGCGGTCGGGGTCGACAATCCCACCGCGCATGGGCACGCGATCAACAGCATGGTCATCGCGCGCCGGATGTCGCCGGTCAGCAGCAGAGTTGCCGCGGACACGATGAACGAGATCGGGACAAATCGGCGCGAGAAGTTCTCACCGACGGTTTGAATCGGTGCCCGGTCGTGTTGGGCCTCTTCGACGCGGGAAATGATGCGCCCGATCGTGGTTTCGCTGCCCACCGCGGCCGCGCGCACCACCAGGCGTCCGCGTACCACCACCGATCCGGCGTGTACACGGGAGCCGACGACCATGCCGACCGGCAACGTCTCTCCGGTGATCGCCGACTGGTCGACCACCGCTTCGCCGTCGAGCACCTCGCCGTCCACCGGGATCGCCACGTGATCGTGAATGACGACCTCGTCGCCGATTTGCAAGGTATCGATGGGGACTTGGACTTCGCTGCCATCATTGGCCCTGATCCAGGCGGTGTCCGCGGTGCCGCGCAACAGGTCGGCGATGGCCCGCCGGGTGCGGCGCAGCGTCAGGTCCTGCAGGTACTCGCCGATATTGAGTAGCCACAGCACGGTCAGTGCGACCACGTTCTCCCGCAACACCATGCTGGCCACCGTGGCCACCGTCACCAGCGTGTCGGTGCCGGCGCGGCCAGAACGAAGCGAGCGTAGCGCCCCGCGGAAGAACGGATAGCCCATGAACACCGTCGCGCCGGTGGCCACCAACTGACCCTTGGGGCCCAGCAGCGGCGGGCGGCGGAAACCGTAGCGGCGCACACCCAACAACACCAGCGCCGCCCCGCCGATCGCGATGCGCAGTACCTCAGTGTTGCGGACGTCCGCCGAGCGCGGCGTACGCGCGGGAATCAGCTCAGCTGCAACGTCTTTGGCCGCCGCAATGGCCGCCATGATCGCCGAGCGATCGCAACGCTTGGGTGAATACCACACCACGACCGATCCGGTGTGGGGATAGGCGTGCACCGCGCGCACCCCGGTCTGCTTGTCCACCTTGTCTTCGACGGCCACCGCACGACGGGAATCCGAACGAACCCACGGAACATGCAATCTCATCCGCCCCGCCGCATCGGAGAGGACTTCTACGGCGGTGTCCTCGACAACAGTCATAACAGCGATCAGTGGTCGTGGTCGTGGACCGCGGCCGCAGCCGGTGGGGAAGCCTCTTCGCCGATGCGTTCACGCGCCTCGGCGACCACGTCAGCCGCCTTCAGCCGAGCCGACTCCGCTACCACTTCTGCGCGACGCGTCCCTCGCAAACTCAACTCCGCGGCCGCGACCGTCGCCCGACGCACCGGCGCCCCACCAGCCGCCTTACGCAACAGCTCATAGGCACTCACGCCCACCAATCCCGTGAACACCGTAGCGGCCGCCTTCGCCGCTAGCGCATGCGGAAACATCAACTTCCTCCTCGTGTTCGGCCCTGTCGGGCGCATTTCATCTACTACTCATTCGACCGTAACATAGATACATCGCAATATCACTATGAATCGACCTTTGGCGAACATCATCAGGGGGGACGTACCCGGATCGTGTTCCCTAGGTCCGGGATTGCAATAATGAGGTGTAAACGGCCATCGGCCACAGCGTGTCGGGCCGGAGGGGCCGTCTGATGACTAAGGCGCGTCGGGCCGAACGCCACGGCTCCCCGTAGTGTTTGGCCGCCCGGGCGAATGCGGCCGTGACTCGGCCGTTTCCGGGGTCGCAGAGGGTGGCCATTCGGTCGAATCTCCAGACTCGGGTCACGCCGCCGAGTTCACGGGTCACCTGGTCCAGGGCGGCGAGCAGGTGCGGTTGATCCTGCGACGGCGACCACGCCGCTCGCCACTTGCCGGAATGGGCCAGAACTCGACGATTGACAACGAGCAGGTGCGCGGTTTTGTCTTACCCGCAGGACTCAGGTTAGTTGGCAGTTTTGGCGAGTCCCTGTCG
>NZ_JAEKMI010000053.1 GCF_020217485.1 Mycobacterium sp. WUMAC-067 | reverse complement strand
TCGGGATCCGTCGGAACCAGTCGATGTTTCCGGCGGCGGGGTCTTGTGCCACCTCGTCGAGGTCGGGATTCGAGCGATATCGGTCGTAGTACCCACCCTTCGGCACCTCGACGGTCTGTCCAGCGAATTCGACCTCGGTGAGTTGCGTTGCCATTGTCGTTGACCTCGTCCTTGTATGGGTCGGTAGCCGTTCGGTGGGTATCGACCCCCAACGCTAAGACTATGTACGTCCCAGGCAGATCCACAGGTGATGAATGGCCAACAAGTTGTGACTAGTGGCCATGAAGATGCCGTTCGAAAAAGATCTCGGCAAGAATCGGATCCGACCCAACCACATTGTCCGTCGGTCTGCGTGCGAAGTGCCCGCCCAAAAGTGGATAGAGCCCTTTATTCACAGCAACATCATTCGAGACAGGAACTTTATGGTGAGCAGTTACGCCCTGAAAGACACCGGAGCCAGGCTGATGAACCGCATGCACCGGTTGATCCTCACGGTTAGCGGGAACAGGCTGTTGGCCAAGCCGTTTGGGATGCCGGTGGTCGAGCTCCATACGACTGGGCGCAAGTCTGGGCTGCCCCGGTCCTGCTACCTGACGACGCCCATTCACGATTTGGATCGGGTTGTCCTCGTCGCGTCGAAGGGTGGCGACGACCGCAACCCCGACTGGTACCGGAATCTTCAGGCGCATCCCGACACCGAGCTGGTGATCGATGGTACCCGCCGAAAGATTCACGCCCGCACCGCAACCGCGCAAGAGAGGGCCGAGTTGTGGCCGAAGATTGTTGCGGCGTACAAGGGGTATGCGGATTACCAAACGCGGACCAGTCGTGAGATACCCGTGGTGATCTGCGAGCTGCGGAGCTGACGACGTTGTGAACTCGCGGACCGAAAGGGCCAATTCATGACCAACCGGATCGTCGTCTTCGGGGCCACCGGGTACACCGGTGGACTGGTGATCGGCGCCCTCGTGCGGCGCGGGATTCGGCCAGTGTTGGCCGGACGGGGAGCCGAACGTCTGACCAGACTGGCCGAAGGATTCGGCGGACTGGAATACCGGGTTGCCGATGTCAGCGACCCCGCCAGTGTCCGGGCCCTGGTCGCCGCGGGCGACGTCCTGGTCACGACCGTCGGTCCATTCGAACAGTTCGGCCACCCCGTCGCGCAGGCGGCGGTCGATGCCGGCGCCCACTACGTGGATTCCACCGGTGAGGTCGGCTTCGTTCGTACGCTGCGGGAGCGTCACGACGCTCGGGCCCGCGAGGCGGGAGCCGTGATCGCACCGGCGTTCGGCTATGACTACGTTCCGGGCGTGCTTGCCGGTGCGCTCGCCGCACGAGCCGGCGGTTCGGCGGTCCGCGCGATCGAGGTCGGCTATTTTGCCATCGGCTCGCTGCGCAACGGGCTGAGCCAGGGCACCCGGAAGACCATGGCCGAGGGGCTGATCCTGCCCGCGCCGGTGTGGCGGCACGGGCAGCTCGTCAACGAAACCACCGCGCGCCAGGTCCGCGAATTCCCGGTGCGCACGACGCGCAAGAAGGCGTTTCTGGTCTCGGGCACCGAGGTGCTCTTCCTGCCCTCGCAGCTGCCCCGACTTGACTCGGTGACGGTCTACAACGGCTGGTTTCCACAGCTGAGCCGCGCGATCCAACTTGTGTCGACACTGGCGAACACCACCGCGAGACTTCCCTACGGCCGCAACCTAGTCGAGGCGCTGGCGGCGCGCACGGTCGGCGGCAGCGGCGGTCCCGATACGGCCGAGCGGGCCCGCACGCTCAGTCACGTCGTCGCGGTGGCACGCGCCGCGTCGGGTGAGGCCGTCGCGGAGGTTCACCTGGAAGGACCCAGCCCCTACTCGTTGACCGGTGAGCTGATGGCCTGGGCTGCACACCAACTCGCCTCCGGGGCCGGTATCACACCCGGGGTTGTTGGTCCGGTTGACGCCTTCGGTCTCGACGAACTCGTCACCGGTTGTGCCGGCGCCGGTCTGGTGCAGGTCTGAGTTGCCGGTTAGCCCTCCAGCACGGAGACGACCTTCTTGGCCGTAGCCTTGGCCGATCCCGGATTCTGGCCCGTGACCAGCCGCCCGTCGACGACGACGTGCGGGGCAAAGGGAATCAGCCCCTTGTTGTAAAGGGCGCCGCGCTTCTTGATTTCCGCCTCGGCGTTGTAGGGCACCAGCTTGTTGACCCGGGCCAGGACCTCCTCCGACCAGGCGAACCCGGTGAGCTTGCGCCCCGCAACCAAGAGGGATTCGTCCGACAGCCTGGTGTTGAGTAGGCCGCAGTAGCCGTGGCAGACCGAGGACACGACTCCCCCGCGCTCGAAGATCTCGCGCGTGATGCGTTGCAGGCCTTCGCTGTCCGGGAAGTCGTACATGACCGCGTGACCGCCGGTGAAGTAGATCGCGTCATAATTCGTCGAGTCGATCTCATCGGGTGAGGCGGTGCTGGCCAGCAGCGCCATCTTCGTATCGTCGGCCTTCCACGCCTTGGCGCTCTTGCCGAAACTGGGGAACTTCAACGAACGCGGCTCCAGCGGTGAAGTGCCGCCTTTCGGGCTGGCGATGGTCTGTTGGTAACCCGCTTCGGCGAAGATCTCATAGGCGTGCGTCAGCTCGGAAAGCCACAGCCCGGTCGGCTCGGCGGGGTCGTCGTAATGGGCGACGTTGGAGACGACGTTGAGAATGCTCTTGGTCATCCACCCAGGATTCCACCGAAAGTCCTGGGCGCCACCGAGCTGGCCACTTCTCACAACTAGTTGGCCATCCATCACCTGTTGTGTGCGGCCGGGCTAGCGCATGATGAGAGCAATCAGCCAGCTACGCCCAGGTGGGGTCGATGTGAGTACGCACGATGTTCTGCGCTCACCCGCAGGTGCGGCGCTGCTCGTCGACCTGGCGGCAGAGCATGGAATGCCGCACACCGACGCACTGCGCGGCACACCGCTGGCTCGGGAAGCACTCGATGACCTCGACGTCCAGGTCCGCCTTCGTGACGAACTCCAGATCATCAGCAACATCCTCGGCGCACTTCCTGACGTCCCCGGGTTGGGCGTCGAGGCCGGCGTGCGGTGCCATGCCGCATCACCCGGGATCTGGGGGTTGGCGCTCATGAGCTCTGAGACATTGGGAGATGCGATGTCGGTCGGCATGTCACTGGCCGCACTGAGCTTCTGCCTGTGCCGACTCAGCGCCGCCGCCGACCCGGAGGGAGATGCCGTCCGGTTGATTCTGGACCCTTCGGCCCTGCCCGTCGATTTACGCGCGTTCGCGGTCGAACGCGACAGCGTCGGGATTCAGACCTTGCAACGCGACCTGCTCATGGCGCCTGATGTCGAACTGCGGGTTGCCTACACGATGACACGGCCAGCAGAGGAAGTGGTGCAGAAATACATCGAGGTGTTCGGGCTCGAGCCCGAGTTCGATGCACCGCAGAACTGCCTCATCGCCGACCGGGAGTCGCTGGCCAAGCCGCTGCCGCAGGCGAATCAGTACGCCCGCTCGATGGCAGAGAAGCACGCCGTCGAACTGCTGCGGCAAAGGTCCGCACGTGCCGGCGTCGCGGGCCTGCTGCGCGACCTGATGTTGGCGAACCCGTCGCCGGCGCTGTCGCTCGACGACGCCGCGCGGCACTTGACGGTCAGCTCACGGACGCTTCGACGGCACCTCGCTCTCGAAGGGGTGTCGTTGCGCGTATTGCAGGAAGAGGTACGTGAGGCGCTCGCCGAGGAACTGCTCGTCAGCGACGGACGTACCGTCGCGGAAATTGCTGAACGCCTTGGCTATTCGCAGGCGTCAAGTTTTACCCAGGCCTTCCGACGCTGGAAAGGTGTCGGCCCCCGCGAATACCGCCAGCGGGTGCGCACCCGATGACGACACTTGACCTGCAATCCAAAAGGTCGGCCGCGAGTCTGGTGGTGATGCTCGACTGGGCCGCTGAGCTCGGATTGACCTCAAAACACTGTCTCGCTGGTACCAGGACGACGCCGGCAGCCGTCCGGAGCCCTGCCGCCGAAGTCAGCGGACAACAAGAACTCAAGGCGATCGCGAATATAGTCTCCGCGCTCGGGGACCGGCCGGGGCTCGGCCTGCAGGTCGCGGCGAGATATCCGGTCACTGCCTTCGGGGTGTGGGGATTTGCCATCCTCACCAGCCCGACCCTGGGTGAGGCGATCGACGTCGCCGTGCGATTTGTGCGACTCAGCTACGCTTTCTGCGCCTTCGAAACACGTCAACATGGGGACGAACTTTCGATCGTCATCGATGCCCGTTCCGTGCCGGCGCCGGTGCGCAGGTTCGTCCTGGAACGCGACGCCGCAGCCATCCCGAACTTGTACCGCGAGATCTTCGGCGCGTCGCCACCACCGAGCCGTATCGCGTTCGCTCTCCCAGATCCGGGCCCAGACCTTCTGTTCTATGAAGAGATGTTCGGTGCGGCTCCTGAATTCGACCACGCAGAAACCTCCGTCACCCTCTGTGCGGAACAGTTGCACGTTCCACTCCCCCAGGCGAGCACCCACACCGCCAAACTCGCCGAGCAGCAATGTCGGATGCTCCTCGAGCAGCGCGAAGCGAGAACGGGCCGCGCCGGTCTGGTGCGTGATCTGTTGCTGGCCAACCCGACTCGGCCCCCGAGTCTGGCCCAAGTGGCGGATCGGCTGGTTACCAGCACCAGGACGCTGCGACGGCAACTGGAGGCGGAGGGAACCTCGTTCCGCCGGCTGCTCGACGAAGTGCGCCAACATCTGGGGACGGAATTACTCCGAAGCGGCATGACCGTCGAGCAGGTGTCGAACCGGCTGGGATACACCGACGTCAGCAATTTTTCGCACGCGTTCCAACGATGGAAGGGCGATAGCCCGCGGGCCTACTTAGCCCGGCGAAACAAGTCCCTGTATACGCGACGAACCATGACCACGAAGAACAGGTAAGGAGAATCTGGATGTATGCCATAACACTCAACGGTTTTGGCGACCCGGAGGTGATGGAATGGTCGCAAGTCGACGACCTTCCCTCGCCGGGCCCTGGGGAAGTCGCCATCGACGTGGTGGCTGCGGGGGTGAACCGCGCCGATGTGATGCAACGGATGGGCCTGTACCCACCTCCGCCGGGTACCAGCGAGATCCCCGGACTCGAGGTGTCCGGTGTTATCGCTGAAGTCGGTGCAGGAGTGAAGGATTGGACTCCCGGCGACGCGGTGTGTGCGCTAATGGCTGGTGGCGGATACGCCGCACGAGTCAACGTGGCCGCCACCCAGGTGCTGCCGGTGCCGCAAGGCATCAGCGTCACTGCTGCGGCAGCCTTGCCGGAAGCCGCCGCGACGGTATGGTCCAACGTGGTGATGACCGGGGGCCTCAAGCGGGGCCAGACGTTGCTGATTCACGGCGGAGGCAGCGGAATCGGCACGCACGCAATACAAGTGGGCCGCGCGTTGGGCGCTCAAGTGGCGGTGACCGCGGGAACGCAGTTCAAGTTGGATCGCTGCCGCGAACTTGGCGCACAGACTTTGATCAACTACCGCGAACAGGATTTCCCGGCTGTGGTCAACGCCGAGTACCCCGGCGCCAACGTCATTCTCGACATCATGGGCGGCAGCTACCTGGCCAAGAACCTGGAAGCACTTGCCGAGAACGGCCACCTGACGATCATCGGGTTACAAGGCGGTGCCACCGCGGAACTGAATCTCGGTGCACTGCTGTTCAAAAGGGGATCGGTGCACGCGACCAACCTGCGTCGGCGTCCCGAGCAAGGCCCAGGCTCCAAGGCCGAGATCGTCACCGAGCTGCGGCAGCATCTGTGGCCGATGATCGCCGAGGGGGCCGTGGCGCCGGTCGTCGCAGCCGAAGTTCCGATCACCGATGCGGCCGAGGCGCATAAGCTGCTCGACTCCGCCCAGACGGTTGGAAAGGTTCTGTTGACCGTAGGCTGACCCTGACTTCGACCGGGCCACGCCCAGTGGTGAACGCATGCGCATCGATCACAAACGTATGAAAAGTGTCACCTGATCCGGACCAGTGCGGCAACACAGTCCTCCGAAAGATGTTGGCATACTCAAGTTCACACGTGACGGCGCCCTTGTCGCCAATTTATCCCGCTGTGCCCAGCGTCGACGTGTAGTAGGTGACACCGTTCATCGTTTGTCGATTGTCGATTGTCTGTGGGATGGCCCCCAGCTCGTGGTCCGCGAGCAGTCGACCCATGGGGGTCGCGACCGATGTCCAGCCGCGCGCGTCAAGATACGCGCCGACGTCGTGGCGTTCGCCCTCGAACTCGATCACGGTGAAGTCGGGTTCGAAGCCGTGCCGGCGCCACTTGGCGGTCGCCGCGTGCATGCGTTCGCGGGCCGCGTCGGGGTCCATGTCGGCCGTATTCGGGACGGCCTCGGTGCCGAGTCGACTGCCTGGCGCGCTGAGCGCGGTGACGGCGTCGAGCAGTTGGTCCTGGGCCTCGGGTGTCAGGTAGCCAAACAGACCCTCGGCGATCCACGCCGAAGGTCGGTGTGGCTCGAAGCCCGCCGCGTTCAACGCCGTCGGCCAGTCCTCGCGCAGGTCGATCGCGACCGGCCGCAAGTCGACTTTCGGTTCGGCGCCGATACTGGCCAGAGTCGTTGTCTTGAACTCGATGACCGCCGGTTGATCGATCTCGAACACCGTCATCCCTACGGGCCAGTCCAATCGGTAGGCGCGGGTATCCAGGCCCGCGGCGAGAATGACGGCCTGTCGGATGCCCGCCGCGGCCGCATCCGCAAAGAATTCGTCGAAGTACCGCGTGCGTGCCGCGATGGATGCAGGCATCTGTGCCAGGCCCCACGGGCTGCCCTCCACGTCGACATCCGACGCGGACAGCTCACCGGTTGCCCAGCGGGTCAGAAAGGTCACGCCGACTGCGCGGACCAAGGGCTCCGCGTACGGATCGTCGATGTCACCATTTGTGGTCGCAATGGCTCGCGCCGCGGCCACCATCGTCGCCGTGGTTCCTACGCTCGTGGCGGGATCCCACGATCCCTTCGTAGGTGGCAATCTCTACCTCCAAAGTTTGTTGGCTACGTAGAGCGTCGCCCTGGCCCTGGGTCTCGGGAGGTACCGGACTCGCCGCTGCACAGCATGAAGCGCCGGTTTGGGGCTGGTGGGCCTCGGAGCGGTCGAGCCTACCTCAGTGCGCAGACGCCGCTATGTGCAAGGATATTGGCCGTTGAGGACGCAATTCACCGGTGGCGAGTAGGCACCGCTCAGCACGCCTCTGAAACCACCTGTGGCCGAACTGCCGGGCGCAATAACGCGGTTCCAATTCGCGGGGCTGAGAACATAATGCGTGCCGGACTGAGTGATGGTGCTGTTCCACGCATGCAAGACGGATTCTCCAGCCGGCATATCGAATTCGAGCTTCCAATCGTTTAGCGGCGCCATGCTCGAGTTAGTAACCGCGAAGTGGGCGATGAAACCGTTCTGCCACGAATGTGACACCGACAACGTCGCCGTGGCCGCAGCCGCATGAGCTACAGGCGCGATGGCGAGTCCGAGGATGACTACCATCAAGGCAGACACGGCTGCGTGAAGCGCTGTGCGCCAGCGCTTCACGCAATTGTCCAGTCCCGCCATACCAGCAACACTAAAGCCGAATAGGCGACAGTGGGCCTCGCATCGCGGGTACGCTGCAGTACCTTTGCACAACCGAAACCGTCATGAAATCTAGCCACGATCCACGCTGAATTCCCCTTAGTCGCGCCGTCGGGTGAGATCAGCAAGGCGATCGGCAGCGTGGCGATCGCGAGGGTCGTTGTCTGCGCAACCGCGGCCGCCGTCGTGAAGTTCTCGAGGTGTGTGACGTGGAAGACCAAGTGTGGGACTGCGAACAGAAGGTAGGCGCCCAGTGCCGCTGGATGTCACGGCCGGCGCGGCGCTGCCGAATCTGGAACCGTGGGGTTGAGCTACTCGGATCAAGACGACGGGGTCAGTTCCGCGTGGACCGTGCGACCGAACTTGGACCGCATCAGCCGGTGCGCCGATGGGACCAGGACGCCATGCAGGAAGGGATATTTCCGCCGCAGCAGGCGGCCCACCTCCCGGTACTCGTCCCCGTCGAGCAAGCGCACGACACCAGGCTGCACGGGTCCCGTCGGCTTGCCCGACCCTGTGGACGGCCCGAATTCGACGCCCGGGTTACGCCGGACCCGGCGGATCTTGATCGCTTGCTCGAAGCTCCGAAAGTAGGCGCGATCACCGTCCACCACGATGCTCACCGGGCTCGAGCCGGGAGTGCCGTCCTTGCGAAAAGTGATCAGCCGGATTGTCTTCTGCCGCACGAATGGCGCCAACGTCCGGTTGGTGGCGGTGGGAACGCTCCCCAGGACGTAGCCCAGTTGGTATAGCCGCAGCACGAACGCCGCGACCAGCGCCACCGACACCGCACCGAGGGCCCACGCTTGGGCGGCCGAACCTCCGAGGTCGAGGTCCATCACGTGGTTCACGGTATGCACCGTGTTGGCCACAATGAACGCCGCGAGTGCGACAGCCAGAGCGTCTGCCCAGATCAGGGCTAGCAGCAGCGTGACTCCCAGACCGATTTGGAACGCGCCGACGTCGTGCAGAAAGTGCTGGTGCTCGCCAAACCCGACGACACGGGCGAATGAGGGTGGATCGAGCACACACCAGATCCCGATCCCGAAGGTGACCGTCCCGACCAAAGCCGTCACCGCGATCAGGTATGCCCGCGCAATGGCACTCAAGCGCTTCATCATGCCGCCTCTCCCACAATGCTTGTTGTTCCTCATTCGCTAGACGGGACAGGGCACCGACATGTGACATCGCTAGCGACGGCATCGACTGGCCGTCCAAATGTTGGTCGACGCCGACGATGTCGCCCCGCGGGCCAAGATCCCGACCGATGAATTCCGGACCCTCCGGCAGTCAGACCTTCCAGACGAACAAATCGAGAGCAAAGGTTGATCCCATGTCCCCCGAAAAGACGGCGGCCATGCCGCCGATCGTCGATCACCAAACCTGGCGCGCCGAGCTCGACAAACTGCGCAAACGCGAGAAGGCCGCCACCCGCGAACTGGATGCGATCGCCGCCCAGCGCCGCCGACTGCCGATGGTCGCGTTGCCCGACTACATTCTCATCGGCGCCGACGGGCCCATCCGACTGGTCGACGTGTTCGACGGTCGGTCCCAGCTCATCGTCTACCACCACATGTGGTCGGACGGCGCGGAATGGCAGTGCGGCGGCTGCACGGGCTTCACGTCGCAATTCACCCGATTGGAGTTTCTCGACAACTACGACGCCCGGTTCGTGATCGTGACCAACGGACCGATCGAGGAAGCACTCGCCTACAAGCGCAAGGTTGGCAATCACATGGACTGGTACTCGTCATCGCAGAGCCCGTTCGGTTCCGACATGGATGCGCGGCCCGGCGGCGGTTTCGGCGTCAACGTCTTCCTACGCGACGGCGACACCGTGTACCGCACGTGGCATACGAACGGGCGGGGCACCGAGCAACTCAGCCACACATTTGCATTGATCGACGTGCTGCCGTGGGGCCGCCAGGAGGAATGGCTCGATTCGCCCGAAGGTTGGCCCTCGCGGCCCACCTACTCGGGGTGGCTCGACTCCCCCGCTATCGCAGCCGCCTACGGACGAAAGACAGACGAGGACAACGCGTGAGCGCCCGCGAGGAACGTTACGTCGTCACCCGTACCATCGCCGCGGCCCCGGCCGAGATCTTCGCTGTCCTCGCCGATCCATCGCGCCACCAGGACACCGAGCCCACCGACTGGGTCCGCGACCCCGTGGACCCCGCGCCGATCACCGGTGCGGGACAAATGTTCGCGATGAACATGTACCTCACCCGGGCGGGAGGTGACTACGTCACGCACAATCTGGTCAACGTGTTCGACGAGAACCGTGTCATCGGGTGGATGCCGGGCGTGCTCGACGACGCCGGCAATCATGTGCCCGGCGGGTGGTTCTGGCGTTACGACCTCGCCCCGAACGGCCACCGCACGGACGTCACCCTCACTTACGACTGGAGCGGCACGCCGCAGCACTTCCGAGAACGCGTTGGCGAGATGCCCATTTTTACTGAGGATTACCTGGTCGCATCGCTGGCCGCTTTAGAGCGATGGGTCGCTGGCTGAATGAATGTTCCGACCGTCAAGAGGGCAGCAGCCGTTGGCGCAGTAGAGGTAGTCCCGGCCCATCGAGTGTGTCCAGCAGCGCGGTGCGGCCGCTGACGGCCATCATCAAGGCCGACGCACGACCGCGGATTTCGGCTCCCTTGCGCCAGGAACGATCAATGTCGGTGGCGTGCAACGAGATGCCCCGCAGTCGGCCCGGCCGCACAAAGCCAAGGGGCCACGGCCCGGTCAGGAAATCCAGCGCAAGCCCGACGTGTTCGGGATCGGGATCAAACGGAAGGCTGAGCGGAATCCTGATGTCGCCGCCGTGAATCAAGATATCGGTGAAGGGGGCGACCGGCCCGATCACCGGGGGGCTCAAGGGGTAATCGGCGCACTCACGCAGGGTGGCAACGATCTCGGCGGCCGGCAACTGCGCACGACGGCGCGCGAGCTCATCGATCGCGCGGTCCAGGCTGCCGCGGCGCAGAGCCATCGTCATGGCGGGCGAGAATCCGTCAGCGACAGAGCAGGCGAGATGGGCGGCCACCGTCTTGACGTCCCAGCCGGCACACAGGCTTGGCGTTGCCAGCTGGGTATCGTCCAGCCCCTCGATCAGTGTCGCGATCTCGCGCCGCTCGTTCGCGATAGCGGCGAAGACTCGCTCGCGGTCCACGCGCACGAGAAGACTCTATCGCTGGGACGCGACTCTGTAGCGGCTAAGAACGTTTAGCGCGCCTGGCGTTCGTCGACGTTGATCGCTGGTGGCACGAATCCGACTGTGGGACTGAAGATTTGGCGCGCACTACGGGCGACCCGCCGCAGCAGGAGCGGCCCGGACTCGAATCTGCCGAGTCACCGGGCGGGAAAACCTCGTGTCGGCCGGCGGAGCGTCGCGGCCTTCGAGGGCAAACGGGCGCCGAGCGCACCTCATCGCAGGAATCGCTGTCGGACTGGCTTCCTTATCTACTGAGATGCCGGCAATTCGCCGTATTGCGATCGGCAGCAGTTGTAGAGTCGGCGATAGAAAGAATTACCGAGGTGATCATCTCGCCGCATCTGGTCGACAAACGCCACTTGTACAGGCCGAATCTTTGATGACACGTCACCGATCCAACGTAGGAGGCGATTCGGTGAATGGTGAAGGCCGCGACCGCACCCAGCGCGACATAGCCGATGCCGACCAGCAGTTGCTGACGTCAGGTGATGGGGAGGATGCCCCCCGGGGCGCACGGCTGACTCGCGAAGTGGTTTTGGATACCGCCATCGCGCTCGTTGACCGCGACGGTCTGCCGCAGCTGACGATGCGTCGGTTGGGGGCGGCCTGCGGCGTGGAGGCGATGGCGCTGTACCGCCACGTTCACAGCCGTGGTGACCTGCTCACCGGCATCATTGACCGCATCGTTGATCGCCTACACGCCGAACAACTCGCGGCCCGTCGTCAAGAGGACGGCTGGCAGGACTACTTGGTACGCCTGGCGCACGGGGTGCGCCAAATTGCACTTGAACACCCCCAGATATTCCCGCTGTTGGCCACGCATGCGCCCGAAGCGCCATGGGTCCGCCCGCCGCTGCGCAGCCTGCGATGGATGGAAACCTTCCTCGAGACGCTGTTTTCCTACGGCTTCGACGACGATGCGGCGGTGGCCGCATACCGCGCCTACACCACGTTCCTACTGGGTCAGTTGCTTTTGGAAGTGCACGCCCACGGCGCCGAACTACACCCGGATGAGGCCATTCTCGACGGCGAGCCGCCGCGACGGCATCTCACGGGCTACCCGTGCCTGCAGCGGCTACAACCGATGTTGTCGGAGGATCACAGCACGGCAGAGTTCGAAGAAGGACTCGAGTCGTTGCTCGACCGGATCGAAGTTCTGGTGGCCCGTCGCTAGTACGGGCGCCGCCCGGCGATAGCCGACCAATCGCGCCCACCTGTTTACAACGTAAGCCGCGCTGTTTACGCTGTAAACGACACGGCGTGCTCGTCAGCAACCAGCAACGCGACTCTGTTCGTTGCGGCCTAACGATGCACTGCGTTCCGGTCAGGCCCGAAACGACGAGGAATACGAAACGTGCGCGTGCATTTGGTCGCTGGATTTTTAGGTATTGCGCTGGCATCGGTGCTGCCGTCTGCCGCGGTTCCCCTCGCCGTTGCCCGGGGATGTCCCGATGTGGAGGTGGTGTTCGCGCGCGGTACGGGTGAGCCACCGGGCGTGGGCCCGACGGGACAGGCGTTCGTTGACGCTATGCGCTCGAGGGTGCCCGCCAAGTCGTTCGATGTGTACCCGGTCAACTACCCCGCCAGCGACCAGTGGGACACCGGCCTCGAGGGCATCAAAGACGCTGGCGCTCATGTGGTTTCCACGGCTAACGGATGCCCCAGGACCAAGATGGTGCTCGGAGGCTATTCCCAGGGCGCGGCCGTGATGGGATTTGTCACCTCGGATGCGGTGCCCGATGGCGTTGATCCCGCCACCGTGCCGAAACCATTAGCACCTGATGTGGCCGACCATGTTGCCGCGGTGGTGCTGTTCGGAATGCCCAATGTGCGGGCCATGAACTTCCTGGGCCAGCCACCGGTGGTCATCGGACCGACGTATGCGGCCAAGACCATCAAAGTGTGCGTTCCCGAGGACCCAGTGTGCTCTGACGGTCTCAATTTCGCCGCGCACAACACCTATGCAGACAACAGCAGCATGATTGACCAGGGCGCAAATTTCGCCGCCGGCCGGCTCAATCAAGGTGCCGACAACTCCCCGGTACCGGGACCAGAGCCTAATACCCCACCCGCGCCGGGTGACTGGTCTGGAAACCCCACCGCCTGATGGCGCGGGATCAGGATTGGCTCTGCACGCAGCCACAAGCAGCAGTGGTGGCCCCGGCTGCTGGCCTGGCGTCGTTCGAGCATCTCGGCTGGAAGTTCCAGGACCGCACGGACTTCCACGCCCGCGCTGCGCAGTACATCGCCGAGGGGCTCGCTCACGATTACTGGACCGAATTCGTCGGGCACGGTAGCCGCGAGCAATTGTGGGCGGAAGTGACAGAGCTGCCCGGTATCGCCGACCGGCTTAAGGCCGGCGGTGTCGGCGTGACACCAGCATCGAAGTTCTACGCGGTCTTAGACGGCACCGACATTGTGGACCCGCATACCGCAGTAGCCATCAGCGTCGCGGCCCTCGATCGCGCAATCCAAAATGGTTACAACGGCTTTCGTGTGGTCGTCGACGCTACGACGCTGGCCCAGCGGCCCGACCAACGAGCCGCGCTGTCGCATTTTGAGTTTCTCCTCTCCCGCACGATGGCAGGGCTCCCCTTCTCGGCGCTGTGCGCCTACGACACCCACCAGCTGCCAGCCGCCGACGAGCTCATTTGCCTTCACCCCGATGTCGGTGAGCGTGCGCCGCGTTTCCGGCTGCACCCCACACCGCAGGCAACATTCGCGCTAACCGGAAACATCGACTTACACAGTGACGGGCTCTACACCGCCGCATTGCAACGCATTTGGTCGCTGCTCGACGATGACCCACTGATCATCGACGCGCAAGACCTAGAGTTCATCAGTCACCAGCAGCTGTACACCCTCGATCACTACGCGCGCACCGACGGCCGCACTGTGATCCTGCGGACCGGCCAACGAATCCCCACCCGGCTGCTCGGCGTGCTTCACCTGACGAACGTGGAATTGCAGCCAGCACCGCCCCACAGCGCAACGCAAGCGACCACCCCCTCCGGCGACCAGATCACCTACGCGGGATCTGCGGGATGAACCTGGGGACGAAGACGCGGGTTCAGGATGCCAGACCGTAAGGAAATCCCCGATATGGGGGCATCGCCATCACCGCCGCCGTCGCGTGCCGAGCCCACCACGGTATTTACCGGTTTAGCCGACATCGTCTACCAAGGCTCAACGCCCGCAGAGATTTACGCGGCGATTTGCATCGCAGCCACACTCATGGTGCCGGGCTGCGACCATGCCAGCGTGATGTTGCGCGACAACCACATCGCCACGACGGCGGCAGCCAGCGACAGCGTCGCCCGAAAGATCGACAAGCTCGAGCAAGCGCTCGGCGAGGGTCCGTGTCTGGATGCCATCTCGGAGGAAACCCCGCAAATCGATCCGGATCTCCGCGCCGGCAGTCAGTGGCCCGCTCTGGCCGCCCGGGTCCTCACCGAAACACCGGTGCACGGAATCATGGGCTTTCGCCTGCTTGTCGGGCCCCACAAAGTCGGTGCGCTAAACCTGTTCTCCGACAGCCCTAATGCCTTCGACACGGTGGCCGTCGAACGCGCAATCCTGTTGGCCGCTTTCGCCGGCGTCGCCGCCAACGCCGTAGCTCAAGGTGAGGACGCAGCGACATTGCAACGCGGCCTTGCCAGCAACCGCGAAATCGGAAAAGCCATCGGCATGCTCATGGCGCTCAACGACCTGACCGAAGCCGAGGCCTTCGACACGTTGCGACGCGTCTCCCAAGAGGCCAACATCAAACTCGTCGACGTCGCCGCCGCAACCGTGAAACGTCACAGCAACAGGGCCACGGGCGAGATCTAGAGTGGTCGGCCTCCCAACTACGCACGACGGGTCTCGCGAAGAACCACGGTTGACATGGGCCGCCACCGCCACGTCCTTGTCCGTGCTGCTGATCGAGGACGATCGCGCCGACGCGCTACTCGTGGAAGACCTCATCGATGAGGCCGTCAGCGGCATACAGGTGGTGTGGGCGCAGTCGATGGCACACGCCGAGGTCGAGTTGGCCTCGGCCCGGCCCGACTGCGTGCTGCTGGACCTGCACCTGCCAGACGCCAGCGGAATGGACGCTCTCGACCGCATCATCCAACGTGATGCCACCGTGCCGATCATTGTGCTGACGGGGCTGAACGATGAGGATTTCGGAGCTTCGGCGGTGGCGGCCGGCGCCCAGGACTTCCTGGTCAAGGGTCGCGTCCGACCCGACATGTTGCGCCGTGCGCTCCTGTACGCGATCGAACGCAAGCGCGCTGAGTTGATGGCCGTCGACCTGCATGCCACCCAACTGCGGGCCCGGGAGAACGCCATCCTCGAACGGGGCCTGTTGGCCTCGCCGCTGTTGCTGGACAACCCGGGCGTCGACGTCATCGCGCGGTACCGGCCCAGCCGCGAGGACGCGCTGCTGTGCGGAGATTTCTATGACGTCGTCCAAACAGCTGACCGCACCGTGCATGTCCTGATCGGTGAGGTCGCCGAGCACGGCCCCCACGAGGCGCCACTGGGTGCGGCATTGCGGATCGCGTTTCGTGCGCTCACCCTCGCCAGCGTGCACGAAGTGACGAGAATGCACCACCTCGAGCGGGTGCTGCGTTCGGAACGAACCGGCTCAGGGATCTGCGCCACGGCGCTCACCCTGCAAATCTCCCCCTACGGCCATCTCAAAGCGATCCGTGCCGGGCATCCCGGGGTGTTGTTACACGGCGGCGGCACCGTGGAATGGATCATGCCTCCGGCCGGCCCAGCGCTGGGTCTACGCGCCGACGACTGGCCACAACACGACCTAAAACTGCCGGATGGTCATGGTCTGGTGTTGGTGACCGACGGACTCTTTCAAGGGTTTTCGAGCAACAGCAGTCAATCCCTGGACGAGGACGGCCTGCTCGCACTGGCCCGTTCCCACGCACATCTGTCGGGCGCAAAATTCGTCGACGCGCTCATCGACAGTGCCCAAAAGCTGGCCCAGCCATACGGCGGGTTTACCGATGACATCGCCGTGCTGCGCCTCGAACGGTCCGCAAGATGACCATGAGCGCCGCGCCCGCCGGGCGCAATCACGCGCGGGCCTCAGCGGTTTCCAGAACCTCGGACCGCTATTGCCGAACAATTGCCTGTTTCGGGTGAATGGCGTCTGGGCACTCGCAGGCATGAGCTCGCTACGATCCATTCGTTTTCTCGCTACTGCGGTAGCAACAGCCTCGGCGGCGCTGTTGAGCGCGCCCGTCCCGGCGGCCTCCGCCGAGCCGTGTCCCGACGTCGACGTGGTCTTTGCCCGCGGCACCGGCGAACCACCCGGTGTCGGCGGGGTCGGTCAGGCGTTCGTCGATGCGCTCAGGTCACGAGTCGGCGGCAAGTCGGTGGGTGTTTCCCCGGTCAACTACGAGGCGAGCGGCGACTTCAACGGAGGCATCGCCTTCGCCCGAACCTTTGTGGACGGAATCAAGGACGCGGGCGGCCATATCGAATCCACGGCGTCAAACTGCCCCAACACCAAAACGGTGCTCGGCGGGTATTCGCAAGGCGCCGCCGTGGCCGGGTTCGTCACCTCCCCTGCCGTGCCCAAGGAAGTACCACAAGAATTCGTGTCCTACGTGCCGCAGCCGCTGCCGCGGGCGGTCGCTGATCACGTGGCCGCGGTGGTCCTCTTCGGAACACCGTCCAACGAGTTCCTGCGCGGTGCCGGCGCCCCGCCCATCACGATCGGTCCGCTATACGCGAACAAGACCATTCAGTTGTGCGCCACCGATGACACCATCTGCAATGGTGCCCCTCCGGGACCGCCCGGCATCGCGCACACCATGTACGCGGCGAACGGCATGGTCGACCAGGGCGCGGATTTTGCTGCGCAACGTCTTTAGGCGCCTGATGCCCGGTCACCACAGTAGATTGGACGGGTCGATCAACAGATAGTCACTGTCCGATGTTTCGACATCACTGCGGCCGGGCATCGCGGCTGTCGCCCAGGATTGCGGCACCGACAGTGCCCCCACCGAGCTCGAGCGACCTGACCGCGCGGTTGCCGAGGCGGTAGCGCCACCGGCTTGGCTCGGGAGTGGCGACAACGCCGCGGCCCTACTCAATGACGCTGTCTTGTTAAGCGAATTCAGGTGGTTTATCGCGAAGTCGGTGGGAGCGGATAGTGAACCCAGTTTTGACAGCGGTGACGTCACTGCGGACAGGCATGCGTCGACTGTCGTGATCGGCGAACGGGACAGTGCCCGCAGCGCTCGAGGAATCACGGGCATCACGTGGCCGCCAGCGGATACGACTTGCGGCGCGGCGATCAGGCTCCACGCGGTTTCGGCGATCGCGGGAGCGTGCTGGCCGGATCCCGCGGTAGGCGGCGAGTCGAAGGGCGTCAGAGCTGACGAGGCTTCAGAGGCTGCGGCATAGGCGTACATGGCGTCGACGTTCTGGGCCCACATCCGTTCGTAGGCAGCGTCTGTGTCCGCGATTGCCGGGCCATTTTGGGCCAGGGAATTCGCCGTCACGAGCGCCATCCGCAGCGCGCGGTTGGCGTCGATCCCCGACGGCGGCACCACCGATGCTAACGCGGCCTCGAAGGCGTCGACGGATGCTTTCGCTTGTCGCGCGGCCTGTTGCGCCCGTGCGGCAACGGCATTGAGCCATGGGGTATAGGACACCACCGCCCCGGCGACCGCCATCGACGCGCGGTCCTGCCGTGCCTGGAATAGCATCGACGCCACCGAGCGATAGCTCTCCGCGACGTCGTACAATTGCGCCGCCGTTTCGTCCCACGCCTCAGCCGCCAGGCTCATCGAGGCCGAGCCGGGACCTGAATGCAGTCGGCCGGAATGGATTTCCGGTGGCAGCTCACCGAGACTCACTGATCACTCACTTCAGGCGCGTCACCTAACGACGGCCGAGCGCGATGCGCCTGTCCGCTCATGCGAGTAGGTCGTCGGCGCCACGAATGCCTTATCGAGCGTGAGGCTGCGTTCGGCCTTCGGATACCAGCCTTGGCGTGCGTATTGGCTGGTGTGCAGGTAGCACTGGACACGCACCTCGGCGCTGCCGGGCGTGAAGGTGAGCAGCCTGCTGATCGGAAGTGTGGTGATGGGCATATGGTGGCGACTCAGTGACGCGACGTTGAGAAACCATGTGCCCCAGCGTTGTTCGATGTGGGTTTTACCGCCATAGTTGTCGTCGGGGTGGGTGTGGGTGTGCCCGGCGATCCACAGGTGGACGCGGCCGGGATGTTCATTGAGGAAGTCTTCGAACGCCCCGGAGTCTGGTTTGCTGTCCACCCAGTACAGATAGGACGCCGCGTGTGGGGTTCCGAGTTCGAAGGGGCGGTGGTAGTGCTCCAGCAGCTGCCCGTCGGGCCCTTTGCGAACGCCTTCCCACTCCCCGGAGGCCACGGTGGTGTCCTTGAGGACGTAATGGTGGACGACGATGATGATCGAGTCGGGATTGGTCAGCACCATGTGTTTCCACCAGCGGAAGGCTTTGCCGCTGACGACGCCGCCCGGGTTGCCGCCGAGCGGGCCCCGCCCCACGGTCTGGGTGGGTTCGTTGCGGTCGCTGAGCATGAGGAACAAGAGGTTGCCCACCCGGAAGGAATAGTGGTCCCACTCGCCCTCGACTGGATAAGGTCGCGCGTTGGCGTCGACTCCGGAGAATTCGGTGTGCTGTCCAAGGGGATCCACCCACTTCTGCCACCACCATGCCTCGGGCTCGTGTAGGCCGCTGCGGTCGTGATTGCCGCAGACGCTGTAAATGGCCTCGCGTCGGTGGCGACGCAGGCTCGCGAACTGGCGGCGAAGTTCGGATCCCTCGGCGTCGTCGGGGAGATGGTGATGGGCCCCGGACATGTCGCCGACGTCGACGGCGATATCCCACTCGAACGGCGGCCCACCTTCGGATCCGCCGGACTCCGAATGCGTGATCGCCTCGGCGAGGCTCTGTCTTCCGAAGCGCTTGTCTGTCCCGACGTGCGCATCACCGAATGCCCAAAGACGAAAGGCGTTGTCCGGCACGCGATGATCGTGGCAGTCCTCCGACATGAGGCTCCTTGTCTGAGTGGATGGTCGAGTCATTCAGCATTGGTCTCGATCAGTCCCCAATACCGGCGGATACGCTGATCGGCCGCGTCGAAGACGGCGTCGATGGCGATGCCGATCAGAAGGATCACGATCATGACGGCAATCGCCGACGGCATATCGCTGAGGTTCTGAGCGTTTTCCAACAGCACTCCGATCGACGCGGTGTCGCTGATCAGCACCACCAATTCGCCGGCCATCAAGCTACGCCAGGCGAACGCCCACCCCTGCCGCAGACCGCTGACGAACATCGGTAGCGAGGCGGGCAGAATCACATGCCGGTATAGCCCGAACCCGTGCAATCCCAGGTTTTTCGCCACTCGCAGTTGCAGCGGCGGGATTTGGCGGGCTCCGGCGAGCACCCCGGTGGCCACCGACGGCGCGGCGCCGATGACGACGACGAACAGGATCGCCGACGTGTGCAGCCCGAAGAAGATGATGGCGAAGGGAAACCAGGCGATGGCCGGCATGGTCTGCAGACCGGTGATCACCGGCCCGAAGGCCATGCGCAGCAGTCGGTTTTGTGCGATCACCGCGCCGAGGAGCGACCCGATGAGCAATGCCAGCGCGAAGCCGGCCAGCGCCCGGCACATCGTGATCCCGATCGCGTCCCAAAGCACGGCTTCATGCAGGCGCTGCCAGAGGTTGGCTGCGACGGTTCCCGGGCCGGGCAGCACGAAGGACGGCTTCCAGCCACTGAGGTAGACGAGCTGCCAGATCAGCAGAACCGTCGCGACGGCAAAGACTTTCGCCCGTACGGCCGCCAGCACCGATTTGATCCGAACTCGGTTCTGGTGCGGCGCTTGGGGCGTCAGCGCAGGTCGGTGACTCTTGGCAGAGAGATCGCTGTCAAGCACCGCCACGGTTTCCCTCGTTCCGTAGCTGGGTGGAGATGCGGGAGGCCAATTCGGCGACGGCCGGGTGGTGGACTCTGTGGTGGCGCCCCACCGGGACCGCGAACTCGTCGACGATGCGACCGGGCCGCGGACTGAGCAATACGACACGGTCGGCGAGTCGCACTGCCTCGCGAACGTTGTGCGTAACAAACACAACGGTCAGCCCGCGTTCGTCGACGATGCGCTCGAGCTCTTCGTGCAGGCGATCACGGGTCAGGGCATCCAGCGCCCCGAACGGCTCGTCCATCAGCAAGACGTCGGCATCTTGGGCGAGCGCACGCGCCAATGCGACGCGCTGCTGCATGCCGCCGGACAGCTGATGAGGACGCTTGTCGGCGAAGTCAGCCAAGGCGACCGTTTGCAACAAGTGAGTAGTCCGTCGGCGGCGTTCCGGGCGTGGCACCGAGCGCGCCCGCGAGGCCAACTCGACGTTGGCGGCCGACGTCAGCCATGGGAACAGCGCCGGTTCCTGGAACATCAAGGCAACCCGTTGCCCATCGGTGCTGAGCTCGCCGGTGGACGGTTGGTCCATCCCGGCGATCAGCGACAGCAGTGAGCTCTTACCGCAGCCGGATGCTCCTACAACGCAGACGAATTCACCGGCGTTCACCGTCAAGGTGATGCGATCGAGGGCTGTGACGGCCGAGGGGCCCCGACCGTACTGCTTGCTCACGTCCGTGAGCCGCACGGCGCGTAGCGATTGTGGGTTGGCTTCGGGCCGCGAACCGGTGAGGTGATCGGACTGAACGTAGTGGATCACGGGTCACCTGGGGCTTGCCGGCTCGGCGAGCACTTTGTTGAGCGGTCCCGGTTCGTACAGGCCGCTGATATCGAGTGGCTTCAGCAGCCCTATGGACACGGCCTTGGCGACCTGGTCGCGCAGTGAGGCCATTCCGGGATCGTTGGTGTAGGTGGTTTCCTCGAAGGAGGCCGCGAGTACGTCCGGTTCGAGCCCCTTGCCGAGATCTTTCGCCAGAGCGGCATTGGCCGATTGCGCCGCGCCACTGCGGTCAGTGGCGATCCGTTCGGTCGCCTCGGCCTGGGCGCGCAGCAGTCCTTCGACCGCGTCAGGATGGGCCGCAAGGAATTCTTGGCGGACAACCAGGACGGTGATGGTGTTCGGGTCCGACCACAGTCGCACCCCACCGGCCTTGATCATCTGCACATCAAAAGGCGCGGAGTCGATGGCGCCGGCGATTTGGTCGGTGAGGAATTGTTGCACGATGGCCGATTCCGGGCTGGTCGGTTTGACCGAAACATCGCCCCCTCCTTGGATATTCGTCTTCAAACCGTTGTGGGCGAGCCAGTCGCGGAGGCTGACGTCCTGGGTGCCGCCGAGCGCGGGGTCCGCGACGGTCTTGCCTTTGAGGTCTGCGGCCGTCTTGATGTCGGGTTTGACGACCATCGAGGTACCTCCGCTGGCCGCGCCGGAGATGATCTTGATCGCTTTCCCTCCCGACTTCTGCCAGGCGTTGAAGGCGGGATTGGGGCCGACGTAGGCGGCGTCAAGTTGGCCCGACAGCAGCGCGGTCACTTCCTCGGTGCCTCGACTGAAAGGTTTTGCGGTGAAATTGACTTGGGGTCCGAGTTGCTTGGTGAAGAAGCCGTCGTGGACAGCCACCAGTGCCGAGGCGTGCGTGATGCGCGGCAGATAGCCCAGGCGCAGCGATACGGCGGAGGCAGTCGGCGACGCGCCCTGGCTTGAGCACCCGGACAGCGCGGCGACGGTCGCTGACGCGGCGATCAGCGCGATGAGCTTGCTGCCGGATCGGTGCAGTGACATGGTTTCCTCGAATCGAAATGGATGAGAACTGGCGGATTGGGCCGAGGCTGGCAACGAGAGTTGCTGCCGTACCGCTGAAACGGTGAGTTCTGATGACGCGGCGGTGCGCGTGTCAGACGGCCGTGGGAGCCGGACAAGCCGCGCAGGTAATGCGCCGCAAGTCGATGTGGAGGCGGCGGGTGAGACCGGTTCGAAGTCGGGTCACTACGGGGTGCCTACGGATCGGGTCACGAACAGCGGGCTTGTCCAAACCTGATGCCCATCGAATTGCTTGCCGCGCACATATATTGCGCTGTCGCCCCCAGGCAGCTGCAGGTTGAGTTCGCCGGCGACGGTGTTCGGCAGTGCCTTCGGGTCGGCGATGCGTTCGAGGCGGACACGCAGATTGAGACCGCCGACGGCGATGTCCCGATGACCTTCGGCGATGAGCTCTGCCCCGGAAAGGCTCGCCTGGGCGCGTAGGCCGTCTTCCTGCACCGTCGCATCGACCTCGAATCGCGCGCGGGTGAGGTCGGTGAGCCGTACCACGATGCCGATATCCGACCCGTAAGTTGTGGTATCCCAGGCCACGGCCGATCCGTCTACATCGATGATCTGCTCGGGATGCGTGTTCGCCCACGGGGTTACGTCTTCGACGGCGGTGCCGTCGATACGTAGCCGGCCTGACCAGGTGGCCCAGCGGTAGCGGTCACGGTGCCGAGCCCCACCCCAGCTGATGCGAACCAGGTTGGGCGAAAGGCCCGTCTCGGCGTGCAGGTCACGACGCCAGAGCAAACCGGCGCTGTCGTAGACCGTGACGTCATCCCATCCCGCCGTGCCATACAGGGCGTACCCGGCGGTCAGTTCGGCGGCATCAGTGGCGAACTCGTCACCCATCCAGTTCTCACCGCTGCGCAGCAGGGCGACCGCGCGCGCACCGGTTGTGGCCCAGGTGCGGCGGGCGCGCAACGAACGACCGACGTCTGCGGCGGAAAGGGTCGTCGCGAGGACGCCGGTGAGCCCGCCGAAGCCGCCGAAGATGTTGGCTCCCGGTGCCCCGGCACCCGGCCGTCCGCGGTGTTCATCGCTCGCGGCGCTCGCCCCGAGGCGTAGGCCGCGCGCCAGGGCGTCTTCGAAGAACCATGGGCTACTCCCCCAGGCGGAGTGCACCTCGATCAGCCGCTCGAGCTCGGGGTGATGCCAGTCCAGGATCGCTCGTCGCCCGCCCACGTGCGGGATCAAGAGATACGACTCCGGGTCCTTCTCGTAGGCGGCGTACAACTGGGTCACCGGCCAGTTCTGCGGCGTGGGTACCGCGGTGGCCATGCGCTGATGCCATTCCAGCGAGCGGGCCAAGGTGGTGTCCTCACCCAGGAATACGACATTGTGGTCACCGCCGGCGCCGGCGGTGCCGCACCACTCCACTCCGGGGTAGCAGACGAATGCGCCGTCCTCGGCGATCTGCCGGCAGGCCCTGACGACGTCGTCCCACGTGTCGTCGGTGATCTGAAAGTCGTTGGCGGTATAGCCAAGTACGTCGAGCGCGGCGATATCGCGCGCGTAGTGCAGATTCCAGTCGGTGTCCTGCGTGCCCACGGTGTCGTTGGAATGAACGTGCAGGTCGCAGAAGTACGCCCGCGGCGACGGGAAATCGTCGACGACATCGATCACGGTCTCAGCGCTCTGAAGCACGGCGGTGCTTGTCTCGGCGGTAACGTCGATGCGGGCGGCGGCCGGCGGCACGCGGAGCGACGCCTTGGACCACCCCTTCGCAGGCGTACGGGCGCTGTCCACGACGACACCGTCGATGAGCGCATGCATCGTCGCGGCAATGTCGGAACAGGTGTTGCCCCAACGGTCTTGCAGGTGGGCGTGCAGGTGCACCGCCGGCGCCTCGCTGCGCACAATGCGAGGACCGTGCACGACGACTCGTTCGGGTGCACCTGGTACGACAGCAATTCGATGCACATCAGCGTGAGCCATGCGCGAAGTGCCCAGCGGGTCGACGAACAGGTGGACCTCGAACTCGTCTTCGACGAAAGTCTGCACGCGCGTGCCGGGTCCACCGAAACGACGGTCGCCGCAGCGGATTTCGATCACATCACCGGGGCGCAGGTACCCGTCCACGACGTGAATCAGCAGCGACTTCTGAAATGGCCGCTCACCGCCTTTGACGTCGTATCTCGCGGCCAGTTGCCGCACCGTCGCCGCACTGTCCTCGGAGGCCCCGCCGATCAGGGACCGACTCACCAAGCGGGCGGTCGCGAAGTCGCGGGCGTCCGGCGACGTTGTCTGCAGATCCCAATCCGAGTAGTAGCGGAAGCACAGCTTCAGCCAACCGCTGTCGGCAATGCCGGATCCCCCGACGGTGTAGGTGAACACCAACTCCTCGAGAGAACCCGCGATCACCCGGCCATGGGAGCAACGCAACTTCCCCAGAAACGCAAGGCGGTCAAACTGTTCGGTGATTTCGTCGCGCACCGCCGCCACCGAGCAGTCATTGCCGGCCAACGCTGACTGCGGACGCACCACGATGCGGGCAGCCGCCAAGGCAGCCGGTGACGACGGATCCGCGGACATGCCCTTGATCCTGAAGGCAACGCATCCACTAGTCCAGTGAATAGATATGATGTGATTAATCACGAAAGATGAAGGATTGTGAACCTGCAGCAATTGCGCTACGTCGTGGCGTTGGCCGAGGCGAATAGTTTCACGAAGGCGGCCGAGGCGATGTTCGTCGTGCCATCAGCCTTGAGTCAGCAGGTCGGTCGGTTCGAAAGTGAAATCGGCTTACGGCTGTTCGAACGGACTACTCGCTCGGTCTCGCTGACCCCCGCCGGCGAGGCGCTGATGCCGCTGGTGCGCCAAGTGGTTGCCGGCATTGACCAGATCGCCGTTGACGCACAAGCTCTCGGCGGCACGGTCGTTGGCCGGCTCACGGTCGGGATGATGGAGATCCCATCCGAAAGCCTCGATGTGGCCACCCTGATGGCGACCTTTCACTCGCACTATCCCGACGTCAGCGTGACGTTGCGCAGCGGTGGCAGTGACGTGCTGATCGAGTCGGTCCGCGACCGGAAACTGGACGTGGCAATCGTGGGCTCCAACGTATCCGGCACCGGCGGTGTCTTGACGTTCACCCATCTGTTCAGCGAACCGCTCGTCGCCGTCATGCCCGCTCACCATCCGCTGACAAAAAAATCATCGGTGTCGATAACTGCGCTGGCCGCATTACCGTTCATCGACTTTCCCCCTGGCTACGGTCTGCGACACGAAACCGACCGCGGCTTCGCCAACGTAACCCGGCGTGTGGCTTTCGAAGTGACGCGTGTCGATGAGGTCACTCATTTCGTGCGCAAAGACCTGGGTGTCGCGTTGCTGCCCGAATCCGTTGCGCGCACGCGCGCTAACGCCGATTCGGGACTGGCATTGCGGCCGGTCGCCGGTGCTGACATGTACCGCCGAGTAAACCTCGTGGCACCGCGCCCTGATAAGCGCTCCGCCGCATGCCAGGCCTTTGTCGGTTGCGTCGACGACCACATCGAACAGACCGTGCCATCTCGCGACGAGTTGTCGAAAAAGGCTGCGGGAGCCTCAAAGCCGGCCCGCCGGACAAACTGATCATTGCGGGTATGGCGGAGCTGGCCATGCGTGTCATCGCTTGGTCCGCGGTACGGCCGACGTAGCGATAGTCGTGCGGTGCAGCACATGGAGATGCAGCTCAGGCGCTGGAAACTTTGAGGCAAGCCAACATTCGACGGCGACGCAAGGTCGTCACTGTTCGAGCGGGAAGCCGGCGAATGGGCTCGCAGCCAGAGCGCCCCATTCGAATTATTTGACGGCGAGATTTTTACTGATGAAAACTGTTTCATCTGGCAACGTTTCCTCCAAGATTCTGGCTCCCTTCACGCCGGGGTACTTCGCGATTCGTCCGAGGTAGACGGGGCGTACGGGCGCTTTTGCCGACCGCGTCGCCAGGACGCGCCACTGCCCTTTGGGAGGTGGTGACCGTGCGGAGTCGGCTCTTGTTGGTCGATGTTGCTTCCGCCGGAGCTGGCTAGTCTTCTGGGCACACGAGCATTCAAGCTATCGGCAGCCAGGGGTTTGCCCAGCCGAGTGTGCTGAATGCTGTTGAAGGACAACGGTATCCGGCGGTAGCAATGCTGGGCCGACGTTGGTCATATCCGGATGCGGAGGAAAGAAATGGAATTCGGAGCGTTGCCTCCGGAGATCAACTCCGGCAGGATCTACTCAGGTCCCGGACCGGCACCCTTGTTGGCCGCTGCGGCCGGCTGGGACGGATTAGCGGCCGAATTACGCGCCACGGCAGCGTCTTACGGATCTGTCGTCGCGGAGCTGAGAACCACATGGAATGGTCCCTCGTCGGCGTCGATGGCGGCCGCGGCCGCACCGTACATTGCGTGGCTGAGCC
>NZ_JAEKMI010000052.1 GCF_020217485.1 Mycobacterium sp. WUMAC-067 | reverse complement strand
GCAATCTGCATCGTCCCTCCGCAGGTTCTTGCCTCCTGGACGACTGCAGATAATCACGTCCACCACGCAGAACCTGGGATCTGAACGCCTCGTGTCGGACATCAAGGACACCGCCCGGAGGACTCCAGATAACAATTGCGTTGGTGCTACACAGAACCCGCCGAATCTCGGTGTCGTAATCCAGGAACGGGATGAACTCATTCCAACACGACTGCCACAGTCGGATCAGGGCCGGATATCGGCTGCCCCAGCGGTCGGCGAGCGCCTCGAGCGCCGCTTCTGCGGCCGCCGCTGTCGGGGCGGTGTAGATCGGTTTGAGATCGCGGCGCAGGGCGTCCCAGTGCTGGCGCGGTACGTAGCGGAAGCTGTTGCGGATCAGATGCACGGTGCAGGCCTGCACGATGGTGGCCGGCCACACCTCACCGACAACGTCGGGCAGCCCCTTAAGTCCGTCGCAGATCAAGAAGAACGTGTCGGTGACGCCTCTGTTGCGCAGGTCGGTCAATACGGCGAACCAGAACTTGGCTGATTCCCCGGCGCCGTCGCCGGCCCACAGTCCGAGCACGTCCTTGTGCCCGGCCAGATCGACCCCGATCGCGGCGTAGAACGGTCGGTTGGCGACCTGACCGTCGCGCACTTTCACGCTCAGCGCGTCGATGAAGATTGCGGCGTAGACGGAGCGGCCGCGCGGTCCACTCCGCCATGTCGGCCAGGACCTTGTCGGTGATCCTGCTGATGGTGTCCGGGGAGATCTTGGCGTCGTAGAGCTCGTCGAAGTGGGCGGCGATCTCCCCGGTGGTCAATCCCTTGGCATACAACGACAACACGATCTCATCGACCCGGGTCAACCGGTGTTGATGCTTTCTTGACGATCTGGGGCTCGAAGCTGCCGCCGCGGTCGCGGGGCACGGCGATCTCGACCGGTCCGACCGTGTCGGTCAACACGGTTTTGGTGCGGGTGCCGTTGCGTGAATTCGGCGCCCCCCGCCCGGCCGGATCGTGCTTGTCATAGCCGAGGTGATCGGCGAGCTCCTCTTCCAGCGCGGTCTCGACCACCGTCTTGGTCAGCGCCTTAAGCACCCCGTCAGCGGTATCGGCGAACGACACCCCGCGGGCCTGGGCCGCCCGCACCAGCTCGCGGGCCGTCGCCAGCTCCTCCGGTGTCGGAGAGCTGACCATCACTTCATCATCGTGGACATCGGCTGTTGCTGTCACAGCCCTCATCGTTTCGGTCATCGTGGACCTTCCCCGCCAGGCTCACACCCGGCGTGTCGGGCCACTTACACCGAATTTCGGATACTCCCTCGCGGTGGTGTAGCGCCGCGCGGTGTTGTGGGAGATGCCGAAAACGAGAGAGACAGATGCAGCAGGTCGGGGCCTGCGGTCAGCGCTTCGTGAAGGATTCGGTCGGCACGGATGCGTTCGATCGTGAACCCATTGTCGCTCAACGATTGTTTCACCGATGTTTGACTCACCGGCGTTGTGCGCAATGCAGTTTTCGTCGTGAGTAGAACGTGCCGGTTCGGAGTGTGGGGCCATCTGTCCCGGCGGTGGTCGAGCCATGTGATCAGCGCTCTGTGGGTGAGCTCGCCGAGCCGTTGGTTGTCCAGCAAGGGTGATCCGCCGGTTCGGCAGGTCAATGTCGTCGAGCACCAGTTTGCGTATAACGCTTGTGCGGCAGGCATGTTCGACGCTCAATGCCACAACTAGGCGTGCACGCGGTTCGCTCGCGAGCTGTTCGATCGAGCGCACCTCATCATCGGTGATGGGCACGAGGTCTTGGTCTACTGGTTGGCTCTTCAAACCCGCTGTTGGGTTGCTGAAGACCAGACCATTCTTCTTGGCGTGCCGGAACAGCGACCGCAGCGCCTTGATCAGATTGTGGCACTGGTTTCCCTGAAACGGCCGCAGCGTCGCGTCGACGTCGGCCCTGGTGACCTCCCTGAGATGGTCGTAGGAGGTGGACCAGTGCGCGAGAAGGGGCCTGACCGCGCCGAAGTAGCTGTAGAGGGTCCTGGGCGATCGTGGGCGAGCACGTGCGCCGCCGACCAACAGGGTAAGGAGCCAGTGGTGCGACGGCTCGGCGAACCCTGGCGGAAGTTCCGCGGTGACGCGGTCGATCCAGGCACGGATCGGAGGTTCGGTGTCGTCTGTCAGCAGGTCGAAGTGGGAGAGGATTTCGACAAGCCTGCGACGGGACGCGAGCCGATGCGGCCGTGTTCGAACCTCTTTGAGCGGCACGCGATCACCGGGGGGCCGACCGGCCAGAAGGGTGACCAGGGCGTCGAGGCATCGGTTTGTGGTCTCACCGCACCAATCGTGGGCGGCAGCGCGTTCCCGGGCGTA
The DNA here is from genome assembly GCF_020217485.1 of Mycobacterium sp. WUMAC-067. GTDB lineage: Bacteria > Actinomycetota > Actinomycetes > Mycobacteriales > Mycobacteriaceae > Mycobacterium. Next base: position 23,930 of record NZ_JAEKMI010000052.1, on the reverse strand, counting down.
TACCGCAGCGGCCACGAGCACGGGGTCGTCGGATTCCAAGGCTGGATGCCGCCGGGGCGGGCGAGCAGGCAGTCCCGCCTTTCCGCGATAGTAGTGCGCTTTTTTTGAACAGCTTCTGCCGCAGTATTTTTGGTCGCGGCGACCGTTGGCTGGCAGTTCGGCTCCGCATTGCAGGCAATTCATCGCGGCGGCAGCGACCTTCCCGTCCGAGCGCGCGGGGTGACGGGACGTGCCTCACCGGCCGCAGCGGCGGCCTCCTCGCTACCCTTCGGCGTGGGTGCGGCCACGGTTTCGGGCTCGGGGATCAGCAGTTCGTCGATGGCGCAGTCGAGCACGGCGCAGAATACATCGAGATCGTGGAGCTTGATGGCGTTGGGGTTGCCCGACCACAAGCCCGACATCTTGCCGGCGCTGATCACCAGGCCGCGCTCGGCCAGCATCCGTTGGAGTTCGCTGGCCTTCCAAATGCCGCGGTTGGCCGCGGTCAGGCGTAGATTCCACTTCATTGAGCCAATCCTTAAGTTCGTAGGTGCAGTTACTTCGTGTTGTTACGTTGTGCTGTGACCCAGGCATCTTCGACGTGGGTGGCGTGGACGTGGATATATCGAGCCGTCGTGGCCGTCCAGGCGTGACCACATAATTCCTGGATGGCGAACAGGTTCATTCCGCCGAGGTAAAGCTGGGACGCGCAGAAGTGCCGCAGCACATGCGGGGTCAGCTTCCCCGACCACGCAGGCAGATGCCGGTCCGCCGCCTCCGCCAACGATCGGCGATAGACGTCAGCTGTCGCGCGCATGCACGTCCCGTCGATGTTCTTGCGTTCGGACGGAAACAGTGGCGCGGCATGGCTATTCGGGTCGATATCGAACAGTCCAAGCACGTCTTCGATGAACCATCTCAGGCTGCGGTCGGCGCCGTTGATCAGCGGCACCAGTCGCGGTTTGGGGCCTTTGCGGCGTGATCCCTTGCCGTGACGGACGTTCAGCTTGCCGAACCGCCCCAGCTCCCACCGCACATCGTCGAGGTCGAGCATCCGCGCCTCGTTGATGCGCAGTCCCACGTCGGCCGCCAGCCGGGCGACCGCGTAGTTGCGGGCGGCCGGGGCGAACTTGCGGCAGGTGACCAGGCTGGATTCAATCGGTCGTTGCAACACCGGCTTGCTGAAGTGAGTGTAGGTGTTCGTTGAACGCTTCGGCCGGGGTGCGCCATCCGAGGGTCTTGCGTGGTCGGGTGTTGAGGGTGTGAGCGATCGCCGCGATGTCGTCGGCGTTCCACCGGGATAGGTCGGTGCCCTTCGGAAAGCATTGGCGCAACAGGCCATTGGTGTTCTCATTCGTGCCACGCTGCCACGGACTCTTCGGGTCGGCGAAGTACACCTTGACCCCGGAGGCGATCGAGAACTGGGCATGCGCCGACAGTTCCTTTCCCCGGTCCCAGGTCAGCGACCGGCGCAGTTCCTCGGGCAGCGAGGTGATCGTCTGCGCTAGGGCGTTGGCCATCGTGAGGGCGCCGTAGCCGGCCAGAGCCGGCCCGTTCTTGGTCCGCGGAATCAGCCCGTATCCGGCCTCCCGCGGAAGATGGATCAACATCGTGAACCGACTGCTGCGCTCGACCAGCGTGCCGATCGCGCTGCGCTGCAACCCGATCAGCAGATCTCCCTCCCAGTGTCCCGGGACCGCGCGATCAGCGACCTCCGGCGGCCGAGCGCTGATCAACGTCTCCGGCGTGACGTGCGCCCACGCTTTCTGCCGAGACCGTGCCCGCGGCACCCGCAATGCCCGACCCCGGCGCAGGCAGGTGATTAAGTCCCGCTTGAGCGCACCGCGGCTTTGCACGTAGAGCGCTTGGTAGATGGCCTCGTGGCTGATCCGCATGGATTCATCATCAGGGAAGTCAAGCTTGATCCGATGGGCGATCTGCTCAGGACTCCATGCTGTCACCCAGGCCCGATCCCCTCGGTGCGGCTTGTTGCGTCCCTTCCACGGCGTCGCGGCCGGACCAGCCATGATCTGCCCGTAAGCGCCACGAACGACACCGGAGAGCTTGTCCTGGACGTACTGGCGCAGCCGGTCGTTGCCGACCAGCTTGGCCGTCTTCGGGCGCCTCGCCCGCCTTTCGGCATGCCACTGCGCGACCGAGGCCTTGTAGTCGAGCCGATACGTGCGCGTCGAGGCGTTACGGCGCAGCTCACGCGAGATGGTCGACGGCGCCCTGCGCAGCCTCCTGGCTATCTCGCGCACTCCGGCACCATGGGCACGCCATAAAGCGATGTCTTCGCGCTCATTCGAGGATAGGTAGCAGCCCGAAACAGTTTCTGGCAAGCGTGGATTCACGCCGCCAGCATGGCGGAACCAGCGGAACCCGACCGGCGAAGACACGCCCGCTTCGGTAGCGGCGTCCTCGGTCATCGCTCCGGCAGCGATCCCCGCCCAGAACCGGACCCTGTCCTGCCGCCAGGCCACCGACGGCCGCCCCGGGGAGGGCATCTGCCCCCGATACGCACGAACCTCCAACTGCCGCTTCCCATACGCCACCACACACCTCCGAGGAATCGAGGTGTTGCAACGACCGATTGAATCCAGCCAGTTCCTGGCGCCACCCGGCGAACAGCTGCTCCACCTCGTCGGCGGTCGGAGGGATACGCAGCTGCGGATCGACCGAGGCTCGCGGCCGGTTGATCTCGTCCAGCGGGCACTCGACGACCCGACCTGTCATGTTGTGCAGGTCGATCTTGTGCCGAAGCTCCAAGAACTGGAAGTACACGGTCAGTGCCGCCGCCCGCCCGGTGCGAGTCGAGGGGTTGGCGTCGCGCAGCACCTTGCCGAAATAGACGTCGACATCGGCGGGCCGCATCTCCCACAGCGGCCGGCCGAACCAGTCGTGGATCAGCTCGAGGTGGTTGATGTCGTTGCGGATCGTGCTGTCGACCAATCCGGCCGACGCCCGTGCCAGCACGAACCCGGCCAACACATCGGTCTCGAAGTCGGCAAGCTCCTCCTCGCTCGCCGGTACTCGATGTTCCCGCAGATCGCGGACCACAGCCAGAGCCAACCCACGCCTCCTCGACTTCACCTAAAGTGAAGAAACATCATCTGATCAACTATTCAGTCAGCAAGAATGATGCCGGTTCATCAGAGAGTTTTGATGGAGGGACACGCCAACAACGGCTGTTCCAGGCGTTGAAAGGGCTAACGGGCGATACCCGTGGGCTCAGGAACTCGTCGACTGTTGGCTAACGTGACTAAGCCTCTCTCTCTCCGACTCCGACTCGGAGTGACGAAGACGAAACTGCGTTCACGCTCGTTGCGCATCTTGCAACGCAGTGCCTGGCCCACCGATGCCACCACCCGCCGCTCGCTCAGCCGCGATTTTCCGTGTTCGTTCACATGGTCGACGACGACGCGGACACTGTCCTGCACGTTGATTCTCTCCTGGAGTTGTGGGATCCAATCAGCAACTCTGACGGCCGGACATCACCTCGGAGGCATCCGTACTGCGCCATCGAGACGGATCGTCTCGCCGTTGAGCATCGGATTCTCAACGATGGCTACGACCAGGTGTGCGTACTCGGCAGGATCACCGAGTCGGTTTGGGTGCAACGTCAGCGCCTTGAGAGCGGTTAGCGCAGCCTCTGGAAGTGAGTTGAGAAGCGGGGTTTCGAACAGCCCCGGAGCGATCGTGTTGACCCGGATCAAGTACGACGACAGATCACGCGCGATCGGCAGCGTCGCCGCCATCACACCTCCCTTGGAAGCGGAGTAGGCCGCCTGCCCGATCTGGCCGTCGAAGGCCGCGCCGGAGGAAGTGTTGACGATCACGCCACGCTCGCCGCCGACGGGGTCGTTCTGCGACATTGCGTATGCGCCCAGGCGCACGACGTTGAAGGTCCCGATCAGGTTGATCTTGATTACTTTCTCGAACGCGTCGAGCGGGAAAGGGCCCTTCTTGCTGACGGTCTTGGTGCCATCGCTGACGCCGGCGCAGTTGACGATGATACGCAATGTCTTGTCCGCGTTGGCGATCTCGATGGCCCTGGTCACTGCATCCTCGTCGGTGACGTCGGCGGGCGCGAACCGGACGGTGTCGCCGAGGAGGCTTAGCGCGTCCGTGTTTGCATTGGGCAGGTCGACGGCGACCACCCGCGCTCCGGACCGCGCCAGCGTCTCCACCGTCGCCAAACCGAGCCCGGACGCGCCACCGGTGACGACCGCGCTGCTAGCTGCGATGTCCATTCGGCTGCTCCTTTTGTGTGTCTGTCTACAGGCTTCGCGCGATCAGCACCTTCATGATCTCGTTGGTGCCGCCGTAGATCTTCTGCACCCGAGCCGCCGCATACATCTGCGCGATCGGGTATTCCATCATGTAGCCGTATCCACCGAAAAGCTGCAGGCACTTGTCAGTGACCTCTACTTGTTTGTCAGATCCCCACATCTTGGCTATCGATGCGGTTGCGGCATCGAGTTTTCCGTCGAGGTACCGGCCGGTGCAGTAGTCGATCAGCGCCTTGCCGGCCAGCACCTCCGCCTTGCATTCGGCCAGCACGAACTTGGTGTTCTGGAAGGCGAGGAGGGGCTTGCCGAACGCGGTGCGCTCCTTGACATAACGGATCGTCTCTACTACCGCCGCCTCCGCCATCGCGATCGCCTCGACCCCGATGGTCAACCGCTCGCGCGGAAGTTGCTCCATCAACTGGGCGAAGCCCTTGCCCTCAACGCCGCCGAGCAGGTTTGCGGCCGGCACCCGCATGTCGGTGAACGCAAGCTCCCGGGTGTCCTGGCCGTGCTGGCCGACCTTCTCCAGAACCCGGCCGCGCTGGAAACCCGCCAGCCCTTCGGTTTCGGCCACCATCAGCGACAGTCCGGACTCAGTTTTGGCCACGATCACCACCAGGTCGCAGTGGGAACCGTTGGAGATGAAGGTCTTCGAGCCGTTGATGACGTACTCGTCGCCGTCGCGAACCGCGGTGGTGCGAATCGACTGCAGGTCTGACCCGGTGCCCGGTTCGGTCATCGCGACGGCGATCACCATCTCCCCGCTGACCATCTTCGGGATCCAGCGCTTCTTCTGCTCCTCGGAGGCATACTCGGCGATGTAGTGGGAAGCCAGCGTCGAATGCACGGAGAAACCGAACGCGGTGTCGTGCGCGTAGGCGCGCTCCTGCATCACCACCGCCTCGTGACCGAAACTGCCGCCACCACCGCCGTATTGCTCGGGCAGGTCGAGGCCCAAAAGCCCGGCAGCGCCGGCTTTGTTCCAAAATTCTCGGTCCACCTTCTGCTGTTTCGCCCACCTGGCTTGGTTGGGAGTCGCTTCCTTGCGGAAGAACTCGGCGGCGTGCTTGCGCAGGAGTTTTTGATCCTCGGTCTCCCACGGAACGACGTAGTCCGGGAATAAGAGTCCGGGCATGCTTTACCTACTTTCCGGTGAACTGGGGCGCGCGCTTGGCGAGGAATGCCGCCTGGCCCTCGTGACTGTCGGCGGAATGCACCGCCACGTAGAAATTCCGTTTCTCGTGTTCGAGTCCCTGCGTCAGTGATGTCTGAAACGCGTGCACAGCGGCATCCTTGGCCAGCGCCACCGCTAGCGGGGAGTTCGTCGCGATCCGTTGCGCCATCGCCAGCGCCCGTGGCACGGCCTCGCCGTCGGCGACGACTTCGGCTACCAACCCTGCATCGCACGCCTCCTGGGCCTTGATGGAATCGCCCGTCAAAAGCATTGCCATAGCCTTGGATTTGCCGATCGCCCGAATGAGGCGTTGAGTTCCGCCAGCGCCAGGGATTGCGCCGATCTTCACCTCGGGAAGTCCGAATTGGCCCGACTCGCCGGCGATGACAATGTCGCAGGCCAACGCCAGCTCACAGCCGCCCCCGAGTGCGTATGTCTCGACCGCGGCGATGACCGGCTTCGGAAACGCAGCCAGTATCGACCAGAAGCTCTCATTGGACTCTCCGGTGACCAGTGGCCGGGCCCGGATCTCGTCGAACGCCGTGATGTCGGCGCCGGCGCAGAACATGCCGTGGGCGCCCGCGATGACCACGGCCAACACGGCCGTGTCGGACCGCAACGCCGCCAGCTCGGCCCCCATCGCGCCCAACAGCTCGTCGTTGAGGCTGTTCTTCGACTTCGGGCGATTGATCTCCAGCAGGGCCACCGCACCGTCGCGAGTCGATCGCAAAATTTGTTTGTTCACGTGACCGCATCCCGGTAAACGTCGGCGTGTTCGGCCCGCAGGATCTTCTTGTCCAATTTGCCGACACTGGTGCGCGGCAACGCCTCGACGAAGAGAACCGCGTCGGGCATCTGCCACTTGGCGAACTGCCCCTGCAGACAACCGACGATGTCATCGCGGGTCAGCACGCCACCTTCGACGGGCACGACGATGGCCAGCGGACGTTCCTGCCACTTCGGATGGCTGATCCCCACAACCGCGGCCTCCTTCACCAGCGGATGTCCGACGATGGCGTTCTCCATATCGATAGAGGAAATCCATTCACCGCCGCTCTTGACTACGTCCTTGAGGCGGTCGGTGAGCTTGAGATACCCGTTCGGGTAGATTGTGCCGACATCGCCGCTGCGCCAGTAACCGTCGAGGAAGCGGTCGGCGTTGTCGTCGTCGTCGAGCTGGTGGTATCGCTCGATGACCCAGGGCCCACGCATCAGTACCTCGCCGACACTCTTACCGTCGTGCGGCAGGTCATTGCCGTTGTCGTCGACGATCCGGATGTCGATACCGGAAGCGGGCAGCCCTTGAAAACGCTTGAAATCCCATTTCTCGTCGTCGGTGATCGTGCCCTGCAGGGACGGTTTGATGCCCATGTTCATCGTGATCAGCGGCGTCGTCTCGGTCGCACCGTAGCCCTGCACAAAATCGGCGCCGGTGAGCTCGTGGAAATCGCGCATCAGCGACTTCGCCGGCTCGGTCGCACCGGACAGCAGTCTCGTCCTGCTGAAATCTGGCTTCACAGCAAGGGTCTTGATGTAGTCCAGCATCGGCTGGAAAATCGCCGGTGCGCCGTTCGCGACGGTCACATTCTCCGCGATCATCACGTCGACGAGCATTTGCGTGTTCTCGGCCAGGTAGCGGCCGGGTAGGATCACCTTCGCCGCGGTCCACATCGCGGTGTGCGGAAGCCCCCACGACTGGCCGTGAAACATCGGGGTGATGAGCATCGCGGTGTCCTCGCGACGGAGATTGATCGCTGCTGCCATCGCCATCGCGTGTAGGTAGCTGCCACGATGCGAGTAGTAGACGCCCTTCGGCCGACCCGTCGTTCCCGATGTGTAACACGCGCTGTAAGCAGAGGTTTCGTCGATGACCCGCCAGTCGATCTCGGTGTCGGACTCGGCCATCAGGTCCTCGAGGTGAAAGACGTTTTCCAGCGTGGTGTCGATCTCGGTGAGCGGCTTATCCGACATTACGATCCAGCCCTTGACCTTCGGCACGTGTGGAGCCAACGCCTCGGCGACCGGAAGGAGTGTCTCGTCGACCAGGATCCATTGCGCCTCGGCGTGGTCAGTGACGTAGCTCAGGTCTTCGGTGGCCAGCCGCAGATTCATCTGCAGCATCACCGCGGCGATGCCGGGAATGGCCCAGCTGAGCTCAAAGTGCCGCTTGCTGTTCCAGTCGAGCACTCCGACTGTGTCGGCCGGGCCGATCCCTATTCCTCTGAGCGCGTTCGCCGCCCGCTTGACCCGAACGTACAAGTCTGCGTAGGTGTACCGCTGCCAGTCGCCCTCCGTGGTGCGGTAGACGACCTCTTGCTCGGGATAGGTGCGCGCCGCATGTCTGATCAGGTTGGTGGTGTTGAGCTGGTAGTGGTCGCCGTGCGTCGACGGCACGCCCTTCACGATTTCCCTGACCATGTCTGTGCCTTAGATTCGTTCGATGATGGTGGTGTTGGCGGTTCCGCCGGCCTCGCAGATGGTCTGCAGGCCGTAGCGCTGTCCGGTGCGCTCGAGTTCGCACAGCAGATCGGTGAGCATGCGGGCCCCGGTCGACCCGAGCGGATGCCCGATTGCGACCGAGCCTCCGTTGACGTTGAGCTTGTCATCGGGAATGCCGAACTCGCGTTGCACCATCAGCGGCACCCCGGCGAAGGCCTCGTTGACCTCGAACAAGTCGATGTCGCTGACACTCAGGTTGGCGCGCTCGAGCGCCCTGTGGGTGGCGTCCAGTACCGCGGTGAACTGCAGTACCGGGTCCGCCGCGGCGACCGTCATCGCCAGGAACCGCGCCCGCGAAACCAGCCCGCTGCGTTCTGCGTAGCCACGCTCGGCGATCAGCAACGCCGCTGCCCCGTCGCTGATCTGGGAAGAATTGGCCGCGGTTGTGCGGCCGTCGGCCGCGAAAACAGGCTCCAGCGACGCGATCTTCGCCGGATCCAACTGCTCACGGATTCCTTCGTCGGCACTGACGGGCGCCGCCGACGGATCCAGCGGATCGACGGTGATCGGCACCAACTGCGCGCGAAACTTTTTCGCCCGGGTCGCGGCGAATGCTCGCTCATGGCTTCGGATACTGAATTCGTCGAGTTCCTCGCGAGAAATACCGAACTTGGAGTTCAGCAACTCCGACGCCGCCCCTTGCGCCACCAAGTTGTCGTCGTAGCGGGCCAACTCCACGGGCGAGTACTGCGGACCGAGCGGCGCGCCCGGCATGAACGACGCAGGCATCGGCACCTGCGACATCGACTCCACACCGCACCCAATCGCCAGCTCGTAGATGCCCGCGGTGACGCCGAATGCAGCGAAGTTGACCGCCTGCTGACCGGACCCGCATTGGCGATCAATGGTGACCGCCGGCACCGATTCGGGTAGACCCGCAGCCAGCACCGCGTGCCGCCCGATATTTCCGGACTGGTGCTCATGCTGCATCGCACAGCCGACGATGACGTCATCGATGTCTTTGGCATCGATCGCACTGCGCTCCACCAGGTTTCGCAAGGTGTGACCGAGCAAGTCGGCCGGATGCCACCGGCTCAAAGCGCCACCTCGTTTACCCACCGGCGTGCGCACCGCCCCGACAATCACTGCTTCGCGCGCGTTCAATGTTCCACTCCTCCTTGTTCCGGTGTACGAATTCCAACGATGGGGATGTCAACCGTCTCGGCGACTTCTTCCCAGTGGCGCGTGCTTTGTCCGGCAAAGACTCGTGCGAGATCCTCGTGGGTATCTGCTGCGCCCAGGACCTCGAGGGTCCGCTTCTGGAAATGCGGTTCGATTGCGCCCAGGGCGATATAGCCGTCGGCACTGGCGTAGATCCCGTAGGTCGGAGTCGCGCCACCGAGCGGGTCGCCGGGCCCTGCGACGCCGTACCGCACGGCTGCGCCGGCGTCGGCTGCGGCGTCCGCCAGTACGATCCGGACGTGTTGGCCGGCACCGGAATTCGGCCTATCAAGCAGCGCCAACAGGGCCCCGGACACGGCACGTTCGGCACCCAGGAGGTCCACGACCGGAACCGCCGGCATCAACGGGGGCTGCAGGGTGCCGTGCGTGGCCTGATAGGTCAGGTCGTGGCCAGGACGCTCCTCGAGGTCACCGTCGTAGCCCACGATTTCGACGTGACAGAGCCCCGGATACCTGACATGCGCGTCGTCGAGCCCGAGCCTGCGTAGCGCCGAAGGGCGCATGGCGGTGAGCAACACATCGGCGGAAGTCAGCTCGACGTCCAGCTTGGCGCGGTCGCCGGCGTCCTTGAGGTCCAGAACCAAGACCGTCTGCTTGCTGGCGAGCTCTGCGTACCAGCCGGGCGCGACCGCGGCCAAGGGATCTCCGGTAGGGGGCTCCACCTTTGTTACCGACGCGCCGAAGCGCGCCAGCCGTGCCGCCGCGAGCGGGCCCGGGATGTTCACCGCAAGCGACACGATGCGAACGCCGTTCAGACTGCCCTGCACCATGTGGTCCTTCAATTGATACCGTACGACTGTACAGGAAGCTTCCTATCTGTACAAGAAGTGATGTTCACTGTACACTTGCCCGGAACGAAGGAGACGCATGGGACCGTTCGCCGATCCACGCGCAGGCGCAGACGACCTGACCGCGAAGGCGCGCATTCGCAACGCCGCGATGGACCTGTTCGCGGAGTTCGGGGAGGACCGCACGTCGATGCGAAATATCGCCTCGAGAGCCGGCGTCACGGTCGGGCTGGTTGTCCACCACTTCAAGACCAAGGACGGAATCCGCCGCGCCGTTGAACAACTCGTCGTCGACTACTTCGCGCAGACGATCGCGCAGGTCCCCGTTGATGGAACACCAAGACAAGTCGCCACGGCGCGTGACGTGGCTGTGAAGGAGATGCTCGAATCGAACCCAGCCGTCGTCAACTATCTGCGCCGCGCGCTACTGGACCCCGCAGGGTCTAAAGGCCAACTGCTCCAGCGATTGACAGAGCTGACCCGAACGGAGCTCATCAAAGCCCGCGACGCCGGTATCGCAAATGCGGAGCGAAGCGGATCCACCCAGATCATCGACATCATGGTCCGACAGCTGGGACAGCTCTTCCTGCAACCGATGATCGACACCATGTGGGATCAAGTCTCCCGCCCAGACGAGTCAGACGACGACAAACCGACACTGCACGTCGCCGTTCGCTCCAGTGGCCCAGCACCTTCAGCGCGTCATAGGAATACTTCGGCTTGCGCTGCCGGCGAGGTCGTTTGGCGACCTGCCGGCCCGCTCCCGGCGGCCGGGCCGCGGCCGTCAACCGGCGCCGAGCATTGTCACGCGACCAGCCGGTGACCTCCACCACCTGATCCAGAATCTGCCCCTTATTCGCCTTCGACGCCTTCACATACGCCTTGGCGAACTTCGCGGTGATCTCGGCACGAGACGACATCGACAGCCCACTCTCCATGCCTGGCGGGGATCACCGTTTCGCGGGCATTCTTACGTGATGCACCGAGGGCGTTTCGCGGGCACTTTTCGTGATGCTTGCCGGATGCTTGCCGACCTCGTGGATCCGCAGTAGCGTGGTTCCAACACCTAGTACTATTGGTACCTGGAACTACACGTCACACGTTCAAGGAAGGGGCTAGCATTCATGGCGAGTGACCACGCAAGGCAAGAGGCAAAGTCGGTGACCGCAGCGAGCGCTGGATCCCGTTATCCGAGGACCCGACGGATAAGCTTTCCGTTTGGCGGCGACGGCGGCACACACGGCAAGTACTTCGTCAACGACGACATCGTGTTCAGCCACTTCGTGGCGAACCTATCGGGTGCGTTCCCGTCAGGGGAGGAGTTGTTTATTCGGTCGGTGCGTCGATTCTCAGATGAGCCCCCTGTTTCCCTTCGGGTGACGCCTCGCAGGCGTGAAAATGGGGGTCGGGTTGCCTGCCGACGCCGACGTTAACTTGGGTTTTGTGAGCCTGTTGATGAGCCTGGTGCCGGGGCCCGACCTGGAAGGGTCACGCACTGTTGCTTCGAGCACGCCGGTCAGAATTTCGATTCCCTGAACCGAGGCCCCCGGGCGGCCCGCCTTGTTGAGAGCGTCGATGTTGATGGAGGGCAAGCGAGTTGAAGCAGCAGCAGCCGGAGGAGATTGCTGACACCGAGCATGAGTTGGTGATCGAGCGTGTGTGCGCGATCGATGTAGCCAAGGCCTCGGGCAAGGTGTGCGTGCGTGTGGGCAGCCGCGCGGGCAGGCGGGTCAGCAAAGTGTGGGACGTGGCCGCCACGTCCGGCGCAGTCGGTGAGTTGACCGACTACCTCGTTGACGAGCGGATTGAGAAGGTCACTGTGGAGTCCACGTCGGATTACTGGCGGATCTGGTACTACCTGCTGGAGGCGGCCGGGCTCGACGTGCAGCTGGTCAACGCCCGCGACGTGAAGAACGTGCCCGGTCGGCCCAAAACCGACAAACTCGACGCGGTCTGGCTAGCCAAGCTCACCGAGAAAGGTCTGCTGCGGCCAAGTTTCGTGCCGCCGGCGCCGATCCGCGAGTTACGCGACTACACCCGGTTACGGATCGATATGACTCGCGAACGTTCCCGGTACTGGCAACGGATCGAGAAGCTGCTCGAGGACGCGCTGATCAAGGTGTCGTCGGTGGCCTCGACTCTGGACACCCTGTCGGTGCGCGACATGCTCAAGGCGCTGATCGCTGGCGAGCGGGACCCGCGCCGGCTGGCCGGGCTGGCGCGCGGCAAGATGAGACCCAAGCAAGCCGCTCTGGTCGAGGCGCTGACCGGCAGATTCGACGATCACCACGCCGAACTTGCCCAGATGCTGCTCGATCAGATCGACGCGCTGGACGCCAAGATCGGCAGGCTCACCACCCGCATCGACCAACTGTTGGCTGCAATGGAGCCCGAACCTGTCAACGGTGGGGACGCCACCGGCGGAGCAAACCCCGCTTCGCGCAAAGCCGGCGAGTTGACCACGATCGACCGACTCGATGAGATTCCCGGCGTCGGCCCGGTGAACGCGCAGATCATTCTCGCCGAGATCGGGCTCGACATGAGCCGGTTCCCCACGGCCGGACACCTGGTGTCGTGGGCAAAACTGTGTCCACGCACCATCCAGTCCGGTCCGGTGCAACGTTCGGGCAAGGCGGGCAAAGGCAACCCATATCTGAAAGGTGCTCTCGGCGAAGCCGCGACAGCCGCTGCCAAGACCAACACCTTCCTCGGTGAACGCTATCGGCGCATCGTCAAACGCCGCGGCAAGCTCAAGGCCCTCGTCGCTGTTGCCCGATCCATCCTGGTCATCATCTGGAACCTGCTGCACGACCCCACGGCCCGTTTCCACGATCTCGGTGCCGACTACCACGCGACCCGCATCAACACCGAACGCCGGACCCGTAACCACGTCGCGCAGCTCGCAGCCCTGGGCTATCGCGTCACCCTCGAACCCGTCGCCTGACACCGGCCAACTCCCACAACACAACCCGACAACTGCGAGAAAGAACACCCGGCTGCGCCGGGTGGCTCCGCCGCGTCCGGTCACCTGGGTCTATTTTCCGGTCAGGTCACCGATCCCACGTTGAAGAAACGGGTGGCGGGCTTCATCGGCCAGGAATCGGTCCACGGACAGCAACACCGCCTGCTGAACGAGAAACTCATCGACATGGGTTACCCGATCGCTTGGTGGGATTCGAAGAAGTTTAACGACTGGGTCAAGCGACTGGAGGAGCGGCTGCCTGCGCGGCTACCCCTGGCGGTAACAGCAGCTGCAGAACACTTCACCGCCGTACTTGCTGAGCGCACGCTGGGCGAAGAGGAAATCCAGGCGATTCCGGGCGAGTTGCAGGTGTGGAACGTGCTGAACTGGCATGCCGTGGAGGAACTTGAGCACAAATCGGTCGCATTCGATGTCTTCCGCACGGTGGCGGGAGGTACGGAGCGGATGCGCAGGAGTGTGATGGCCGTGATGATTCCGACCCTGCTTCTCCTCATAGCCGTCACATTGGTTTACTCGCTGGCGCACGACCCGGATGGGCGTCGTCAGCCGCTACGGGTGATACGGGAGGCCTATCGGCTGTACCGTGGCCCCATCTTCCGGGGTTTGATCCCAGACCTTACGAAATATCTGCGACCGGGATTCCATCCTGACGACATCGACACGAACGCGTTGTTGGAGCACTGGCAAGAGGAACTCTTCGGCACCGACGGAGAACTCGTCGGCTACCTGAAGTGATTGCGAACATCCACAACAAAAGGGATTGCCATGGTAGCTAGTCAGGCAATGGCTGCGAAAAGCGGAACAGCAGCCGAAAAAGTAGCCGAGAGTACGTATCCTAAGGCTCGGCGGATTCGGTTTTGGTTCGGCGATCCCGAGCCGATGGACCACCATTTCGTTGAGGGCAATATCGTGTTCAGCCACCTTGTGGCGTTGCTGTCCGGCGTGTTTCCGCCAGGTGAGGAGTTGTTTATCCGGTCGGTTCGGCGCTTTGCCGATCAGATGACCGATCCGGTACTGATGAAGCGGGTGGCCGGATTCATTTGGCCAGGAGTCGGTGCACGGCCAGGAACACCGCCGGCTCAACGAGAAGCTCATCGAGATGGGCTACCCGATTGTCCGGCTGTTTATGTTCCCGCATGACAGCCGCCGGGAGCCGGTTGATCGTGCGAATTGAGAACCTGCTGCCAGCGCGGGTACCCCTGGCGGTCACGGCGGCGGCCGAGCACTACACCGCGACACTGGCTGAGCGCATGCTGGGCGAAGAGATACAAAAGATTCCTGGCGATCCCGAGGTGCGAAACCTGCTCAACTGGCACGCGGTGGAAGAGCTGGAACATAAGTCGGTGGCGTTCGACGTCTACCGGGCCGTCGATGGGCCGGAGTGGCTCCGGATCGGGGTGATGGCGGTGCTGTACATCCTGACGATCCCGGTGGTGTCGATCGGGGTGCTGTTGTCTATTTTGGCCGATCCGCGGGGATGGCGCCCGATCAAAGTGGCGCGTCAAACGCGTGCGGTGTTCCGGGACCCGTTGGTGCAGGGGCTGATGGCCGATCTGCGCATGTACCTAAAGCCGGGCTTCCATCCCGACGACATCGACACGACCGCGCTGGTGCAGCAGTGGCGGCAGGAGCTGTTCGGCGACGACGGTGCCCTTGTCGGTCATCTCAAGTAGCAGGAAGGCCATGAGTTCAAGTTGAGTACAACGATCGACATCGAGCAGTTACCGACTGTCGAGCGTGTCACTCCAGACCATGAAGTCGTGATCGTCGGCGCTGGATTCGGCGGTATCGGTGCTGGTATCTCCTTGCAACGCAGAGGCATTCACGACTTCGTGATTGTCGACAAGTGGGATCAGGTGGGCGGCACCTGGCATGCGAACACTTATCCGGGTGTGGCGGTGGATATTCCCTCGTTTGTCTACAGCTTTTCCTACGAGCAGCGTGGTGATTGGTCGCGGATCTTCGCTCCGGGTTACGAGCTTCGCGATTACGCCAGCGACCTTGTGGACAAGTACGGCCTAGCTCAAAAGTTGCGGCTGAACACTACGATCACCTCGGCGGTGCTCGATGAGCGCAATAGCCTATGGCGATTGACTACCGACGCCGATCAGGAGATTACCGGCCGAAATGTAGTCATGGCGGTCGGTGGCCTCGAACGCCCGAAGATGCCTGATATCCCGGGTCTCGACGAGTTCGGGGGTGTGCTCATGCACACCGCACTCTGGGACCATGACGTGGCGCTGGCGGGCAAGCGCGTCGCGGTCATCGGCACTGGCGCAACGGCGCTGCAGGTCGTCCCGGCCATTGTCGACGAAGTCGAACATTTGACAGTCTTCCAACGAACACCGATATGGGTGTTCCCAAAACCTGACAAGGAGGTCACGTCCGCCATCCGGTGGGTTCTGGGGCGTAAGCGAATCCGTTCGGGTATCCGCCTGGTGGGAACCGTCGCAACCGAGGTCGGCATGGCCGGGATGTGGGTCGGTCCACAGTGGCTGACGAACGCGAGCCGCCGGATGCTTGAGGTTCCTACCCGCCGCTGGATGCGCCGCCAGATCGATGACCCGGTCGTTCGGGAGAAGCTGATCCCACGCTACGGGTTAGGCTGCAAGCGCCCGTCGATGTCAAACGACTACTTGCGTACCTTCAACCGCGACGACGTCAGCCTGGTCACCGATGCGATCGAGTGCATTACCAAGAAGGGGGTACGGACGGCGGACGGCGTGGAGCACGAGATCGACGTGTTGATCTGCGCGACCGGGTTCAAGCTGTGGGAGGCGGGCGCGGTGCCTCCCTTCCCCGTCATCGGGCGGGGCGGCGTCGATCTCGGGCGGTTCTGGAGTGAGCAGAGATACCAGTCGTACCAGGGTGTTTCGGTTCCCGGATTTCCGAACATGTTCTCAATCACCGGGCCCTACGGATTCGTGCTCGGCTCGTACTTGTGGATGATCGAAGCGACATCGGCTCACCTGAGCCGCGCCATAGCCGAAGCGAAGCGCCGCGGTGCAACGGTCTGCGAGATTCGTCAGGAAGCCCACGACGAGTATTTTCGGAAATGCCTGAAGCGCCAACAGAATAACTTCCTGTTCACTCCGGCGTGTGCGGGTTCGAACACCTACTACATTAATAACCAGGGCGATTCACCGTTTCGGCCGTCGACGCACGGCGAAATGTACTGGCAGAACCGCTATTACAACCTTGATGTCTACCGATACAGCAGGGGCGTTGCGGTTCTGGACGCAGCCGCGGCCATGACGAAGGAGAGCCTGTGAAGTTCAACCGATTGCGACCGCGCCTGGTGGTGGTCACCGGGGCTGGAAGCGGCATTGGCCGGGCGACAGCGATCAGGTTCGCTAAGCTCGGCGCCCACGTCGTGGTCTCCGACATCGATCTGGATGCGGCACAAGCGACCACCGCGATGATCCGCGGTTACGGCCTCGGCGCGTCGGCGGCGCAGTTGGACGTCACCGACCCCGACGCCTGGGCGGTGTTCGGTCGCGATGTGTTAGCCGATCACGGTTACACCGATGTATTGGTCAACAACGCAGGTATCTTGGTGGGCGGCCACTTTTTGCAGCTGAGTCCCTCGGATTGGGACCGCCAACTCGGTGTGAACCTAATGGGTGTCGTCCACGGATGTCGTGTGTTCGGCGCCCAGATGGTTGAGCGCGGCGGTGGCCACATCGTCAACATCGCGTCAGCGGCGGCGTTCACACCCACGCCGGTGATGGCGCCGTACTCGGTGTCCAAGGCGGGCGTGAAGATGCTGACCGAGTGCTTGCGGCTCGAACTCGGACCGAGAGGCATCGGCGTCAGCGCCGTGTGCCCGGGTGTGATCAACACCAACATCGCTGATCGCGCGATCGTAGTCGGCGTCGATCAGAACCTGATCGAACAAGGAAAGCAGTTCACGAAGAAGCTCCAGGAATTTAGCGAGAAGTTTAGGGTCTCGCCGATGAGCTCGGACCTCGTAGCTCGTGCCGTCGTACGTGCGGTACGGTTTGATTTGGCGGTCGTGCCGGTGCGCACCGAGGCCTGGCTGGGCTATTTCATGCTCCGTATCGCCCCTGGTGTCAACCGCCGTATGATGCAGCCATTCTCGGTGGACGCATTTCAGCGGCTGGGTGCTCGCCTGTCAAAGACAGTGGGTGCTGCGGACCAGGGTGAGCTTGCCGCCGGTGGAGCCGAGGCGGCGGCACCGGTCACCAGCACGGGAAAGTAGGGTGCGGGCTGATCAGCGGCCAATCGTAGGTGCTCTGCCGTCAATACGCCGTGCAGCTCGGGTGAAGGGGTTCCCCTGATTCCGTGGGGACTTGACTTGTAGTGATCTTGATTCCTGCTGCCCCCGGCTAGGTGCGTGGGTCGGTAACGGATTTGTCGGGTCGGCAGGTGGATTTGTCCTGGACGGAGGGCATCGGGCGGCGTTTTGTTGGCCTGGTGGTGTGATCGGGCGGGCCGCATTCCGCGGGATGGCGGATCGGTGGCCGTAACTCGCTGCGCACGACCCTTTCAGCCGGCCGCAGCCTGCGCTGCAATGTTGTAGTAGGAGGGTTCGCAGGTTGTGGCAGGCGGCGAGCAGGCGCCATTCGGCGCGGGCGTGATGGTGGCCGCGGAGCAGGAGTCGACTCGCCCCCTGGGTGGTCTTCATCTGCCCGAACACCGGCTCGACGATCACCTTGCGCCGCGAATATGCGGCCTTGCCCTTCTTGGTGCGAAGTTTGCGGGCCATCCGCGCCTTTGGTGTCGCATTTTTCGGTGTCCGTCCCCGTGGCGCGTCGGGAACCTGCTCGCCGTGGGCGAGCCGGCCGGTCGCGATCAGCGGATCGGTGCCCGCCTTGTGGGCGGCGTCGATGTTGTTCTCACTGAAGTAGCCGGCGTCGGCGAGCGTCTGACGCGGTGTGGTCGCGGTGTTGGTGATGGTCTGGGCGAGCAGCTCGCCGAATGCGGGGTTGTCGGCGCCGGATTCGGCGAAGTCGGTCGCAACGATCACCTGATGTTCTTCATCGACGACGGCCTGCGCGTTGTAACAGTAGTGGAAGCTGCCGTCGGCGGTCTTCATGATCTGGGCGTCAGGGTCGGTGAAGTTGCGCTGCGCCTTGGGCTTGACGGTCGCGCACTGTGCTGCCTGCTCGGCGGCCCGCGCGGCCGCGTCGTCATCATGGCCGGCGTTTTGCGCCCTTGCCCGGGCCTTGTCCGCGGCCTGGTCTTTGGCGTGTTGTTCCAGGTCGGCCTTGGCCTTGCGGATCTTGGCCAGCCGGCTCTCACGGCGGGCCAATTCGCCCTGCAGGTCACCGCCACGATTGTCCGGGCCGTGGGCCTGGTCCTCGTCGATATCGACGCGTTCGGCCTCCCGCATGATCTGCTCGACCTGGGTTTGCAGGGCCGGCTCCGCCTCGCACATCCGGTCATAGCTCATCGCCTTGTGACGGGAGGCATTGGCCTTGACCTTGGTGCCATCGAGGGCCACCCGGCCCATCGTGACCATGCCCGCCTGCTGGCACAGGGTCAGCGCCTGCAGGAACAGGGCTTCCAGCGCGGCGAGGTGACGGCGCCGAAAGCGGGCGATGGAGCGAAAGTCCGGTGCGGTGTTGGCGGCCAGGTACCGAAACGCCACATCGTCATGGCAACGGGCTTCGATCTTGCGAGATGAACGAACCCCGCTGGTGTACCCGTAGAGCAGCAGCTTGAGCATCAGCCGCGGGTGATACGGCGGAAAGCCCCGGGCCTCGCTGTAGGAGGCGAAAAACACTGCCAGATCAAGCACCTCATCGACCAACTCGGACACAAACAACGCCAGATGATCGTCAGGCAACCAATCCCGCAACGACGGCGGCATCAAAAACGACTGATCCTGGTCATAGGCCCGAAACGTCTTGTCCACCGAAACCTCGCCCGGTGACGATGACGAGCGAGGCCGCGCGGACTCGGTCTCAAACAGCTGATCCTGGGCCGTCATCAAATCCATGGACACAGTTTTCCCGACCATCCACGTCGCCATCAGCGTGACACACCAACAACTCGTGGATACCGACCCACGCACCTAGGTGAGCGGGGGGGTAGGGCGCAGAGCGCGCTACCTGAGCAGAAGCGCGGCGAGCTGCTTCACGTGGGTGCGTCCGCGGTCGCCGTCTTCGAGTGCTTCGAGCCAGCGAGCAGGGATGGATTCAACGCCGTCGCGGGCGCCGACGATCGCTCCTGTCATGGCCGCTACACCCGCGTGGAACGCGAGCACCTGCAGTACTACCTCGACGAGTTCACCTTCAGATTCAATCGCCGCAGGTCAAAAGCCCGCGGAATGCTCTTCTACCGACTCCTGCAACAAAGCGTCAACACCGATCCCCACCCACTAGCCGACCTCATCGGCGCCGCCGAAGGCCAAGAGCAAACTCTGCGAGCAACTGCTAAACCACTGCCCGGCAGTACTTTTGACGAATTTTTTTAAGCAAACGAGTCCACTTAAGCAGATAAGCAATAAGTATGTTCGACTTAGGCGAGCTGTTTAACGGGTCTAAACACATTCTTAACGCTCCTGGCCTACCGCCCCGGAGGTCCCGCGCAAATACTGGTACAAGTGCGAGAAACGAGGGGCGGGGACTGCGCATGGCGCAAGCGATAACACTGGATACGGCGTACCTGAGAGCTCAAGATCCCGATCAGTACGCCAGCCTGGTGATCGGCGCGGTCGCCATCGTCGATGGTGGCGTCCCCGATTACGCACTGCTGAAACAGCTGCTGGCGGAACGGATTCAGTCGATACCGCGCTGCACACAGGTGCTGCGGACGCAGAGCTTCGAGTGGATCGACTGTCCCGGATTCGACCTGGCCCATCATGTGCGCTGGGTGGCGATTCCGCGCCCGGGCGACGACGCCCAGCTGTCCGGCGCGATCGCCCACGCCCTGGAGCGTCCCCTCGACCTGGACCGTCCGCCGTGGGAGTGCTGGGTGATCGAGGGCCTGAAAGGCGGCCGGTGGGCAATCTTGATGAAGATCCACCACGGCTTGGCCGACGGGAACTCAGCCGCCCACCTGCTCACCCGGCTTTGCGACGACGCCGACCACGATGCATTCGCGAACGGTGTTGGCGACAAACATGATTCGCCGCCGCAGGCCTCGAAGCGCGGCTGGCCCCTGGAGTGGGCTGGGGCACTCGCCGGCAACTTCGTCGGGGCGATCTGGCCGACGGCACGGCCCTCGGTCGACCCGGTCCTGCGGCGCTACAGCACGGTGCGCGTCCCGATTGCCGACGTCGAGTGCGTGTGCCGCAAATTCGGTGTGACCGTCAACGATGTCGCGCTGGCGGCCATCACCGAGGGCTTCCGAAGGGTTCTGCTACGCCGCGGCGAAGAACCGCGGGCGGACTCGCTGCGCACCCTGGTGCCGATGCCGGTACGTTCGGCACTACTGCCATACCTGCCCGTCGAGCATGACGACCCGGTCCAGCAATTGCGGACCGTGCACAGCCGGTGGAAAGCGCAGCACGCCGACAAATCTCCGCCCGGTATCGTGGAGTCTGCGATCAATTGTCTGCCAACTATGCTGCGCGGCAACCTCATACAACTGTTACCCAGGCTCCCGCAGCGCGGCCTCGTAACGCTGGCGAACCACGCGCCCGGGCCTCGCCATCAGCTGCGGCTGATGGGCCAGACGATGGAGCGCCTGCTGCCGATCCCCCCGATCGCCTTGCAGCTGAGCACCGGGGTCGCGATGCTCAGCTACGGCGACGAATTGGTATTCGGGCATCACCGCCGAATACGACGCCACGGCCGACGTCAAGCAGCTGGCAGCCGGTATCGAGCTGGGCATGGCACGGATGGTGGCGCTCAGCCAGGATTCGGTGTTGCTGTTCAGCAAGGACCGCCGGCGCACGCGCGCGGCGCGCGCGTTTCCGGGCCAGGCGCAGCGGCCGCGACCGTCGGCACCCACGCCGGCACGTCACTGACCCGCTCTCACCGGCGTTGAACACCGTGAGAAGGTTGGTCAATGCCGGTCACCATCGACCCGCGCCGCCATGACGCGGTGCTGTTCGACACCGCGTTGGACCGCACCCAGGCGCTGACCCGGCGATTGCGCGAAGCCGGCGTCGACACCGGCGTCTTCGCGTCGAACGGTAACGTCCGCGACACCCTGAGTGAGGCAGCAGACAAGCTGTCGGTCCGCCCGGGGCGATGCGCCGTCCTTACCGACAACGCGGCTTGCGTCCAGGCCGCGCGCGACGGCGGATTCGCGTTGGTCATCGGCCTCGACCGAACAGGGCAAAGTGACGCCCTGCGGCGCGTCGGCGCCGACGCCGTGGTCGGCGATCTGGATGAGGTCGCCGTGCGCACCGGGGACCACCGGATGTCCCAGCTACCCGATGCTGTGCAGGCCCTCGGTGCCCTCACCGACCGGAGGCCGGCCATATGTTCTTCGACTTCGACGGCACGCTGTCGGACATCGTCGACGATCCCGCCGCGGCCCGGCCCGTCGCCGCCGCGGTCGAGGCGCTGCGGAAGCTGGCCGCGCAATGCCCGGTCGCGGTTCTGTCCGGCCGCGACCTCGCCGACGTGTCACAGCGCCTCGGTGTGCCCGGGATCTGGTATGCCGGCAGCCACGGTTTCGAGCTGACCGCACCCGACGGCACACACCACCAGAACGACGCCGCGGCGGCGGCCACACCGGTGCTCGAACAGGCCGCCGCCGAGCTGCGCGACCGGCTCGACTCGATCCCCGGAGTTATGATGGAGCACAAGCGATTTGGCGTTGCGGTCCACTACCGCAACGCCGCGCGGGACCGCGTGGGCGAGGTTGCCGCGGCGGTGCGCGCGGCGGGCCGGCGGGACGGACTTCGGGTGACGACGGGTCGCGAAGTCATCGAGCTGCGTCCGGACATGGACTGGGACAAGGGAAAGACGCTTCGCTGGGTGATCGATCACCTGCGCGAGGCCGACGCGCGTCCGCTGGTGCCCATCTATCTCGGCGACGACATCACCGACGAGGACGCGTTCGACGCGGTCCGCGATGATGGTATCCCGATCCTGGTGCGACACAGCGAAGACGGCGACCGCGCCACCGCCGCGCTGTTTGCGTTGGACAGTCCCGCGCGCGCCGCCGAGTTCACCGAAAGGTTGGCACAGCGGTTAAGTGACGCCCGCGTAAATTAGCGACGGCAACGGTTCTAACGGCGCTCAGGGTGCCAACATTCGAGTGATCCAGCACGACGGTGTCCCCATTCGGCGGTGGCACGAGGTTGGCGCGACATGCCGGGACATGAAGCGTTGGCCGCCTCACGCGCCACCCTAGGTAGCCGATCAAGACGGGGCAATCACTGCCATGCCGAGCGCCTCGGCGGCGTCGCGCATGCGGTCGTCGTAAGTGCACAACCGGCCAAGATCCATGCCGAGCCGCTGGGCAGTCGCCAGGTGAATTGCATCGAGGGTGCGTAGCTCGATTGGCAGCAGCCCACCAGCAAGATCGAGCAATCGGTTGTCGATGCGTAGTAGGTCTAGGCTCGCGAGCGCCCGGCGTCCGGCTCTTCGGGCTGATTCACCCTTGTGGAGCAGAGCCCGCATGACCTCCGTCCGCGCAAGGGCACTCGACACCCGCGGCAGCCGGGTGCGAAGGTAGCGACGCAGCGCATCCGACTCTGGCTCACGAACTGCAAGCTTGACGATTGCGGACGAGTCCAGGTAGATGGCCGCCATCAACGCTCGTGCTCACGCAGGCGCGCAAGCGTCACGGACGGCAGCTCGATACCCGTTTTGAGTCGGACCGGCTCGGGAAGGTCATCAAAGTCAAGCGTCGCACGTTCGATCCCGCCGCTTGCCAGCATCTGCTGGTACGGACCGCCCTCCGGCATCGGCGAGAGAAGGGCGATAGGCCGACCACGGTCGGTGATCTCGATCGTCTCGCCGGCCTCGACCCGACGGAGGAGTTCGCTGGCCCGCTGCCGCAGCTCACGAACGCCCACCGTAGACATGTGCTAACTGTAGCACATAGCTGTTTAGCTTAGCGCCCGAGCGATCCCCCCGAAGCCCGCCGAATGCGGGACAGGTCATGGCTGGACGGCAGGCCAGGCGCACCAGTGAACGCCTGCGCGCCGGGGCGACGTACCGGGTTCTAAGCCATCGGCTAGGCCTCCGCGTACTCCACCGCGCCGTCGTCCAACACGATCCGCGCGTTCGCGCTTTCGGCGCCACAAGCCTCCGTCCGAAACACCGCCTTGCCCGGTTCCGTCCGCCAGATCAGCGTGGTCAGCGTCTCCCCTGGAAACACCGGCGAGGTGAATCGCGCCGCTATCGACGTGACGTTGGCGGCCACGCCCTTGCCCAGCTCGGCGACCAGCGCGCGGCCCGACACCCCGTAGGTGCACAGCCCGTGCAGGATCGGCTTCGGGAAACCGGCCATGTCCCTGGCGAACCACGGGTCGCTGTGCAGCGGGTTGCGGTCACCGGAGAGCCGATAGATCAGCGCCTGGTCCGCACGGGTGGGCAGCGCGATCCGGGCATCGGGCTCGCGGTCGGGAAACTCCGGCGCGATCGGCCGCTGACCCGGCACTCCCCCGAACCCGCCCTCGCCCCGGATGACCAACGTGGTGAGTGTCTCGGCGATCAGCTCCCCCGAGTCGGGGTCGGTGCCGCGGCCGCGCAGCACGATGATCGCGTTCTTGCCCTCGCCCTTGTCCTGGATGTCCGCGACCTCGGAGACCACGGACAGCTTGCCCGCCGGCGGCAGCGGTGCGTGCAGCCGGATGCCCTGCGACCCGTGTAAAAGCATGGCCCAGTTGAACTTTCCGATCTTGCCCGCCGCACCGAACGCCGGGCAGCAGATCACCGCATAGGTGGGCAGCACCTGCTGGGTGATGTCGTGGCTGTTTTCGGTGGTGAACGATAGGTCGTCAGTTCCGGCGCCGACACCGAGCGCGTAGAGCAGCGTCTCCCGGTCCGTCCATTCGAACAGCATCGGCTCCGTCGTCGCACCGACGGCACTCGGGTCAATCGCCATACGAGTCTCCCTTCAAGCTTTTCTGCCACCCAACCATCGCAAACCCTTCCCAC
>NZ_JAEKMI010000051.1 GCF_020217485.1 Mycobacterium sp. WUMAC-067 | reverse complement strand
CGCCGCACGGCAAGCCCGTCGTCGGGTTCGTGGGCCGGCTCGCGCCCGAGAAGCATGTCGAGCGGCTCGCCGGGCTGGCCGCCGGCGGCGCGGTCCAGCTCGTCATCGTGGGCGACGGCGTCGACCGCGCCAAGCTGCAATCGGCAATGCCGACAGCGGTTTTCACGGGTGCGCTCTACGGCGACGAGCTCGCCGCGGCGTACGCCAGCATGGACGTGTTCGTGCATCCCGGTGAGCACGAGACGTTTTGTCAGGTCGTGCAAGAAGCGCTGGCGTCGGGGTTGCCGGTCATCGCCCCCGACGCCGGCGGCCCACGCGACCTCGTTACACCCTGGCGGACGGGTCTGCTGTTGGGGGTCAACGAGTTCGAGGCGCGGCTGCCCGAGGCCGTCGCGCACCTGATCGCCGAACGGGCGCGCTACGCGCCGGCCGCCCGGCGCAGCGTGGTCGGCCGCAGCTGGCCGGTCATCTGCGACGAGCTGCTCGGCCACTACGAGGCCGTGCTCTCGCCGTTCGAGCGGCGCCGGTTGTTCGCGCGGCGGTACGCGCAGGGGGAGTGACCGGCGCGATCAGCCCTGCGCCAGCTCGGCGACCGGCTGCCATTCCTCCCAATCACGAAGCCGGCTCTCGTAGTCGGCCTTGGCCGTCTCCAGGGGGGAGGATCCGAAAAAGACGCGCAGCGGCGGCTTTTCGGCGTCGACCACCTTCAGTAGCGCGGCCGCCGAGGCGGCCGGGTCACCTGGGCTGGCCCACCGCCGGCTGCGTTCGGCATCAACGGCGGCGCGAATGTCGTCATAGGGCGGCAGCGGCTCGGCGTGCCTGGCCGAGGGGCCGGCCCAGTCGGTGTCGAAGCCGCCCGGCTCGATCAGCGTGACGTGCACGCCGAACGGGGCGACCTCCTGGGCCAGCGCCTGTGAAAAGCCTTCCAGCGCCCACTTCGACGCGTGGTAGATGCCGACCAACGGGAACGCGGTGATGCCCCCGATCGAGGACACCTGGATGATGTGGCCGCTGCCCTGCTCGCGCAGGTAGGGCAGCGCGGCCTGGGTGATCCACAGCGCGCCAAAGACATTGGTCTCCAACTGGTCGCGGGCGTCCCGCTCGGAGAGTTCCTCGACGAACCCGAACTGCCCGTAGCCCGCGTTGTTCACCACGATGTCGAGCCGACCGAAGTGGTCGTGCGCCTGCTTGACCGCCGCAAAGTCCGCGTCGCGGTCGGTGACGTCCAGACGAATCGGCAACAGCGCGTCGCCGTACTTGCGCGCCAGGTCGTCCAGCGACGCCGTATCGCGCGCCGTGGCGGCAACCCTGTCGCCCCGCTCCAGCGCCGCGATCGCCCACGCCCGTCCGAAACCGCGCGATGTACCGGTGATAAACCACACTTTGTCAGTCACGCAGAGTTGCAACGCTGCTGTCGCCGCGTAATTCCCAAGGGGTACCGTCCGTGTGGTGAGCCGCGCCGAGTTGGACAAGGACCCCCGCGACGTCGCGTCGATGTTCGACGGCGTCGCCCGGCGCTACGACCTGACCAACACCGTGCTGTCGATGGGCCAGGACCGGTACTGGCGCAAGGCCACCCGGGCGGCGCTGGAGATCGGGCCGGGCCAGCGGGTGCTGGACCTCGCCGCGGGCACCGCGGTATCGACCGTTGAGCTGAAGAAATCCGGGGCATGGTGTGTGGCCGCCGACTTCTCGGTCGGCATGCTGGCCGCGGGGGCGGCCCGCGATGTGCCGAAGGTCGCCGGCGACGCCACCAGGCTGCCGTTCGCCGACGACGTATTCGATGCTGTCACAATCAGTTTCGGGTTGCGCAACGTCGTCGACACCCAGGCCGCGCTGCGCGAGATGGCGCGCGTCACGCGTCCGGGCGGCCGGCTGGTGGTGTGCGAGTTCTCCACGCCCACCAACGGTCCGTTCGCAACCGTCTACAAGGAGTACCTGATGCGGGCGCTGCCGCGGGTGGCGCGGGCGGTGTCGAGCAACCCCGAGGCCTACGTGTACCTGGCGGAGTCGATCAGGGCGTGGCCCGATCAGGAGGGATTGGCGCAGCAGCTGACCCAGGCCGGCTGGGTGGGGGTGCGGTGGCGCAACCTGACGGGCGGCATCGTCGCCCTGCACGCGGGGTACCTGCCCCCGCGCTAGAGGCGGTGCTAGTGATTGCCCGCCGCTTGGACGACGTCGACGTGCTCCGGGCAGTAGTGGTCGACCGCCGCGCCGAGGAACTGCAGCGACTGGCCCTCGGTGGTGCCGCGCGGCAGGTTGCGCTGGATGAACGTCGCGGACTGGTGCGCGTCGTGGTCGACGCCGTGATCAATCCGATCGCAGGTGATCTTGCCCAGCCACGCCAGCTGGTCCTGCGGCTGGTAGATGCCGAAGCCGTTGACGGTGTTCTTGAACGGCGCGTCGTAGTCGCTCGGGGGCGACGGCGTCCGCGGGGTCGGGTACGGCGCCGTCGGCGGCGGATCCGCCTGCGCCGGCGCGGAGAGCTGCGCCGGCGCGCCCAGCGTGAAAGCAGCAACGGCAGCGGCAGCGGCACCGATAGTAGCCAGCATCGTTCCCTTCATTAGCTGGACTATACACGCCCGGTTCCCGGCGCGCCGACAAACGGCGAGCGCCGATCGAGCGCCCCAGCAGCGCCGCCGTGCCCGCCGACCAGCGGCGATGCGGCCGCCGCTCAGCTGAACGGTGTGCGGCGGTCGATCAGCCGCGACAGCCGGCCACCGCCGCGCCAGGCGCGCGCCACCCAGTCCGCGTCCTCGTCGGTGACCAGGTTGGCCATCACCCTCACGGCGATGGTCATCAGCGCCGTCGAGCGCATCGCGAGCGGCCCGGTCGCGGGCAGGAACCGCTGAAAGGTCAGCAGCAGCGCCAGCCGGCGCGCCACCGAGAAGCCACGACCGTAGTGCTGCCGCAGCAGGGACGGCCACACCTGCGACAGGTCGCGGCCATCCAGCAGCGCGAGCATTTCAGAGGCCAGCCGGCCCGTCTCCAGTCCGTAGTCGATGCCTTCGCCGTTGAGCGGGTTCACGCACGCCGCGGCATCGCCGATCAGCATCCAGTTGGCGCCGGCCACCCCGGACACCGCGCCGCCCATCGGCAGCAGCGCCGACGACACCGCCCGGGGCGGGCCGACAAAGCCCCACTCGTCGCGGCGCAGGTCGGTGTAGTAATCGATCAGCGGCCGCAGCGCCAGATCCGCGGGCCGCTTCGACGTCGACAAGGCCCCGACGCCGATGTTCACCTCGCCGTTGCCGAGCGGGAAAATCCAGCCGTAGCCGGGCAGCACTTTGTCCTTGGGGCCGTCGGGTCCGCGCAGTTCCAGATGCGAGGTCAGCCAGGGATCATCGGCGCGCGGCGTGCTCAGATACCCCCGGGCGGCGACGCCGTACACCGTCTCCTGGTGCCACCGTCGGCCCAGCTTGCGCCCCAACGACGACCGGGCGCCGTCGGCCACGATCAACTGGCGGCACCCGACCTCGGTGCCGTCGGCCAGTGTCAGCGACGTCACCCGGCCGGATGAGTCATGTTGCACGCCAACGGCTTTGGTTCCGAGCAGCATCCGCGCCCCGGAGTCCTCGGCGACTTTGCGGATCCGGTCGTCCAGCTCGACCCGGGCCACCGCGCTGCCGGTCGACGGGAAGGACGGGCCGGGCCAGTCCACTTCCAGCTCGCCGCCGAACCCGCTCATCCGCAGCCCCCGGTGCCGGATGCGGGTGTCCAGCCAGTCCCCGAGCCCCAGGCGCTCCAGCTCGGCGACCGCGCGCGGGGTCAGCCCGTCGCCGCAGGCCTTGTCGCGGGGAAAGCTCGCCGAATCGATGACCAGGACCTCGTTGCCCGCGCGCGCGGCCCACGCCGCCGCCGCCGAACCGGCGGGTCCGGCGCCGACGACCACCACGTGGGCTCGGGTCGCTCCCGTCTTCATGCACACCAGTATGTTTGGTCCCGTGAATACTCCGGCGACGGTGGTGGCGGGCGTTGATCTCGGTGACGCGGCCTTCGCGGCGACGGTGCGCGACGGTGTCGGGCGGATCGAGCAGCTCATGGACACCGAGTTGCGCAGCGCCGACGAGATCATGACCGAGTCGCTGACCCACCTGTTCAAGGCCGGCGGCAAGCGGTTCCGGCCGCTGTTCACCGTGCTGTCGGCACAGCTCGGGCCCCATCCCGACGCCGCGGACGTGACGATCGCCGGCGCTGTGATCGAACTGGTGCACCTGGCCACGCTGTATCACGACGACGTGATGGACGAGGCCGAGGTGCGCCGCGGCACCCCCACCGCGAACGTGCGCTGGGGCAACAACGTCGCGATCCTCGCCGGCGACTATCTGTTCGCCACCGCGTCGCGGCTGGTCTCCCGGCTGGGGCCCGAGGCGGTGCGGCTCATCGCCGAGACGTTCGCCCAGCTGGTCACCGGGCAGATGCGCGAGACCCGCGGCCTGACCGGGGCGGCCGAAGGGGCGGACCCGATCGAGCACTACCTGAAGGTGGTGTACGAGAAGACCGCGTGCCTGATCGCCGCAGCGGGCCGGTTCGGCGCGATGTTCTCGGGCGCCGACGCCGACCAGGTGGAGCGGCTGAGCCGCCTCGGCGGCATCGTGGGCACCGCCTTCCAGATTTCCGACGACATCATCGACATCGACAGCGACTCCCACGAGTCCGGCAAACTGCCCGGCACCGACGTGCGCGAGGGCGTGCACACCCTGCCGATGGTTTACGCGCTGCGCGAACCCGGTCCCGACGCGGCGCGGCTGCGCGAGCTGCTGGTCGGGCCCATCGACGACGACGAGGCGGTGGCCGAGGCGCTGGCGCTGCTGCGGGCGTCGCCGGGCATGGCCAAGGCCAAGCGGTCGCTGCAGGATTACGCGGCGCAGGCACACCAGGAGCTGGCGCTGCTGCCCGACGTGGCCGGCCGGCGCGCGCTGCAGACGCTGGTCGACTACACCATCAGCCGGCACGGCTAGCGCGTCGCGGAACTCCCCGGGCCGTCTCGGGCGTTCAATAGTCGACAATGAACGAGTGCTCCGGAATGTCCTAGGAGGACATCGATGACCTGGCATCCGCATGCCAACAGGTTCAAGACCTTCGCCCTGTTGGTCGGCATGTCCGCGTTGATCGTGTTCGTGGGCTCGCTGTTCGGCAAGACCGCGATGTTCCTCGCGGTGCTGTTCGCCATCGGCATGAACGTCTACACGTACTACAACAGCGACAAACTGGCGCTGCGGGCCATGCATGCGCAGCCGGTCTCCGAGCTGCAGGCGCCGGCGATGTACCGGATCGTCCGCGAGCTGGCCACGGCCGCACACCAGCCGATGCCCCGGCTGTACATCAGCGACACCAACGCGCCCAACGCGTTTGCGACCGGCCGCAACCCGCGCAACGCCGCGGTGTGTTGCACCACCGGCATTTTGGACATCCTCACCGAGCGCGAGCTGCGTGCCGTGCTGGGACACGAACTTTCGCACGTCTACAACCGCGACATCCTGATCTCGTGCGTCGCCGGCGCGATGGCGTCGGTCATCACCGCGCTCGCCAACATGGCGATGTTCGCCGGCATGTTCGGCGGTAACAACCGCGATGGCGAAAATCCCTTTGCGCTGCTGCTGGTTTCGTTGCTGGGCCCGATCGCGGCGACGGTCGTGCGCCTGGCGGTGTCCCGGTCGCGCGAATACCAGGCGGACGAATCGGGCGCGGTGTTGACCGGTGACCCGCTGGCGCTGGCGTCGGCCCTGCGCAAGATCTCCGGCGGGGTCCAGGCGGCCCCGCTGCCGCCCGAGCCCCAGCTTGCCAGTCAGGCACACCTGATGATCGCCAGCCCATTTCGGGCCGGCGAGCGGATCGGGTCGCTGTTTTCGACGCACCCCCCGATCGAGGACCGCATCCGCCGGCTCGAGCAGATGGCCGGGCGGTAGCAAACGGCGGCGCAACGCCGCGTGCACACCGCCCGAACCGCACGTAACATCGGATGTAGCTGTAGTCCTTGGGCTGCCGTTAATGAAAGCGGTGATTGCGATGTCGGACTCTCATTCGATCGATATTCACGAAGCCGGGCTGGCGCTGAACCTGCCCGACCTGATTTTCGAAACACGTGCCGGTGCCGATATGAACCAGGACCAACTGGCGCAGGCACTCGGCACCACCCGGGCGGAGGTCGCCGCGTGGGAGAGCGGGGACGAGGTCCCGCGCGTGGACGTGCTGCAGCGCCTGGCGGAGGTGTGCGGCAAGCGGCTGCACATCAGGATCGACGTCGACTGACCGACCCTGCGCGGACGGCGCCCGGCGCAATTACGCGGCGGCCCCGGGGCTTTGGGCCTCGACCATCGGTGGCGGCGTGTCGCGCCGACCCGTCTCGACCCCACCCCGGATGTGAACCGTCCCGCCCGTCGCCTCGTGCTGGCGCTGCCAATCGGTAATCGCTTGGTGCGCAGCGTGATCGAGGTAGTGCACCGAGATGACCACCGTCGCCGTCGCGCCCTGCGGAACCGACGTCAGCATCCGCGTCAGCCGCGGGAGCGCCAGGAAGGTGCAGGCCGCACCCTCGATGACCACCCGCCATTCGTCGTCGACCGCCTCGGCCTCGATCTTGGCCCGGATCACCCGCCATCCGGTCAGCGCGATGGCCAGTGCCAGCCCGATGAGCACGCCGTGCAGCAGGTTGAGAAAGATGACGCTCACGGCCGTCACCACGTACACCGCGAGATCGCCGTGCTTCGTTGCGGTTTCGATGTGGGCCGGCTTCAGCAGCTGCATGCCGATGACGATGAGCAGGCCGGCGAGCGCGGCGGTGGGGATCTCTTCGACCAGGCCGGCGAACGGGATGGTGAACAGCAGGATCCAGACACCGTGCATGATCGAGGACGCCCGGGATTTGGCGCCCGCGTTGACATTTGTGGAGCTGCGGACGATGACCCCGGTGATCGGCAGCCCGCCGACCGTCCCCGAGATGATGTTGGCGGCGCCCTGCCCCACCAGCTCGCGGTTGAAGTCGGTGCGTGGCCCGTTGTGCATCCGGTCGACCGACACCGCTGACAGCAGGCTCTCGACGCTGGCGATGAGCGCGACGGTGATCACCCCGACGGCGAACGCGCCCCAGTTGCCGTGGGGAAGGTCGGGCAGCCGCAGCGCGTCCAGCGGTGACCCCTCGAGGTCGATCCGGCGCACGTGAAACGGGAAGATCACCGAGATCACCGTGACCGCCACGATGGCGACCAGGGGACCCGGAACGCGGCGCGCCGTGGCGGGCACCCACCGCCAGGCGACCAGGATGACGATGACCAGTACGCCCAGGATCACGCCGGGCCGGTGCGCACCGACGATCTGGCCCGGCAGGCCGATCAGGTTGTGCCAGGCCGTGCTCTTGGACTTTCCGCCCAGCAACACGTGCGCCTGCTGCAGGGCGATCGTGATGCCGATGCCGGCCAGCATGGCGTGCACGACGACCGGCGAAATCGCCAGCGCGGCGCGCGCCACGCGGCTGAGCCCCAGCAGGACCTGCAGGGTTCCGGCGGCGACGGTGATCAAACACGTGATGCCCCAACCGAACTCGGAAACGAGGCCGGCGACGATGACGGTCAGCCCGGCCGCGGGGCCGCTGACTTGCAGCGGTGACCCACCCAGGCTGCCGACGACGATGCCCCCGACGATCGCGGCGATCAGCCCGGCGAGCACCGGGGCGCCCGAAGCGATCGCGATCCCCAGCGACAGCGGGAGCGCGACCAGGAAGACCACCAGCGAGGAGGGCAGGTCATGCCGGATGATGCCGCGCAACCGGTCGGCGCGGGACGCGGTGGGGGCCCGATCGACCGCCCGTTCAATGTCTTGCATCGGTCCCGTCCCTCGTCGGAAGTTTGCGGGGGATGTTCCGATATCGGCCCCATCCTGCGGTCGGTTACGTCTTCGTAACCTGTTGGCGTGCAGCAGATTACAACCGGATGACCCGCAGGATCGCACCCGGAAAACCACTGACTACCTGGCCTGACGGTATTTTGCTGGCAAACAGGGGTCAAGCCGACGTGACCGGCCCATAGAGAACGCAAAGATTTGAATTTGGCCAGCCGGGCGCGCCCAGCTCAGAAGCCCGCGCCGTGCACCTCGTGGCCGGGCACCTCGGCGATCAGGCCGCGGTAGGCCTCCTCGACCGACGAGCCGTGGTTGATCACGGCGTCGACTTCGCGGGCGATCGGCATGGTGAGGCCGAACTCGTTGGCAAACTCCATGATCACGCTGGCGGCCTTGACCCCCTCGGCGACCTGGTTCATCGAGGCGATGATCTCGTCGATCGGCTTGCCCGCCCCCAGCTGTTCACCGACGTGACGGTTGCGGCTGCGCTGGCTGGTACAGGTGACGATCAGGTCGCCCAGCCCAGCCAGCCCCGGGAAGGTGTCGGGCTGCCCGCCCACCGCGACGCCGAGTTTGGTCATTTCCCGCAAAGCGCGGGCGATCACCAGCGCGCGCGTGTTTTCGCCGATGCCCAGCGAATACCCCATGCCGACGGCGATGGCGAACACGTTCTTCAGGGCCCCCGCCATCTCCGCGCCGATGACGTCGTCGGTCGTGTACACGCGGAAGCGCCGGGTGCGGAACAGTCCGGACAGCCGCGTCGCCAGATGCTGGTCGGGCATGGCCAGCACCGCGGCGGCGGCGTAACCCTCGGCCACCTCGCGCGCGATGTTCGGCCCGGCCAGGATGCCCGCGGGGTGTCCCGGCAGCACCTCCTCGACGATCTGGGACATCCGCATGTTGGTGCCCTGCTCGAGCCCTTTGACCAGCGACACGACCGGCACCCACGGCCGCAGCTCCCTGGCCAGCTCGGTGAGCACCCCGCGGAAGCCGTGCGAGGGCACGCCCATGACGACGACGTCGGCCGAGTTCGCCGCCTCGGCGAAGTCGGTGGTGGCGCGCAGGGTGTCGCTGAGCATGACGTCGTTGCCGAGGTAGCGGCTGTTGCGGTGGTTCTCGTTGATGTCGGCGGCGGTCTCCTCGGAGCGCACCCACTGCAGCGTCGGCCCGCGGCGCGCGCAGATTGAGGCCACGGTGGTGCCCCAGGAACCGCCACCGAGGACAACGACTCTGGGTTCGCGCTTCTCAGATGCCATGGCGATCAGCGTATTGCGGACATCTGCGATTGAGAAGCAGTTCACGAACTCCGGTGCGGCTAGCCGGCCAGCGCGGTGCGGTCGGCGACGCGGCCGAACACCATGGCCTCTTCGATGCGGTCGAAGCGGTAGTCGATGGCGTCGGCGAGATAGTTCTGCCGCACGTTCCACGGCCGCTTGGTGCCCGACTTGGGCAGCGCGTGCACCGAGCGCAGCACGTAGCCGGCGTTGATGTCCCACGACGGCTTCTCGGTCATCGGCTCGTTGCCGCGGTGCGGGGCGGCGCGCGTGTAGCCGTGAGAGGCCATGTGCTCCATGAGTTTTGCCGTCGCCCGGGCGGTGATGTCGGCCCGCAGCGTCCACGACGCGTTGGTGTAGCCCACACACCAGAACAGGTTCGGCACGTCCTCGAGCATGTGCGCTTTGTAGACGAAGCGGTCGCTGGTCTTGATCTCGTTGCCGTCCAGGCTGATCGTCGCCCCGCCGAGCGCCTGCAGCTGCAGGCCGGTGGCGGTGACGATGACGTCGGCGTCGAGGTGCCCGCCGGATTTGAGCGCGATGCCGGTCGCGTCGAAATGGTCGATGTGGTCGGTGACCACGTCGGCGCGTCCGGCGCTGATGGCCTCGTAGAGGTCGGCGTCGGGGATCAGGCACATCCGCTGGTCCCACGGGTTGTAACGCGGCTTGAAGTGGACGTCGACGTCGTAGCCTGCCGGCAGGCTGTTGATCGCCTTGCGCCGCAGCAGCCACCGCACGAACCCCGGCGCCTTGCGGGACAACGCGAAGAACACCGCCTCGGTGAGCGCGCTGTACATGCGGACGACGAGATGAGCGGGCCTGCGCGGCAGCACTTTTCGAGCGACGGCGGCCACCGTGCCGTACTTGGACGCCGAGATGAGATAGGTGGGCGAGCGCTGCAACATGGTCACCCGGGCGGCGCGGTCCGACAGCGACGGCAGCAGCGTCACCGCGGTCGCGCCGCTGCCGATCACCACCACCTTCTTCCCGGCGTAATCCAGGTCCTCGGGCCAGTGCTGGGGGTGCACCACCGTGCCCTTGAACTCCTCGATGCCCGGGAACTCGGGGGTGTAGCCCTCGTCGTAGTTGTAATAGCCGCTGCCGAAGAACAGGAAGCGACCGCGGTAGAGCCTGCGCTCCCCGTCCTGCTCGACGGTGACCGTCCACGTGTCGGTCGCCGAGTCCCAGTCCGCCGAGCGCACGTGGGTGTTGAACCGGATGTGGCGGTCGATGCCGTACTTGCTCGCGGTGGCGGCCAGGTACTCGCGGATGTGCACGCCGTCGGCCACGCCCTCTTCGCGGGTCCACGGCTCGAACGGGAAGGACAGCGTGAAGATGCTGCTGTCCGAGCGCACCCCGGGGTAGCGGAACAGGTCCCACGTCCCGCCGATCTGCGCGCGCCGCTCCAGCACGGTGTACGTCAGCTGGGGATTGCGTTCGCTGATCCGGTAGGCCGCGTCGATGCCGGAGATGCCGGCGCCGACGATGATGACGTCGGAGTAGTCGGCCTCGGTCGCGCCGTGGCCGGCGGCCTCCTGGGGAGTCACGGTCATCGTGAACCTCGCTCAAATTGTGGGACTCGTCACTAGCGTAGAGACCCACCGGTTGGTCGGGCTAGTAACGACCGCGAGCGTAACGTCACGGCGAAAAAACGCGTGGGAAATCGCCGTGCCGTTACGGTCGCGCCCCGGGGGTTACCGGTAGTTGACGAACTGCAGCGCCACGTCCAGGTCGGCCTGCTTGAGCAGCGCTTGAACGGCCTGCAGATCGTCACGCTTTTTGCTGCTGACGCGGATCTCGTCGCCCTGGATCTGGGTCTTGACGGACTTGGGGCCGTCGTCGCGGATCAGCTTGGTGATCTTCTTGGCGTTCTCGCTGCTGATGCCCTGCTTGAGGGTCCCGCCGACCTTGTAGGTCTTGCCCGAGGCCTGCGGCTCGCCGGCGTCGAAGGCCTTCATGGAGATGTCGCGGCGGATCAGCTTCTCCTTGAAGACGTCGACGGCCGCCTTGACGCGTTCCTCGGTGGACGACGTCAGCTCGATAGCCTCGTCGCCCTTCCAGGCGATCGTCGTGTCGGTGCCGCGGAAGTCGAACCGGGTGGCCAGCTCCTTGGCGGCCTGGTTGAGCGCGTTGTCGACCTCCTGGCGATCCACTTTGCTGACGATGTCGAACGATGAGTCCGCCATGCATTCCGTCCCTTCATCCGGTGATAGGCGTTTGTGCTTTGTCTACTCGCTCGTTGTAACCTGTCTGGCGGCAGGTTGCCCGAGCGGCCAATGGGAGCGGACTGTAAATCCGTCGCGAAAGCTTCACAGGTTCGAATCCTGTACCTGCCACCAAGGCTTTTCCTGGTCGAGGCGCGTTGCTTCGGTCCGGTCCGGGATGCCCGCCTCCTCACTCCGCCGGTTGCTGGGTCGGATCGTTGCCCGTTGTGCGACACGTGCGCAATTTCTACGAGAACTGTTGTAACAATTCGGTGAAGCCCGGTTCGCGGGCATTTCCGGGGGGAACTCCTCCAGCACAGCGTCACCAGGGGGGCGAGCATGACCATTTCTCCCGATACCCTCGCCGCGCTCCGCGACTGTCGCACCGCGCTCGCCGCCGCCCGCCAATCGATCCTGTCGGCCGCGACCGGGCTGTCCGGTGTCCGCCAGGCTCGCGCGACCCAGCTGGCCGAGCGGCTGGCCGATGACATCAGTTTCGCTGACCGCCTCTGGTTCGTCGTGCAGGGCGACGCGGGCGCCACGTAGCTGGCGCCCGAAAAAGCAGGCACCCTCTCGGTTCGACTCCTCCAACCCATCGACCGGGAGGGTGTCCTTTGCCCTACGGGGAGTGCGCGTTTCAGGCCGGATGCAAGCTGACGGGTATCCCCGAGTAGCGCACCATGCCGGTCACCACGTCGATGTCGTCCTTGCTGGTCAGGTGGTTGACGTTGGCGACGTGGTGGCCGTGCGGGATCGACACCGCCCCACGGCGAATGGAGTCGTCGACTTTCGCGATGCCGGTCAGTTCGCCGTTCGCGCTGCGGACCGTCACCTTCTGCCCGTTGGCGACTCCCGCATCGGCGCCGTCCTGGGGATGGATGAGGATCTCGGGGGCCTCGCCGAGAAAATCGAGCTGCCCGTTGAGCTTTCGGCACTGCCGGCGCGGCACCATCACCAGCGGCGCGGGCGGTTCCAGGGCCGCGAGCTGGTCCACCAGCAGCGGTGGCGCCAGCCGCCAGCCGCCCATCCGCGCGACGTGCTCGTCGACCCACGGCGCCGGCAGCTCGCGCGGGGCCTCGGCCCACCCCACGGCCGCCACCTCGTCGAAACCCGTTCGGGCGCCGGCCAATAGGACGGCGAGCACGTCGTCGTCGGTGCTGGTCTCGGGGTCCCCGAGATTGCCGAGCTCGTAGCCGAGCCGGCGGCCGAGTTCGGCGAACACCCACCACATCGAGCGCCGTTCGCCGACCGGCTCGACGACGGCCGGGCTGTATTGCACGGACACATGCGAACTCAGGATGTCGTGGATGGTGATGTCGGGGCGTTCCAACGGATCTTTGGTGGGCAGGACGTGGGTGGCCAGCTCGGTGGTCTCGTTGTTGATGATCTCGGTGGTGGCGAACAGCTCGAGCTGCTGCAGGGCGGGCACCAGCTTGCCGGTCTCCGGGAAGCTGGTGACCAGGCTGCCGCCGACGTTGATCAGGGCGCGGATGTTGCCGGCGGCGATCTCGTCGGGCAGCGCCGCGCAGGGCCACTCGTTGATGAACGCCCGCGCCTCGGGGCGGCTGCGCGGTCCCGGGCCGAAGGATCCCTCGATCGGTGTGACGGGCAGAAACTCGCCGAAAGTCTCGAGCTGGTAGGCGAATCCGGGATGAAACCACGTCCCGCCGGGCCGGTTCATCGCGCCGGTGAGGATCATCAGCACCCACGCGAGCCACTGCGTGACGTTGGCGCGCTCGGCGGTCATCGTGACACCGGTGCCCGTTTCGACCGCGACGCACTTGGCGGCGCGCACCCCGGCGCACAACCGGGACAGATCGGCTTCGGCGACATCGGCGAGCTTCGCGGTGTGTTCGAGCGTGAACGGCTCGACCGCGAGCGCCAGCTCGTCGATGCCCTGCACGGGGACGTCGGATTTCATTCCGTCGCGCAGGATCTCGCGCACCAGATAGGCGAGCACCGCGTGGTCGGTGCTGGGGCGCGGTGCCAGATGGCCGGTCGCCAGCCGGGCGGTCTCGGTGCGGCGCGGATCGATCACCCACACCTGCCCGCGCCGCGCGATCTCGCGCACCGTGCCGGTGGGATTGGGCATCGAGATCGCATGCCCGTGCGACACAACGGGATTGACGCCGACGAGCATCAGGAAGTCGGCGTTGTCCAGGTCGGTCCGGCCGGAGAGCCCCATGAATCCGCCGACCAGATCCGAGACCAGGGGTTTGGCGGTGCCGTCGATGGTCAGCGGGCTGAACTTGGCCGGGGTGCCGATCGCGGCGTGCAGGGCCTCGGCCATGCGGAAGCCGGCGCTTTCCATGGTGGAGAAGTAGAACGCGACCGACTCGGGCCCATGCCGGTCGATGATGTCCTTCAGCCGCGTGCCCAGGTCGTCCAGGCAGGCGTCCCAGGTGGTGTCGCACAGCCGGCCGTCCACCCGCATCCTGGGGCGCTCGAGCCGGTCGGGGTGGTGGTGCAGCAGCGGCAGGGCCCGGCCCTTGGGGCAGGTGTAGCCGCGCGAGAAGGGATGGTCCTGATCGCCGCGCACGCGGATCACCTCGTCGCCGTCGACGTCGACGAGGATGCCGCAGACGGAGGTGCAGACGCGGCAGAAGCTACGCACCGTTTGCATACCTCGGAAACGTACTCTCGCAATTCGAGAAGGCCTATCGCATTTTCGAGAATGGCAGCGCATTTTTGGCCAATGGCGCTCTCCGGCCAAACGCCCCTGGTAAGGCGACCCTTAGCTAGGATCCCACGGGTGGCCGATACGACCACGCACCCGGTGGCGGACGAATTCGAGGATCGGCCGTCGGTACCGCTGCGTACGCGCGGCCGCTGGCTGCGGTGGGTCGCAATCCGGCGCGGCTACCGGATGGTGCTGCCGCAGCTGATCCTGATGCCCGTGCTCTACGTCGTGCAGGAAATGACCGTGCGACTGGGCATCGTCACCGGGCGCGGCCACGGCTCGCTAATCCGGGAGCGGTTCGGTCGCGGCTGGGCGTGGCTGTCGGCGTTCACCTTGTTCGCCTCGGCGATCGGGGCGCTGCTGACGGAGTTCGCCGGGGTGGCCGGGGTGGGTGAACTCTTCGGCGTCTCGCGGTGGGTGAGCATTCCGGTCGCGACCGTCGCGCTGCTGGCGCTGGCCCTGACCGGCAGCTACCGGCGCGTCGAGCGCATCGGCCTGGTCGTCGGCGCGGCCGAACTGGCGTTCCTGGTGGCGATGGTCATGGCCCGGCCCGACCCGAAAGCACTCGTGGACGGCCTGTCATCGATGCCGCTGGGCAACTCGTCATACCTGCTTCTGGTCGCGGCCAACGTCGGCGCGGTCATCATGCCGTGGATGATCTTCTACCAGCAGGGCGCGGTGGTCGATAAGCGCTTGTCGGAGAACACGATTCGGCAGGCCCGTTACGACACCGCCTTCGGAGCGGTGCTGACGCAGCTGATCATGATCGCGGTGGTGGTCACCATGGCCTCCACGATTGGAAAACACGGCGGCGGCGCGGAACTGGAGACCGTCGGCCAGATCGCCCAGTCACTCACCCCCTACCTCGGCCGTGTGGGCGGCACGGTGCTGTTCGGCCTGGGCATGCTCGGCGCGGCACTGGTGGCCGCGATCGTCGCCTCGCTCGCGGGCGCGTGGGGACTCTCGGAGGTGTTCGGCTGGAAACACACGCTCAACGAGCGGCCCAACCGCGCCACCGCCAAGTTCTACATCACGTACTCGCTGGCCCACATCGTGCGCGCGGTGCTGGTGCCGGCCAGCGTCGATTTGGTCAATCTGGCCGTGGACGTCGAGGTCATGAACGCGTTGCTGCTGCCGATCGTGCTGGGCCTGTTGCTGGCGCTGGAAGCCCGGGCGCTGCCCGAGCGGTGGCGCATGCGCGGGCTGCACAAATACGTCACCCGCGCGCTGTGCTTCGTGACCATCGGCTTCGGCCTGTACATGGTTCCGCAGGCGCTCGGCTGGTTCTGAGCACGCCGAACTCAGAACCAGGGCCCGGGGTAGTGGCCGTCCCGGTCTTGCACCATGACGATCTCCTTGCACTCGCCGTTGGACGACGGCGCGGTCTCGCCGCGGCACACCAGCGTCCACCCGGATATCCGCTCGAACGGCCGTGTCGACCAGCCGGACGCGACGGGATCCGTTGCGGGCAGGGCGATTACCGAGAACGTCCCGCCGGTGCCGGTGAGGTACAGGTGGTCTTCGAAGAACGCCAGCCTCGAAATCGACAGCTTCTTGGCGTCGTCCCGGCTCTTGAGGAAGTCCCACTCTTGGCTGCGCAGGTTCCATACTCCGAAGCCGAACGAGGAATCGTCCGAATTGTGCCCGTCGACAAACAGTTTCCCGTCGGACAAGACCGCGTTCAGCCCCCCGCCGGAAATCCGATCCGAATCGCCGATCCTGATCAGGGACTTGGCGTTGAGGTCGTAGAACATCGTCGACACCGCCGGGGGGTTGTGCGAATCCCGGCTGGTGAGCTTCACCAGTTTGTCGGGGCCGTCGCGCAATTCGGCGTCCACGGATTGCACGTCGTTGTCCTGATAGATCGCCTCCCCGTTGGGGCGGCGCAGCTCGGCTCCCGAGGACTTGGCAGGCTCGGTGTTGCGTTGAAACGCAAGGACGTCCTGCCATACCCGGGCGGGCTGGGGGTCGTCCCACACCATCGACAGATCGGCGCCGGACAGGACCACGGTCCGCGGCGGCGACGCGGCGGCGTGCCCGTCGGTGAAGGCGTTCACCCACGCCACGCCCGAGGCGGTCGGGGCCAGTCCCCATTCCTTCGGCGCGGTCAACGTCAGGCCGGGCCTCGGCGGCTGGAGTTCTTTGGTGGCGACCTGCCGGCCCGACGACCGGTCGTAGGAATACGCGGTGGTCCTTGAGGTTTCGGGTGCCGGGGCCCGGGCCGGCGCGACGGTCGTGACGACGTAGACGACCTTCAAGTCGGCGTCGGCGCCGGTCAGCGCGCACATGGCGCCGGTGAGGTTCTCCCCGGCGGGGATCGTGGGGATGGCCGGCGCGACGTACTGCCCCGTCTTCGGGTCGAAGATCTTCGGCCGGATGTCGTCGAGCGCGGATTTGCCGGCCGAAAAAGTCTGCGGGCAACCGAAATACGCCGTGCCGTCGTAGGTTTTCCAGTCCTTTTCCAGCGGGCCCGTGATCGGGGCGGGTCCCGCACGGGTGCTGGTCTTCGACGCCGCCGTCGGCGAGGTGGGGGTCAGCGGGGGCGCCGACACGGTTTCCGAACAGGACGGCAGGGCCAGGCAGGCGACCGCCGCGACCGCCGGGCCCCAGGTTGCACGCATCGAAAACCCCCGTGAAGTTCGTGTAACCCCAGGAGCGTAAAGCCGGCCCGACGCCACCGCGACTTGGCGGCGGTGTGAAGCCCTGGCGTTCGGTGTGAAACTACGGCTTTCGCTGTGAAGCCACGGTGGCCGCGCTCGGCGTGTCGTCGCCCTGGGCGCACAGTCAACGCCGTGGATTCACACGCGAATCCCTGAGCGCACACTCGACGCCCGGAGCGTCTGAGCATCGGCTGCCGCGACGCGGGGCGGCGCCGCTCAGTCCTGCGCGCGCAGCCGCACCATCCGCGTCGTCGACGTCTCGTCCAGCTCGACCACGTCGGAGCGCGAACGCAGGAAATCGCTAAATGACCGGAAACCCAAAGACTTTTCGCTGAACGACGGATCCATGCGCCGCATCTGGGCCTTCACCGCGGAGTTGTGCAGCCAGTCGACGTCGTCTTTCTCCAGGCCGATCTGCAGCGCGCGCGTCAGCAGCGCGGTGGCGGCGGCTTGCGCGTCGGGCGGCTCCGGCTCCTCGGCCTGCGCCGCCTTGGTGCGCCCGCCGCGCCGCTTCGGCGGGTCGGCGCCGGCGAGCGCCGGCTCGCGGTCGAGGGCGGGGACCCCCGGCAACGCGTCGTACACCACGAACTCCTCGCACGCGGCCGCCAGCGCCCGGCTCGACGCGCCGGCCACCCCGATGCCCACCACGTACCGGCCCAGCCTCTTGCAGCGCTGGGCCAGCGGGATGTAGTCGGAGTCGCCGGCCACGATCACCACGTGGGTCAGGTCGGGCAGCCGGAACATGTCCTCGACGGCGTCGACGGCCAGCCGGATGTCGGCGCCGTTTTTGCCGTAGGCCGCCGCAGGAAACAGCTGCACCAGGTCGACCGCGCGGGCCACCAGCTGGCCGCGGTACCCGGCGTTGATGTCCGCCGACCAGTCCGCGTAGGCGCGGGTGAGGACCAGGGTGCCGAACGACGACGCGAAGTCGAGGATGGCTCCGACGTCGACCGTCGCCCGCTCCAACCGATCGGAATGCTGCTCGAGGCCCTTGGCCTTGTCCTTCTGAAACGAATTCCGCCCGTGAATCTGGTCGTACCGCGAGATCACGATGTTGTCGAAGTCGAGGTAGACGGCCACGCGGGCTGCAACCGGTTCGGTCATGCACTAGATCATTGCCGAGTCGTCCCGCACAGGCCGCGTCGCACGCGTTTTTCGTCACGATTTGGCTCGACTCTGCGATGAACGGGACCGGAGCGGGTAGACCTGTGCGATGAAGTTCCTGGACCTGCACGGTGATCGCGTCGCCTATCGGGACGAGGGTGACGGCGAAGTGTTGCTGCTGATCCACGGCATGGCGGGGAGTTCGGAGACCTGGCGATCCGTGATACCGCGGCTGTCGAAGAAGTTCCGGATCGTCGCGCCCGACCTGCTGGGCCACGGCCAGTCCGCGAAGCCCCGCACCGACTACTCGCTGGGCGCGTTTGCGGTCTGGCTTCGTGATTTCCTCGACGAACTCGGTGTCAGCCAGGCCACCGTGGTCGGACATTCGCTCGGCGGCGGTGTCGCCATGCAGTTCGTCTATCAGCATCCCGACTACGCCGAGCGGTTGATCCTGATCAGCAGCGGCGGCCTCGGTCCCGACGTGGGATGGGTGCTGCGGCTGCTCTCGGCCCCCGGGGCGGAGCTGGTGTTGCCGATCATCGCGCCCACGCCCGTCCTGTCCGTCGGCAACAAGCTCAGGTCCTTGCTGAGAAGCGCCGGCATCCAGTCGCCGCGCGGGGCCGAGATGTGGAGCGCCTACTCGTCGTTGTCCGATGGCCAGACGCGGCAGTCGTTCCTGCGAACGCTGAGGTCGGTGGTCGACTACCGGGGCCAGGCGGTCAGCGCGCTCAACAGACTCTCGCTGCGTGAGGACTTGCCGGTCATGGCGATCTGGGGGGAGCGCGACGGCATCATTCCCGTCGATCACGCGTACGCCGCGCACGAGGCTCGTACCGACGCCAGGCTCGAAATCCTGCCCGACGTCGGTCATTTCGCGCAGGTGGAGGCGCCGGACCAGGTGGTGGAGCTGATCGAGGACTTCATCGCCACGGGCGAGCGCCGCGACACCGAAAGTCGGCAGCCGAGCGTGTGATCGGTCGCTAGATGCCGTAGTCGGGCAGCGCGAAGTCGTCGCGCACGTCGGCCGCGAGAAGCCTTGTCATCGGGGAGAAATTCATGGTGCGCAGCGCGAGGTTGCGGAACCACAGCCCGAATCGGGTCCGGGTGGCGAAGAACCCGATGAACCGCGCCGCGCCGGCCTGCTTACTCTCGATGAAGGGACGCAGCCGCGTCTCGTAGGCGTCGAACGCGCGGCGATGGTCACCCCCGGCGCGCGCGAGTTCGCCGGCCAGCACGTAGGCCTCGGTGATCGCCAGGCCGGTGCCCTCACCGCCGAGCAGCGAAATGCATCCGGCCGCATCCCCGATGAGCAGCACCCGCCCCCGCGACCAGCGGTTCATGTGGATCTGGCTGACAACGTCGAAGTAGAGCTCATCAACGTCGTCGAGCGCGGCCAGCATATCGTCGGCTTCCCAGCCGCAGCCGTCAAAGGTGTTGCGCAGCTGCTGTTTTGGCGCAAGACCGGCGTCGCCGTGGTCGGCGCGGAAGATGAACAAGAACGTGGTGCGATCGTCGCGCAGCGCGAAACGCGCCAGCTGCCGCCCGGGTGTGGCGTAGGTGACGTAGGCCAGCTCGTCGCGCGG
Source organism: Mycobacterium sp. WUMAC-067 (assembly GCF_020217485.1). Lineage (GTDB taxonomy): Bacteria > Actinomycetota > Actinomycetes > Mycobacteriales > Mycobacteriaceae > Mycobacterium. The sequence goes on along the minus strand of NZ_JAEKMI010000051.1, from coordinate 7,350 downwards.
CCGGTAGCCGTCGACCACGCAGGCCGCGACCTTGCAGCCCAGGTAGCGCTCGAATTCCCGCTCGGGCCCGAAGACCAGGCGCCGCACGTTGGAGTGCAGCCCGTCGGCGCCGATCAGCAGGTCGAATTCGCGCGCGCCGCCGCCCTCGAGGGTGAGTCGGACACCGTCACCGTGCTCGTCGACGGTGGCGATGCTGTCGCCGAAGATGGTCTCGACCTTGTCCTCGATGGTGGCGTAGATCGCGGCGGCCAGATCGCCCCGCGGCAGGCTGGTGAAGTCGGCGCCCAGGAGCCGGCGAAAGACGTCCACGTCCACGTCGGCCTTGATCTCGCCGCGCGGGCCGACCGAACGCAGCCGTTCCATCTCGTACCCGGCGGCGCGGAGCTGCCCTTCGATGCCCATCCGCTGGGCCACCTGGTAGCCGACGCCCCAGAAATCGATCATGTAGCCGCCGGTGCGAAACCGTGGGGCCTGCCTGCTCGATCAGCGTCGGCGTGTGGCCGGTGCGGTGCAGCCAGTGGGCGAGCGCCGCCCCGGCCACGCCGGCACCGCTGATGGCGACTCTCATGACGCGACGGGGCGGCTACCTTGGTAGTCGACGTGCCAGTGCTTGATGCCGTTGATGAACGACGACCGCAGGCGCTCCGGGTTTTCCAGCGGGGCCAGGTCGGGCAGCCGATCGGCGAGCGCGTTGAACATCAGGTCGATCGTCATGCGGGCCAGATTGGCGCCGATGCAGTAGTGCGCCCCGGTGCCGCCGAAACCGAGGTGCGGGTTGGGGCTGCGCAGGACATCGAAGGTGAACGGGTCGTCGAAGACCTCTTCGTCGAAGTTGGCCGAGCGGTAGAACAGCACCACCCGCTGGCCCTTTTTGATGGCCACGCCACCGAGCTCGGTGTCCTCGCGCGCGGTGCGCTGAAACGCGGTGATCGGTGTGGCCCAACGGATTATCTCGTCGGCCGCGGTCCTGGGCCGCTGCGCCTTGAACACCTCCCACTGGTCCGGATAGTCGGTGAAGGCCATCATTCCCTGCGTGATCGAGTTGCGGGTCGTCTCGTTTCCGGCGACGGCCAGCGTCACCACGAACATGCCGAACTCGGCCTCCGACAGGCGCTGGCCCTCGGCATCGGCGCGGATCAGCGTAGTGACGATGTCCTCGGAGGGTTCCTCGGCCTTGTGGGCCGCCAATTGCATGGCGTACCACATCAATTCGCCCGCCGAGGTCAGCGCGTCGTTGCCGGCGAACTCCGGGTCGTCGCTGCCGATCATGTTGTTGGTCCAGTCGAACAGCTTGTCGTAGTCCTCATGCGGAACCCCGAGCAGGGCCGAGATCGCCTGCAGCGGCAACTCGCAGGCCACCTGGCGGACGAAGTCGCCCGACCCCGCCGCGGCGGCCTCGGCGACGATGCGCCGGGCCCGCTCGGACAGTTCGGCGCGCAGCCGCTCGACCGCGCGCGGCGTGAACGCCCGCGACACGATCTTGCGCAACCGGCTGTGCTCGGGGTCGTCCATCATGATCATCGACGCCCGGCCCGCCTCAATCTGCCCGGCCGCCAAGTCTTCCCGGTAACGCGGCACGATCGACTTGGCGGCCGACGAGAACACGTCGCTGCGCAGTGAGACGTCGCGAATGTCGCGGTGCTTGGTCACCACCCAGTAGCCGCCGTCACCGAACCCGCCCTGATCCGGCGCCTGCTCGTTCCACCAGACCGGTTCGGTGGCGCGCAGTTCGGCGAACTCCTGCACCGGCAACCGCTGGGCGTAGATGTCGGGATCGGTGAAATCAAAGCCCGGCGGAAGGTTCGGTGTGGCCATGGGATTTCTCCTCGGCTGTGGCTACGGACCGCGGCGGTTAGCAAGATGGTAGCCGCGTGCGCGCGCGATCGGTAGCAAAGGCGTCAGCGCGACGCGAGGCTGGCCGCCTGGACACGTTCGCGGCCACCGAGATTGGTGGCCGCGGTGATGACGGCCCGCTCGATCTGGCGGAGCGCGTGCACCGCGGTGAGGAATCGCCGGGTGTCGGGCCCGGATTCGCCGCCGTGACCGTCGCCGTCCTCGTGCCGGGCCAGGGTCTCCGCGGCGTCGAGATCGTCGGCCGCCGAGACCAGGGTCGGGGCGTGACCACCCTCGATGGCCTCCTGCAACGCCTCGATGTTGCGCCGCGTCTGGGCGGCGGCCGCCGAAAACGCCTCGGCCCGCTTCGACGCGAGCGGCGACCCGACCGGGGCCCGATACTGCTCGCTGCTGCGTGCCAGGCTGCGGCCGTATTGGTCGCACGCGGTGAAGATGCCCAGGGCGCGGCGGATGCTGCGCCGGCCCGCGAGTCCGGCGACCCCCGCCAACAGCGGCTTGGCGGTGACCCGGAACTGCTGAAGATCTCGATCGACCTGACGCGCCCGCTCGGACGGGCTGGCGCCGGCGTCCTCCCCGCACATGGTGGCAGTGCAGACCTCGATCAGCGCCGCCAGGCTCGTCAGGAAGGCGCGGGTGTCGGCGCGGATCGCGGTTCGGGTGTTCGTCGGCAACACGACGACGGCCACCGTCGCCCCGATGAGGGCGCCGATCGCGGTCTCTTCGATCCGCAGCATCAGCACGCCGAAGGAGAACTGGCCGAGCAACCCGTACAGCAGCGCCAGCATCGTGGTGATCCAGAAGGTCATCAGGCTGTAGGTCACCGTCATGAAATAGAAGGCGCAGAACAGGCACACGAAAATGCCGCCGAGAGCGACGATTTCGTGTCCGGTCAGCAGCGTGGCCACCAGCACGCCGGCGGGCACGCCGAGCAGGGTGCCGAGTAGGCGTTGCCAGCCCTTGGTCAGGGTCTCGCCCCACGAGTTGGTGCCGGCGAAGATCACGAACGCCGCGATCACCGCCCAATACCACCGCGCCGGCGAGACCAGCTCGCCGGTGACGATGGCCAGCGAGGCGGCAACGGAGACCTGGATGGCCTGCCGGGTGGTCGGCAGCAGCCCGGCGGGACGGACTTCGTCGGCGGGGTCCTCCGGCACGGCGCGCTCGGCCGCCGCCGGGCGCTCGCCGCCGGCGTCGTCGAGGGGGGCGCCGGCGGCCATCCGATCGACGATCGCCCGCACGTCGGACGTCGCCCCCGCGGCGTTGATGATCGCCAGGGCGAGGCGGCGGACGGCGGTGGCGCCCGGGTCGTCGTCGGCCGCGGCTTCAGCGGCGCCGGGCCGCTCGTCCAGCAGCCGTTGCGCGCGGCCGGCGGCCCGCCGCAGCCCCTCGGGTTCGGGCAGGCGGATCGCCCGCGCCAGCTGGGAGAGCGCGTCGACGAGCGCGACCCGGATGGGCAGCGGGATGGATTCCGGGGCCTCGCCCGCCACGGCGGCCGCCCGCCGACCGGCGGTGGCGACCCATTCGATGGCCAGCTCGGCGTCCAGCAGCCACGGGGCCAGCTGTTCGACGGTGACGCCGGGCCACAGCGCGCCGGGATCGGCTTTGTCCTCGACCTGGGTTTGCACCAGCAGGGCGGTCTCGTTGAGCCGGATGGTGCGCGCCCGCATGCGGCGCCGCCGCCGTTCGTCGAGGCGGCCCGTGCGCACCGCCTCGGCGGTGGTGTCGATGACGATCGCCATCCGCGCCCGCAGCGCCCGGATGGTCGCGCGCAGCACCCGCTCGGGCCGGTCGGGCAGCACGTAGGCGGTCATCACGTAGGTGCACACCGTTCCCACCGCGACCGCGCCGATCATCCAGGGCAGCTCCGAGACGCGGGCCCGCAGATACAGCGTGAAGAAGTACGACATGAACGCGACCATCCCCAGGGCCCTGCCACGCGCCCCGAAGCGGCGGATGTAGGCCGCGGTGAACACGATCGCCACGAAGACGGCGTCGCTGGCCACCACGTGCGGGGCCAGCAGCGCGGCGGCGGTGATGGCCACCGCGGCGGGGACGGGCAACAGCGCCATGGTGATTCGTTGCTGGCGGGGGTCGGGCTCGTTAACGGATCGCGACGCGACCATCGTGATGACGACGCCCAGCAGCGCGACGGTCAGGGGTTGTCCCGTCGCCCTGGTGAGGACGAAAAGGACCAGCAGTGAAAGGCCCAGCGCGGCCGTTGTCCGAGTCGCCATCCGCAGCCGAAGCAAGCCAGGATCGGAGCCGATCACCCAGTTGCGGGCGCGTTCGTACAGGACAGTTATCGGGGACCCCCTCATATCCGCGAGCAGACGCAGAATCGCACTCTCATGCCATCTTGCATGCGATTCTGTGTCTGCTCGCCGGGATACATACCTGACCACGCTAGTCTTCGACATCGTGACGGGGCCGACGCGAGCGAAGCTGGCTGACGGCCGTGACCTGCTGTTCTTCTCGTTGCCCGGGCATCGTCCGGCGCCGGTCGAGGACCGCCGGCCCCTGCCGCCGCGCACAGCCGAACAGTCGCAATTGCGGTTCGACCGGACCACCGGCCAATGGGTGATCATCGCGGCCCTGCGCCAGGACCGCACCTACAAACCGCCGCCGGAGGCGTGCCCCCTGTGCCCGGGCCCGACCGGGCTGACCAGCGAGGTGCCCGCCCCCGACTACGACGTCGTCGTGTTCGAGAACCGCTTTCCCAGCCTGTCCGGCGCCGCGACGCCGCTTCCCGACCCCGGCGACGCCGACGGCTTCGTATCGGCCCCGGCGCCTGGCCGCTGCGAGGTGATCTGCTTTTCCGCCGACCACACTGGCTCGTTCGCCGCGTTGACGCCGGCGCACGCGCGGCTGGTGGTCGACGCGTGGCGCCACCGCACGGCCGACCTGATGGCCGCACCGGGCATCGAGCAGGTGTTCTGCTTCGAGAACCGCGGCGAGGAGATCGGCGTCACGCTGACCCATCCGCACGGCCAGATCTACGGCTATCCCTATCTGACACCGCGGACGGCCGCCATGCTGGAGCAGGCGCGCGCACACCGAAAACGGCACGGCAGCAACCTGTTCGGCGACCTACTGGCCCGTGAGGTCGCAGACGGTGGTCGCATCGTCGCGCGCAACGACGTGTTCACCGCGTTCGTGCCGTTCGCGGCGCGCTGGCCGGTCGAGGTGCACATCTACCCGAACCGGTTCGTGCCCAACGTGTTAGGCCTCGACGAGCACGAGCTGGACGGGTTCGTGGCCGTCTATCTCGACGTACTGCGGCGCTTCGACCGGATGTATTCGACCCCGCTGCCCTACATTTCGGCGCTGCACCAGTATTCCGGCGCCGGGGACCAGGCGGACGGATACTTCCACGTCGAACTGATGTCCATCCGGCGCAGCGCCACCAAGCTCAAATACCTGGCGGCCTCGGAATCGGCGATGGACGCCTTCATCGGCGACGTCACCCCCGAAAGCGTGGCCCGGCGGTTACGGGAATTGCAGTGACGGTGCGGTACGGCGCGCCGGGACGGATCAACCTGATCGGCGAGCACACCGACTACAACCTGGGTTTCTCGCTGCCGATCGCCCTGCCGCAGCGCACGGTGGCGACCTTCACGCCCGGCCCCGGCGACGCGATCACCGTGACCAGTGACCGCGCGGACGCCCCGGTGCGCATCGCGATCGGCACCGCCCCCGGGGAGGTGACCGGCTGGGCGGCGTATGTGGCCGGGGTGATGTGGGCACTGCGCCAGGCGAATCACCCGGTGCCCGGCGGCACGATGTCGATCACCAGCGACGTGGAAATGGGCTCGGGCCTGTCCTCCTCGGCGGCGCTGGAATGCGCGGCGCTGGGGGCGATCGCCTCGGCCGCGGGGGTGCGCATCGACCGCAAGGAACAGGCCCGGCTCGCCCAGCGGGCCGAGAACGAGTATGTCGGCGCCCCAACGGGTTTGCTCGACCAGCTGGCGTCGCTGTTCGGCCGGCCGGCGACGGCGGTGCTGATCGACTTCGCCGCCCTCGAAGTCACGCCGGTGGCTTTCGACCCCGACGCCGCCGGCGTGGCGCTGCTGCTCATCGACTCCCGCGAGCGTCACAGCCATGCCGGCGGCGACTACGCGGCGCGCCGGCAGTCGTGCGAGCGCGCGGCCGCCGATCTGGGGGCCTCGTCGCTGCGCGAAGTGGGCGATCGCGCGTCAGCCGACCTGGCCGCCGTGCGTGACCCGGTCGACGCCCGTCGCGCCCGTCACGTGCTCACCGAAAACCGGCGGGTCATCGATTGCGTTGCCGCGCTGAATGATTCGAACTATCCCGAAGCGGGGCGGATCTTCACCGCCTCACACGCCTCCATGCGCGAGGACTTCGACATCACCACCGAACGCATCGACCTGATCGCGGATGCCGCGGTGCGCGCGGGTGCGCTGGGGGCGCGGATGACCGGCGGCGGATTCGGAGGCTGTGTGATCGCGCTGGTGCCGATCGAGCACGCCGAATCGGTCGGCGAGTCGGTGCGGCGCGCCGTGGTCGACGCCGGCTTCGAACCACCCATCGTCACCCGGACCCGGGCGGCCGCCGGCGCGGGTTTGGCCGAGTGAGCGAGCCAAAACTTACTCGCCCGGCAATTTTTCGATTCCGCGGTGACCACCGGTCAGAAACTGTAACCTCTCGGCCATGGGGGTAGCCCACTCCTGCGCGTGCAGTGCCGACTTTCCCGTCCGGGCGTCAGCGACCCATCCGGGATCGCCGACGGCCGCTGCCGCCCGCCCACTTGCCGTCGACGCGAAACGACCACCGTGGCTTGGGAATTAGACAGCCAGGCGGCAGCGATCGAGCGCGCTTTGGCCGGCGCCACCCCGCAGCGCGTGGGCTGGTTCCGCTTCTATTTCGAGGGTCACCGCTGGGTATGGTCCGACCAGGTCCAGCGCATGCACGGGTACGAACCGGGCACCGTGACACCGACCACCGAGCTGGTGCTGTCGCACAAACATCCGGCCGACCGCCCCCAGGTGGTCGACGGCATCAACGACATGATCAGGCGTCGTCAGGCGTTCAGCGTGCGGCATCGCATCGTGGACACCCGCGGCCTCATCCACCACGTCATCGTGGTGGGGGACCGATTCTGCGACGACAACGACGAGGTCGTCGGGACACACGGCTTCTACCTCGAAGTCACGCCGCCGCCCACCCGCACCCGCGAGGAATCCATCAGCGCCAAGGTCGCCGAGATCACCGGGCGCCGCGGCGTCATCGACCGCACCAAAGGGATGCTGATGCTGGTCTACGGCATCGACGAGGACGCCGCCTTCACCATGCTCAAAACGCTGTCCCAATCGAAAAACACGAAGCTCGGGCTGCTCGCCCAACGCATCGCCGACGACTTCACGGCGCTGGGCAAGGAAGTCATCACCGCGCGTTCGCGCTTCGACCGGTGTCTGCGCGCCGCGCACCTGCGGGCGCCCGGCGGCGATCGTCATCCCGGTGACGCCACCGGCTGAGCGG
>NZ_JAEKMI010000050.1 GCF_020217485.1 Mycobacterium sp. WUMAC-067 | reverse complement strand
CGCCAAAGCCTACTGCCCCGGACAACTCGAAGAAAGCAAGGCCAAAGGCGGGGGCTGAGTGGCCGGTCAAGCGCGGTGCTGCGCCCAATGTTGTTGCAGCACAGGGGTGAACTCGTCGGCGTGATAATGAATAGGAGTGACCGGTGTTCGAGATGGTCTCCGCGAGACGTCAGATATTCGTTTGGTCGCCAGTCAAAGCCCGCTCCGCCGTTCGCAGAACCATGCGGATCCCCAATCCGATCAACGGTGCATAGAGCCGGGTGAAGAAACCAGCGAGGACGGGGCTTTTGAGCCGGAAGGTTGTCGTCCACAGAACTTCGGTGCCTCCCGGCACCTCTCGCAGCGTCACCGATCCGCCGCTGTGTTGCGCCGGGGGCACGGTTGACAGGGCTTGATAGCTCATCAAGCGCGGGCGTTCGAACGCTGTGACGACTTCGGTGACCTTTGAACCCGAGCTGGCGAATTCACGAATTGAGCCGACCCCGAAAGGTTCTGGGCCATCGACCGGGCGGACGCGAGAGTAGAACATCCCCGGTATGTCGCTCCAATTGTTTCCGTCGATGAGCCAGTCGAACACCGCATCGATTGGCGCAGCGATGGATCGGCGCAGGCTCACTGTCCGCATCGCCGCCATCGTTCATCCTGACCGGTAGGTTCGCGAGTCTTCGCAGCCGTTACGCGAACGAGTGCCTTCATTTGCGTGCCTTCCCTCGTGTATGGGGATATCGAACCGAGCCGGCCGATGGGGATCAATACCTTGTGGCAGATCGCGAACGGTGAGCGGGGCGGAAATCCAGGCTCCCGTTCACGATCTCTGCGCGAGCTCCAGCGCGGCGGCGACGACGGGCTTGGCCCAAGGCGGTGTGTTGGTCAGATCGGAAGGCCCGACGATGCGCCCGCGGTCCATGTGCAACACCAAGGCCGGCTTCGGTGCCTGCCCGATTGTGGGATCGGCGCTCGCAGAGTTGTCATACACCCGCAGCGCGGTGAGTGCGGGCAGTAATTTCACGAGATTGATCAGGCTGTGGCGATAACGGCGGCGGATGTCGGCGTCGGAAATGTCATGCCCGCCGGCGCGGACCCGTTGTCGCACCCGCGCGATGCACGTATCCGCGCTGTCGAGCCCCACATAGAAAACGCGGACCTCGAGTCCGCGCTTGGCGGCCTCAGCCAGCAGTCCCGGCATCGTGTTGCCGCCGAGCGTGGTCTCAAAGGTGAAATCGAGGCCCTGATCAATCGCCTGCTGCAGCAGCCTCCGGCCCTGTTCCCATGCTGCCGCGTCAGCGTCGGCCTGTCCCAGCCCGGGGTTGGCCGCCATGATCTGGCGTGCGGCCTCGTCGGGGTTGTAGTACTCGCCGCCCTTATCGCGGATCGTCGCGCCCACGACACTGCTCTTGCCGGCGCCGTTGACGCCTGCCAACACGTGTATCTGCGCCGGCATCGTTGTCGTGCGAGCCACGGGCCGCGTTGGATCAGCGCAGCTGCGCGGCGCGTGCCGCCTTCACCGCTGCGGCGCCCATCTCGTCCGGTGTGGCGTCGAATGCCGCGGCTACCCCGGCTTTGGCCTTCGGCGCCTGCATCGTCGCCAACAGCTCGTCGAACCGCTCGCTGAGATCGTCGAGCGCGGGTGCCGCCGTCGCGGCCAAAGCCTCGAATTCGGCGTACGACAGCAGCACGGCCCTGGGGGTGTTGTGCTTGGTGATCACCACCGCCCCGCTGACCGCGGCCTCATCGAAGACGCTGCCGAACTCATTTTTGAGGCGGCTGGCGGTCACCGAGGGGACATCGACAAGCTTGCCGTCGCGGTTGCGGAACGAGACGGTGGATATGGCGCTCCCCTGCTTGGTCTGCATGTCCGCCATTCTAGCTGTTTTGTCCATTTTGTACGAACAGGCCATTTGTGCGGACGGCCTGTGCTCGGTGCTTATCGGGGACTGGCCCAGCGCCGTCGTCTACAGGTGAAGCCCTGCGCTTTGCACGAGACGACCAGTGCCGTCGGCCCGGTTCGCCGTCGATCTGGTGGCCGCCGCGCCGACTACCGCCGCCGGTCGTCGGCGGCGGGGTACCACCGCGGCCCCGTGTTCGGCGACGCGAAGACACGTGGTCTTGAGCGCCCGGACATACCGCTCAACCGAATCGCGGGCGACCGGATTCTGCGGAAATGCGACCGTCAAGGTGGTCTCATCCTCGAATCGGTTCACCCACATACGCACGTCGTCCGACGTTCTGCCGTCGCCGTAGATTCCAGCATTCAAACCGTCCCATTCAGAACTGAGCGGAATCCCTCGCACGTCGGCGTACGACAGCATATGGAGTTTGCCCGCAGGCATTCTGATCTGCCCTCCAAACGAAGCCAGCTCCACGACCCGCTCAAAGGGGGCATCGGCCAGATCGATTCCCGAATCAAATGAAGCCTGCGCGGCGGTGACCGCATCACCGAAAGACAGTCCTGCGATCGGGACGGTAACCGGGATAAAGCTGGCGAACCAACCCGGCGTTGCGAATTCGGCCGGCGTGCTGCGCGTGTCGTACGGCGTGATCCCGTAGTACGTCTGGATGCCGGTCAGCTCGTGTTCGGCGAACGCTGCACATGCAAACACGCCGCCGCTGAAACGAGCGCCCGCATTCGTGCACACGGTCTCGAACCGCTCTGCCTGATCCTCGTCCATGAGCGGTACGACGGCCACGCCGCTTCCGCACGGCACCGACGGATGACCAAGTGGCAACGGGAAACTCGGAAGAGTTCCCCCGTTGTTTTCCGCAAACCGGATCCATGCGCGCACTTGCGGGGACTGCAGAGTCAGCGCCGCGGTGTGCTGATGCTGTCGAACGCAGTACTCGTCGTAGCTGCCCGGCTCGGGCAGCTGCATGGGAACCCCGCCCACCAACGCGGCGTACATGGAATGGATCTCGAGGAAGATCACGCCGACCGACATCCCATCGATGACCAAATCGTCTGCGCTCATATAGAACGTGAAGTGATCCGGGTGCTGAACAACTCCGAAGGTAAAGCAGTCCCACCGAAGCGGGCTCGGTGTGGCCAATATGTGCGCGCGCAGTTCGGTTGCTGTCATTTCGCCCCGCTCGAGCGGCGAAAATTCGATGTCAGTGGCATCGCTGAAGGTGTGTCGGACGACGTGGCCGTCGGCTCGATACGTGAACCAGCTGTGGTACGTGTCATGCCGGCGAAGGTGAGCGTTGATCGCCTGGGTCATGGCGGGTATTTCGCACGTGCCCGGCATATCCCAGGCGCCGACGTTCAGGCGCGTCATATCCAGTCCGCGGGTTGCATGGTCGCTGAATCGTCGAAGATGCTCAACCTGCTGATAACTTGCGGGAACGTCACTTATTGGTGCCTGCCGAGCCTTGTGGTGTGCCGCCGGCGTCGCATGCCAAGAAATGACTGCCCCGGTCCCCGGATCCCAGTTATGGACCGTCCCAAATGTGACCACAAAACCTCCTCGAGGCCGCGGCGGAATTGCCGGTGGCCGCAGCGATTGGGGCACCATACCCACAGGGGTGTGGCACCTACGGAACGACTATTTAACAAACGTCTACTAAGGGACACTCGATCAATATCGATGGCGTTATTCCACGAATGTCTACTAATAGCAGCGCATGAAAGGGCAACCATACGCGCACGTCAGAGGGGCTTTCGCGGCTCGCGTTAGCGTACATTTGGCAATGTGGGCAACACTAGAGCCGAATCGAAACTGTTAGTTACATCACACTGGAGGGAATTGCCGGGGCACCGCGCTCGTCGTCGCCGCAACTTTACTTACCGAACGTGACTGGCGGCAGAAAAAAGCGCTATTGCGCATTTGTCTGATTGTGTAATGGCGGGCTCTCTGTAATTTGTCCGGACATTGTTGCCGATAAACGTTGGTCGGTTCGTGCAATCCAGTAATACAAAAGCTTCAGACCCGAAACGACGACGTAGGCCGTGACCATGGACTCGGGCTACGACGAAGGGGCGCCATGCGTCGCTGTAGCGTGACGGTCGTGAACTCCTTCCGGATGTATTCGTCTGTGGCCCTCGCGGCCAGTGCCGCGGCAACCGCTCTCCTGCTCGCTGGATCGGGCACGGCAAACGCGGCCGACTCGTGCCCAACCGCGGCCCCGCAGAATGGCGGAACGCCCGACTGGACCCTCGCCGGGAACACGGGGAGCGTCGCTGTCACCGGGTCTACCGATACGACGGCCCCGCGGGTGACCGTGACGGCGCCGTTCGCCGTGACCCAGACCCAGGTGCACACGCTGCGCGCCGGAGATGGACCCGTGGTCCCGAGCACCGCCAAGGTCTCCGTCTGCTACATGGGCGTCAATGGTCGCGACGGGTCGGTGTTCGACAGCAGCTACCAACGCGGCGCCCCCGTAGACTTCCCGCTGACCGGAGTCGTGCCGGGCTTCCAAAAGGCCATCGCGGGACAAAAGGTCGGGTCCACCGTCGCCGTCGCGATGGTCCCCGCCGATGGCTACCCCGAAGGTCAGCCCAGCGCCGGAATCCGGCCGGGCGACACGCTCGTCTTCGCGATCAAGGTCCTCGGCGCATCGGGCTAGGACGGCCGCCAAAGGCCCTGCACCGTCGGCTAATTGCTCAACGGGGCGAACATCAGCGCGGGATCGATGCCGAGTTGCTGCGCGACGTGGGCGGTGTCCCAATACTCTCGCCAATGAGTGATCGCGCCGTCGCGAACCTCGAAAATCGCGGTGACGTAGAACGTGACGGCCACGCCATTCATTGAGTTCACGTCGACTCGTTCGACGATGACGGTGTCGCCGTCGGACACGATGGTGCGGATCTCGCTCCCCTCGATCATGCCGGTTGACAGCGTGCTGTGCTTCTCGAGTTCTGCGCGCGCCGCGTCGCGGCCCCGCACGACCGGAGACAGAGGAACGTGGAGTTGCCACACGAAGTCGTCGGCCATGAGCGCGGTCATCGCGTCGACGTCCATGCTCTCGCCGTAAGCGGCATGTATAAAATCGACCACGATCTTCTCGTTGTCATTCTTGGTGGCAACACTTTTCGCCATCTCGTTTTCCCTTAAGTGTCAGTGCGCGGCGTTCGCTATTTGTCGAACTGTAGAGGGCCGCGGCCGTCGGCGTTCGCACTTCGCGCGATTAGCGCAGGTATACGAAGCGCTTAGCTCCACGCTGCGGTGAGTACCTCAGGGGCGCCCGCCGCGGGGTGTTCCGCTTCAGACTTGGTTGAATCCGCCGTCGGCGGTCACCGTGGATCCGGTGGTGAAGCTGGACAGATCGCTCGCCAAAAACACTGCAGCATTGGCGATCTCGATGGGATCGGCGAAGCGGCCCAACGGGATGGTCGCGATGCGGCCGGCGCGGAACTCCTCGATGGAGGCGTCGGGGTTGGTTTGCGCGGCCAGCACATCGCTTCCCGGGGTGGCGGTGGATCCGGCGACGATGACGTTGACCCGGATCTTGCGGTCGGCGAGCTCGTTGGCCCAGGCGCGGGCCAGTGACCGGACGGCGGCTTTGGTGGCGGCGTAGATGCTCAGCCCGGCGCGGCCGCGGTCCGCGGTGGTGGAGCCCGTCAGGATGATGGAGGCGCCGTCGTTGAGCAGCGGCAGCGCCTTCTGGACGGTGTACACGACCCCCTTGACGTTGGTGGTCAGCAGTGCGTCGAGGTCATCGTCGGTGATCTCCCCCAGCCGCGCCACCCTGGTCGCCCCGGCATTGGCCATGACGATGTCGAGGCCGTTGCCGGCGGACGCGACCTCCGCGTAGAGCCGATCCAGGTCCTTCGGAATGCCGACGTCGCCGGGCACGGCGGTGGCACGAGGACCCAATTGGCTTGCCGCGGCGTCGAGTTCGGGTTGGCGCCGTCCCGTGATGAACACCCGTTCGGCGCCTTCGGCGAGGAATCGCTCGGCGGTGGCGAGCCCGATCCCGGAGTTGGCGCCGGTGACGACGGCGGTCTTACGGTCGAGCAGTCCCATTCAGTGCTCCTGACGTCGGCGAGGGGGGTTCGGTGATCTACGTCCGAGTGCCATTGGGAGTCAGATTATTTGGCGGAATTCACCCGCGGAGCTTTGATAGGACTCCAACGTCCAAGCCCCGATGAGGTATTCGCGAAGGCCCTGCGGGGAAAGCGCGGTCATCGGTGGCGCACCTCCGGATTCGATGTGCCGTCGTTGTGTGGATGCGTCAGCCACGTCGCCGACGACTCGATCATGCCGCGGATCCCCCGCGCTGACACCATCGCCCCCTGCCTGCGCGCTCCCGTCTGACCGTATTGTCTGCAGCATGATCGCCGCTTTGATCGTGTCGCCGTGGTCAGTGCCCAGCCGCTTCCGGGCGCCCGGCGAATCCGCACGCTAGGCCCGGTACAGGCGCGTGGCGGCTCTGATACTTGCCCTTGCGGGCCTGGCGTTTCTCGATTCACTCAACGTCCTCAACGTCGGCGTCGTCTCGGCGGTCATCTTCGATAGCCGGCTCAGCCGCCGTTCCCCCATCCCGGGCGCCTTGAGCTTCGTCGCGGGCGTGTTTGCCGTGACGACCACGTTCGGCCTGTGCACGGTGCTGGGAATCAGCTTCATCACCGAGGCGCTCGATTTCCGCCTCACGCCGGCCATCCGGTTTCGCGGCGAACTGCTGTTGGGAATCGTGCTGATCTGCTTGGCGTACTTCCCGCTGACCGCGCAATCCGCGGCTCCCGGCTGGGCAATGGCGGCCATGCGCAAACGCCCGTGGCTGCTCGGATTCCTCGGGCTAGCGGTGGGAAGCGGACAGGCGCCGACCGCGGTGCCGTACCTCACGGGCCTGGCCATGCTGGCCGCGCTGCATCCACGACCGCCGCTGTGGCCGCTGGTCATCATCACCTACTGCGCAATCGCGGTGTCGCCACCGCTGGCGATCCTTGCACTGTCGATGAGACGCACGGCGCGGGCCGCCCGCATTCAGCGGGGACTGATACGCGTGCTCACCCGCTACGGGCCCATGTCGGTGCGACTTTTGTTTCTGGTTTTCGGCGTCGGCCTCATCGCCGATGCGCTCGTCAATCACAGCGCACTCTGGTGACGCGCGATCCTTTCTCACGTTTTGCATAGCGAGCTGAATTACGTTGTCGCGTGTGACTGATCGTCAAGCGCGTGCAATGTCGTTCGGAGCCATCGCCGAGGACTACGACGGCCTACGGCCGCAGGCCCCGCGGGAGGCGGTGGACTGGCTGATGCCGCCGGAGTGCGACGTGGCCGTCGACGTCGGCGCGGGCACGGGTTTGTTCACCCGCACGCTCATCGGCCGGGCGGCGCACGTCATCGCCGTTGAGCCCGACGCCCGGATGCGGGCGGTCCTGGCCGACCGGTCCCCCGGTGTCCGCGTCGTCGAGGGCAGCGGAGAGTCGATCCCACTCCCCGACCGTGCCGCGGATGCGGTGTTCGTCTCGGCGGCGTGGCACTGGATGGATCCCGAACGGGCGGTCCCGGAAATCGGGCGGGTACTTCGCGACGGCGGGCGCTTCGGGCTGATTTGGACCAGTCGAGATCGCGACGTGGACTGGGTCCGCGACCTCGACCTGCTGCCCGGCGACGAAAAGACCGATGCGGATGGACCCGAGCGCTTCCGCCGGCTCCACGAAAACGTCGCGCTCCCCGATCCGCAGACCTTCCACCATGTGGCCCGCGAGGCGTTCACGTTCGTGCGCACGATGCGGGTCGACGACGTCGTCAAGATGGTGGGCACCTACAGCAGGATCATCACCGCGTCACCCGAGGACCGCGAACGCCGGCTCACCAATGCCCGCGCCGTGCTGCGCGAGCGCTTCGGAGCGGCCGACGCGATCGACGTCCCCATGCAGTCCCGCTGCTGGCGCGCCGACCGGATGGCCCGCGGCTCTTAGGCCTGGGGTCCCTCCGACGGCGGCCAGGGTGTCCCGGGTGACGCCTCGCCGGGGCTTTCGTAATCGCCGCGGGACAGCGGCACCCACCGCTCGCTGGGCGCGGGCTGCTTCGACGAGGGAAAGTCGCGCAGGCTGCCCGTCGGCTTGGCGTCCCACTTGGCGAACGTCAACGGCGTCTGCAGCCAGCAGTGCAGGAGGTTGTACGCGGCTTCCAGCGAATCGATGTGGGTGCGCTCCCAGCCGTGGCTGCCGTCGAGGCCGAAGCCGACGAGCGCGGCGCGGGTGTTCGCCCCCGCCTCGATCGCCGCGGCGGCGTCGGAGCGGTAGTAGCGAAAGATGTCGCGGGCGAACGGGATTCCCCGCTCCTGGGCGAGGCGGCAGAGCTTGCGGGTCAGGTGGTAGTCGAACGGGCCGTGCATGTCGGCCATCGGGATCGTCACGCCGTCCTCGAGCGAGTGCTGCCCGGGCGCGCACACCGCGTTGTCCACGGACACCAGCTCGGCGACGTCCGCGGGCAGCCCGTGGCTGGCCCCGTGACCGACCTCCTCGGTGATGGTGACCATGATCGTGGTGCGGTGCGGCAACACCACCTTGTTCTCGGAGAAGTTCTTGGCCAGGGCGAGCGCGATCGCGACACCCGCTTTCCCGTCCAGGTGACGCGACACGATGAACCCGTCGGCGGTGAGCTCGGGGCTGGTGATCAACGCCACGAAGTCGCCGATCTGCAGGCCGAGACGAAGCAGGTCCTCGCGCGAGGACACTTTGCGGTCGATGCGAACCTCGACGTGGTCCCAGTCGGTGGGTTGGGTGTCGATCTCGTCGCCGAACGCGTGGCCACTGGACTTGAGCGGCATGACGGTGCCGGTGATGAACTCGTCGGGGTCGTCGATGAAGATGCGCACGCGGGCTCCCGCGGCGAACCGGGCCGAGAAGGTGCCGACCGGAACCAGCTCCAGGCGTCCGTTGTCCTTGAGGTCGCGCACCATGCAGCCGATGGTGTCCGAGTGAACCACCAGCGCCCGGTCGGTGGTCGCCGACTCCCCCGGCAGCTCCGCGGTCAGCGCCCCGCGCCGCGTCAGCGTGAACGGCACGCCGAAGTCGTCGAGGATGTCGCCGATCAGCTGCATCACCGCGTCCGTGCGCCCCGACGGACTCGGGGTCTGCAGCAGCGCGAGCAGCGTGTCGATCATCCACGTGCGGTCGGCCTCGGCCATGGCCGCGGTCTCGCCCACCTTGTCTCCTCTCGAGTCGTCGGGAATCGCGTACAACCTACCGTGTGGCCGCGCCCGACCGCCCGGCCCGGGTTAATCCGAGCTAGGAAGCGGTTTCCATCTCCGCGATCAAATCGGCCAGGGCAAGAATCCGCTGGGCGTCGCGCACGTGCAGGCTCTCGATCATGCGGCCGTCGACCGTGATGACGCTGGTGCCCGCGGCCCGCGCCTCCTCGTAGGCCGACACGACCTTGCGGGCGTCGTCCAGCTCCTCCTGCGAGGGGCCGAACAGTTCGTTCGCCGGGGCGATCTGCGACGGGTGGATCAGGGTCTTCCCGTCGAATCCCATTTCGCGGCCGTGCCGCGCCTCGGCCCGGAATCCGCTCTCGTCGGTGATGTCGTTGAACACACCATCCAAGATGATTTTTCCGGCCGCCCTCGCTCCCAACAGGGCCATGCCCAGCGCGGGCACGACGGGCGCGCGCCCGGGGACGTGCAGGCCGTGCAACTCGTTGACGAGATCATTGGTGCCGACCACCAGCCCGGCCAGCCGCTCGCTGGCCGACGCGACCTCCTCGGCCCTCAAAAACGCCCGGGGCGTCTCGATCATCACCCACAGCTGCAACGCCTTCGGGGCGCCCAGCGCGTCGAGCGCGTCGGCCAGCGCCCGAACCTGTTGGCCCGTCTCGACTTTCGGCACCAGCACACCGTCGGCGGCCGACCCCGCCACCGCGGCCAGATCGTCGCTGTGCCAGTCGGTGTCCAGCCCGTTGATGCGCACTACGACCTCACGCGGCCGGTAGCTCTGCGAGGAGATCGCCTCGCACACCGACGCCCGCGATTCGGCCTTCGCGTCCGGCCCCACGGCATCTTCGAGGTCGAATATCAGCACGTCCGCCGGCAGCGATTTGCCCTTTTCCAGCGCCCGGGGTTTGTTTCCGGGTAGGTACAGGGCGGATCGGCGCGGGCGCAAGGTCGGTGCCATAGCGTGATTCACTTCCTGTCGTCGAGCGTCACGGGAATGCGGTCAAGGCGGTGGGCGCGGGGTGACCGCGGCATAGGCAGAAAGTACCGTTGCGGGTACCGATGTGTCGTCGCGGGTGGCGGCGCGCGCATCGCGCAAATGCGGGCCTGATCGGCCGACGCGGCGACTGGATCCCGGAAGGGGAAAACGGATGTCATCGACTGATTCGGCACGGACCGAGGGCGATAGCTGGGACCTGGCGTCGAGCGTGGGGGCGACCGCGACGATGGTGGCGGCCTCCCGGGCGCTGGCTTCCCGCGAGCCGGACCCGCTGCTCGACGACCGGTTCGCCGAGCCGTTGGTGCGGGCGGTCGGACACCCCTTTTTCACCCGGATGCTGGACGGCCAAATCCCGCTCGACAGCGACGATTCGCCGATGACGCTGCAGCAGCGGCGCGAGCAGATGACGGTGCGGACCAGGTTCTTCGACGATTTCTTCCGCGCCGCGACGGCGGCCGGCGCGCGCCAGGCCGTCATCCTGGCCGCCGGGCTCGATGCCCGGGCCTACCGGTTGTCGTGGCCGGCGGACACCGTCGTTTTCGAGGTCGACCAGCCCGAGGTCATCTCCTTCAAGACCGACACGCTCGCCCGGCTCGGCGCGGAACCGACCGCCGAGCGCCGCACCGTCGCCATCGATCTGCGCGATGACTGGCCAACCGCCCTGCGCGACAGCGGGTTTGACACCAACTCCCCGACCGCCTGGATCGCCGAAGGCCTGCTGCCCTACCTGCCGCCGGAAGCCCAAGACAGGCTGCTGGACAACATCACCGCGCTCAGCGCGCCGGGCAGCCGCCTGGCCACCGAGAACATCACCGATATGAGCGTGTTCACCGACGAACGGGCGCGGGCCATGCGCAACACCTGGCGTCAACACGGGCTCGACATCGACGTCGCCGAACTCGTCTGGCTCGGCGCGCGCCGTCCGGCCGCCGAGCACCTGGCCGACACCGGCTGGAACGTCACCCGCCACCCCACCGAACAGGTATATGCCGACTACGGTTTCGTGGTGCCGGACAACGAGATCCTCAAGGAATTCCGCCACGCCATCAGTTATCTCAGCGCCGAACTGAGCTGAGCCGCCCCCATCAGGGCCTGGCGTCGCGCCACTCCCGCTCGAACGGCAACCGCCACGCGTTGGGGGCGATCAACTGGTGAATCGCGTTGGGCCCCCACGTCCCCGGCTGGTACAGCTTGACCGCGGGCGGATCGGTGAGCAGCTCTTCGGAACGCTCCCATAACGATTCGATGCCTTCGGCGGTGTTGAACAGCGTGTGATCGCCGCGCATCGCGTCGAGGATGAGTCGTTCGTAGGCCTCCAGCACATCCACGACCGTCTCGATCTCCTGCGACGAAAATTGCATCGACAGCTTGTCCAGCTTCATGCCGGGGCCGGGCCGCTTGCCGTAGAACGACAGGGACACCTTCGAGTTGTCGGCCAGGTCGAACGTGAGGTGATCCGGGCCTTGGGTTCCCACTCCGGATCCCGGCGGGAACATCGTGCGCGGGGCCTCCTTGAACGCGATCGAGATGACGCGGATGCCTTCGGCCATCTTCTTACCCGTCCGCAGGTAGATGGGCACCCCGGCCCACCTCCAGTTGTCGATGCCGACCTTGAGGGCGATGAACGTCTCGGTGTCGGAATCCCTTGCCACCCCGGCTTCGTCGCGATACCCCTGGTACTGGCCGCGAACCACATTCGACGGCTTGACCGGCAGCATCGACCGGAACACCTTGTTCTTCTCTTCGCTGATCGCAAACGGTTCGAGCGCCGTCGGCGGCTCCATCACCACGAACGCCATGACCTGGAACAGGTGGGTGACCACCATGTCCTTGTAGGCGCCGGTTTCTTCGTAGAAGCTCGCCCGTTGATCCAGGCCCAAAGCTTCGGGGATATCGATTTGGATGTGGTCGATGAAGTTGCGGTTCCAGATCGGTTCGAACAGACCGTTGGCGAAGCGGAACGCCAAGATGTTCTGGGCGGCCTCTTTGCCCAAGAAGTGGTCGATACGGAAAATCTGGGATTCCTCGAAGGTTTCGTGCACGAAGTCGTTGAGCGCCACCGCACTGGCCAGATCGGTGCCGAAAGGCTTCTCCATCACCACCCGTGAGCGTTCGACCAGTTTCGCGTCGCGCAGCATGCTGATCACCGCGCGCGCCGCCTTGGGCGGCACCGACAGGTAATGCAATCGCCGGGCCTTGGCGCCCAGGTTGGCTTCGGCCTCCGCGACGGCGGCGGCCAGCGCTTCGGGTCCGGCGCCCTGCGGGACGTAGGTGATGATGTTCGCGAAGTTCGCCCATTGGTCGGGCGTGAGCTTGTGCGTGCCGAACGAATCGATCGCGTCCTTGGCGAGGTCCCGGAATCCGTCGTCGGTCAAATCCTCCAGCGACGTGGCGACGATTTGGATGTCGGGTGCCAGCTCGGACTGGTCCAGGTACGCCAGACCGGGGAGCAGCTTTCGCTTCGCCAGATCCCCCGTCGCCCCGAAAAGGACGATGACGTGGGGGTCCAGCGGATCGGCATGGTGGCGGCGCGGGCGTGCGTCGGGCGCCGGATACGAGATGGTCTGAGGTTTCGCGGTGGCCACCCTTGCGATAATTCCACCGTCGCGGCGCTCTGTCGCCTATGTCTCCTGCCCGCCGGCTCGGTTAGCGATCGCACGATCGGGTATGGGATAGCGGCGGGCTCCCGGCATCGGGGTTCGCCCCTCACCAAGCCAACGGAAAGCGACATGACAAGACCCGACAAAGACCCATTGAGCCGCGCTCAGGAGCTGGAGAACATCGTCGATCGGCTCGAGGAGAAGGTCGCCGAGGACCGCGAAGCCGAAGACGTCCCCGGTAAGCCCAGCGACCGGGAGCATGCCGCCGTCCGAGGCTCGGACACCGAGCCGCCGGACTAGCGGGTCATCCGCTCGGCAGATCTACGGCGTGAGCTTTCAGCGTCGCCAGCGTTTCCGCCGCCGGCCACTCGTTGGCGCGAAATCGCACGGGGGTGATCCCCGCAACGGGAAGGATGCCCACCACGTCGACCACCGTGGCGAACGGCACGGTGAACTTGTCCGTCACGTTCGACGGATCGCCGATGAGAAACGTGACGTAATCGGTGTGCGGCAGCTCCCAGGCCGGGCCCTCCCCCCAAACCGTCGTCGTGCGCCGCCCCCACGGAGTGTCGATCACCTGCGCCTCGCCGACGTATTGCGGGAATAGTTCGCGCTCGTAATGCGCCCGCAGATATTCGGTCTGATGTTGGTATTCCCTTGCGGCCAAAAGGCTTCGAGCCGTCAGGCCAAAACTGCGCAGCGGGTGCGGGCCGGCCTGGTCGAACGGGACGATGACGGCGCCCTCGATGGTGTAGCCCTGGGGCGAGACGGGTTGTTCGGCCTCGAGGTACAGCTGCTCGGCGGCCTCGAAGAGCTCGGGCACCTCGTCCGGGGCGTCGGTGCCCAGCACCAACGCCCCGTCCCCGGGGAAGAACACCAGAGGTCGAGGCCCGCCCGCTACCGCCAGCGAACCCAGCCACCCCGCGGCCAAAATCATCGAGTCGACGTAGCTGGCGCCGTCGTCGTCCTTCAACAGGTACTTTTCGCCCGGTGTGAAGCTCTGCTGCCGCGCGGTCAGATTCTCCCGGGCCACCGCGAACGCCTGATCGCCGGTGATGCCCCACGCGCCGGTTTCGGCCGTCGTCACCATGGCCCGCACCGTGGGCAGGTCGACGACGACCATCTCGTTGATGTGCGGGAACACCGGGCGCACCCAGGGCTGCGCCCCGGTGTTGACCAGTTGATTGGCGTAGCTTTGCGGCCGCAGCACCGGCCTCAGCAGGGGTTGGGCTTCGGCCCAATTCAGCGGCGGTGTCGACGATTGGTCGCTTGCCATGTCCACGGTGCGTGCTTCCTGCTCATGATCAAGGAACACGCACGATACACCGTGCGCGGGGCAAAACAAGTCACCGATTCGCCGGCTCGCGACCCGCGCCCGTCACCCCGCGGGTGGTCCGAACCAGACGCTGAGGGCATCACGAAGCGCCGGGTCGGCCCCCTCGCCGACCCACGCAACGTATCCGTCCGGCCGAACCAACACCGTGGCCGGCGGGCTCACCGTCCCCAGCGCCGGAAGTTCCCAATCCCCAGCGTGTTTCGCGTCGACCACGCGCACCCGTCCCGCCCACGGCGCGAGGTCGATGCACCCGGCCTGGCCGAAATTGAGCAGCACGGGCCGGCCACCGCCCAGCAGGGCAAACACCCGCAGCGGACCGTCAGCGGTGACCAGGTCCAGGTCGGGCATGCGGCGCCCCAGAAGCGGGTGCCCCTGTCCGAGGTCGTACCGGATGTCCAGTCCGGACATCATCGCGGCGAACCGTTTGCGGGGCTCCTCCATGCCCAGCAGCTCGCACATGGTGTCCCGCAGGGCCTCTGTGCCGTCGTCCGCACGAAGGAGCGCCAGCTGCGCGATCGAGTTGCGCAGCACCCGTTGGGCGACCGGGTGCCGTTCGGTGTGATAGGTGTCGAGGAGGCTGTCGGGCGAGGTTTTGTTGACCACTTGGGCCAGCTTCCACCCCAGGTTCACCGCATCCTGGACGCCGGTGTTCAGCCCCTGCCCGCCCACCGGGTGGTGGACGTGGGCGGCATCGCCGGCCAGCAGCACGCGTCCGTCGCGATAGGATGAGGCCTGCCGGGCGGCATCGGTGAATCGCGAAACCCAACGGGGACTGTGGATTCCGTAATCCGTCCCGTAGACGGCGACGAGCGCCTGGCTCAACTCGTGCAGTGCGGGTTCGCCCCCGGTTTGAAGGTGCTGTTCGGTGACCATGATCCGCACCGGTCCGCCCGCCTCGGTGCTGGACAGGGCATGGACACCGCGCGCGTCCCGGCGGATACCCCATGGTGGGGATTGGCCGTCCTTGAAATCCATTTCGGCCTCGGCAAGCAGATAGCTCGTCGTGGCATCCCACCCCGGAAATTCGATGCCGGCCGCTTTGCGAACGACACTGCGTCCACCGTCGCACCCGACGAGATATCCCGCCCGCATCGCCCGGCCATCGGAGAGCACGACGTCGACGCCCGTGCCGTCTTGGGTAAGAGTCGCGACCTCCCGGCCGCGGTAGATCCGCACGCCGAGCTCGCCGACCCACTCGGCCAGAAGTCGTTCGATCTGGTTCTGCCACAGCGCCAGTCCGTACGGGTGGCGGGTGGGAAAGTCGCTGATGTCCAGCCGAATCTGGGCGAAACCCGCCACCTGCGCCACCTGACCCTGCGACAAGAACCGGTCGGCGATGCCGCGCTGGTCGAGGATTTCGATGGTGCGGGCGTGCAGGCCGCCGGCGCGCGAGCCGATCAAGTCCTGGTTGGCGCGCCGCTCGACGATCGCGACGTCGACCCCGGCCAAACCCAATTCGCCGGCCAGCATCAGCCCCGTCGGGCCGCCGCCAGCGATGAGCACCCCATGTTCGATTTCGCCACGCGACTCCTCCGACGTTTGCGAAACACCCACTTCGCCACCCCGTTCCTCCCGAATTTCGGTTTCGGACAGCGATTTTGCGTCACCACCCGGGTCTTGCGGCAAGCCCCCGGGTGCGCTATAGGTTGAAAGTGGCGGGGAAAAGAATCAGGAGCGATCGCGGACGGCGTCGATGGCGCGGTAGATCCGCTGCTCGCTGACCGGCCGCGGCGTGCCGAGCTGCTGGGCCCACAGGCTCACCCTGAGTTCCTCGATCTGGCGGGCGATTTCGCGGACATCGGCGGCCGTCTTCGCCGCGTGCGGCAGCTCACGCAGCAGTTCGTCGTAGGCATCCTGCACGGCGTGCACCCGATCCATGCGCTCCCGATCGGCCTGAACGCCACGGGCGAGCCCATCCAGGCGGCGACGGATCGCGACCAAGTAGCGGGTGAGATCGGCGAGGTGCGCGCGCCCGGTGGCGGTGACGAAGCCGGGCGTCAAGAGCCGGTCCAGCTGGGCGCGCACGTCGGCGACCGCGTCGGCCTGCGCGGGCGACGGGTTGGCGGGCAGCACGAGTTGCACCTCCTGGGCGGCGGCCAGCACGCGCTCGACTCCCCGCACAATCTCGGCGGTCATGGGCGCCAGGGTCTTTCCCGCCCGTTCCCGCAATGCGATGAACTCCCCCAGTGTCCACGCCGGTGCCGTGAGGAGCGCGTCGGTCGCGGCGTCGGCGCAGTCCTCCAGCAGGGCGGGCAGGTCGCCGTCGGGGTTGGCGCCGAGCGTCAATCGGGTGCGCGGATCAAGTTGACGCGCAAGTGCTTTCACTGGAGAGGGGACGCTGAGCCGGACCAGCCGCCGAAGGCCGGGGCCCAACGCCCGATCCTGTTCCTCCGACGTCGCGAACACCTTCAGGTCGACGGCCCCGCCGGTGTCGACGAACGCGGGAAAGCCCCGCACCGTGCGTCCCTCGATCGCGCGCTCGACGACGCGGGGCAGTTCGTCGAGATCGTCGGGCCAGGTGCGCAATCCCGTGCGCTCCAACTCGGCGGCGACTGCATGCGCGACGGCTTGGCGGGCCGGCGCCGTAAGGCGTTCCTGCAGCTGGCGCAGATCCTTGCCGCGGGCGACCTCAACGCCGTCGGCGGACTCCACCGCGAACGTCACCCGCAGGTGCGGCGGCAGCTTGTCCAGGCCGAAGGCGTCGACGGGTACCGAAATCCCGGTGCGACGGCGCAATTCGCGCCGCAACGCCGGCAGCAGCGGCTCGCCGGCCGGGTCGATCGCGGCCAGCACCGCGCGGGCCGTGTCGGGGGCGGGAACGAAGTTGCGGCGCAGGTCTTTCGGCAGTGAGCGGATGAGCGCGGTCACCAGTTCCTCGCGTAACGCGGGTACCTGCCACGCGAACTCGTCGCCACCCAAGCGCGCCAGCACGTCGATCGGTACATGCACCGTGACCCCGTCGTCGGCGGCTCCCGGCTCGAACCGGTAGGTCAGCGGCAGCGCGGCGTCACCCGTCCGCCACGTGGTGGGCCGATCGGCGTCGGCCTTGTCGTCGGTGCGCAACAGCTCGGCGCGGGTGAAGGTCAGCAGCTCGGGTGTCTTGTGCCGCTGGCGTTTCCACCACGCGTCGAAATGCCGCGCCGAGACCACCTCGGCGGGGATGCGGGCGTCGTAGAGCGCGTAGACGTCGTCGTCGCCCACCAGTAGGTCGCGGCGGCGGGCCCGCTCCTCGAGCTCCTCGAGCTCGGCCCGCAACCGGGCGTTGTCGCGAAAGAAGTGATGGCGGGTCTGCCACTGCCCTTCCACCAGGGCGTGCCGGATGAACAATTCCCGCGCCAGCACCGGCTCGATGCGGGCGTACCCGACGCGGCGGCGCGCCACCAGCGGCAGCCCATACAGGGTCACCCGCTCGTAGGCCATCACCTCGCCGCGCTTGGCGTCCCAATGCGGCTCGCTGTAGTTGCGCTGCACCAGGTCGCCGGCGACCCGCTCGACGACCTCCGGCTGGATGCGCGCGGCGGTGCGCCCGTACAGGCGGCTGGTCTCGACCAGCTCGGCCACCACGACCCAGCGCGGCGGTCGTTTAGTGAGCGCCGAGCCGGGTGCCAGCACGAAGTTCGCGTTACGTGCGCCCAGATACTCGCGAGTGTCCTCGCGGCGCATGCCCACATGCGACAGCAGCCCGGCGACCAGCGCCGCGTGCACCCGGGCCGGATCGGCGGGCTCGTCGGAGGTGTCCTCGACGATCCCCAGGTCGCGGGCGATGCTGCGCAGCTGCCCCGCCAGGTCCTGCCATTCGCGGATGCGCAGGTAGTGCAGGAATTCGGAGCGGCACATCCGCCGAAACGCGTTGCCGGATAACGTTTTCCGTTGTTCGCGGAGATAGCTCCACAGGCGCAGGTACGACATGAAGTCGGAGTGCTCGTCGGCGAAGCGGGCGTGCTGTTGGCGGGCGGCCTCCTCGCGGTCGCTCGGCCGTTCCCGCGGGTCCGGGATGGTCAGCGCGGCGGCCAGTACCAGCATTTCGCGCACGCACCCCTCGGTCTCGGACTGCAGGATCATCCGGCCCAGCCTCGGGTCGACGGGCAGTCGGGCGAGGCGGCGGCCGAGCTCGGTGATCGCGCCCTGGCCGTCGAACGCGCCGAGCTCCTGCAGCAGTTGCACGCCGTCACGGATGCTGCGCCGGTCCGGCGGATCGAGGAAGGGGAACTCGTCGATGTCGCCGAGCTGCAGCGCCGCCATCTGCAGCAGCACGGCGGCGAGGTTCGTCCGCAGGATCTCGGGCTCGGTGTAGCGCGGCCGGGACGCGAAGTCCTGCTCGGAGTACAGCCGGATGCAGACACCGGGCGCGACCCGGCCACACCGGCCGGCGCGCTGCGCCGCGGACGCCTGGGAGATGGGCTCGATCGGTAGACGCTGCACCTTCAGGCGGCGGCTGTAGCGCGAAATCCGGGCGTTGCCCGGGTCGATGACGTAGCGGATCCCCGGCACGGTCAACGACGTCTCGGCGACGTTGGTCGCCAGCACGACGCGGCGGCCGGTGTGCGGCGCGAACACCTTTTGTTGCTCGGCGGTGGGCAGCCGGGCGTACAGCGGAAGCACCTCGGTGTGCTTGAGCCCACTCAAAGCCTCTGCGGTGTCACGGATCTCGCGTTCACCCGAGAGGAAGACGAGGACGTCCCCGGGCGGCTCGGCCTGCAGTTCACCGATGGCGTCGACGATCGCCTCGACCTCGTCGCGGGTCTCGGTGCGGACGATCTCGTGGTCGGGGTCGTCGGGATCATCGTCAGATCCAACCGGCACAGGGACTTCCAGTGGCCGATAGCGGATTTCCACCGGGTACGTCCGCCCGGACACCTCGATGATCGGCGCTCCGCCGAAATGGTCCGCGAAGCGCTGCGGCTCGATGGTGGCCGACGTGATGATCACCTTCAAATCGGGCCGGCGCGGCAACAACTCGCGCAGATAGCCGAGCAGGAAATCGATGTTCAGGCTGCGCTCGTGGGCCTCGTCGAGGATCAGGGTGTCGTAGCGCAGCAGGCGGCGGTCGCGCTGGATCTCGGCGAGCAGGATGCCGTCGGTCATCAGCTTGACCAGCGTGCGATCGCTGACCCGGTCGGTGAACCGCACGGTGTAGCCGACGGTCTCGCCGAGCTGGCTGCCCAGCTCGTCGGCAATGCGCTGGGCGACGGTGCGCGCGGCCAGCCGGCGGGGTTGGGTGTGCCCGATGGTTCCGCGGATGCCGCGGCCTGCCTCCAGGCAGATCTTGGGCAGCTGGGTGGTTTTGCCCGACCCGGTCTCCCCCGCGATCACCACCACCTGATGCGCGCGGATCGCATCGGCGATTTCCTGCCGCCGTTCGCTGACCGGCAGGTCGGGATAGGAGACGTTCGGGACGGCGGCGCGGCGGGCCGCGATGATCGGCCGGGCCGCCGCGATCTCGTCGGCGAGCCGCCGCAGCTTCTCGGGCGGGGCACCGCGGAGGCTCTTCAGGCGCCTGCCGATGCGGGCGGCGTCGCGCAAGGTCAGGCCGTCGAGCTCGTTGCGCAACTGCGCTACAGACGGTTCGGCCACCCCGCACACGATAGGCACCCACCCGGGCGGCGCCCCAAAACCCCACGGCGACCAGCACGATTGACGTCGGCCGAATTCGGGTATGACCTCGCGAGCGAATTGTTGTGGGCTTGTGCGGGGGACGTGATCGGCGATGGTCGGTTGGTTAGACGGGCTGCAGCGGCGGAATCGAACCGTCGGCGTGATCGTCGCCGTCATCTACAAATACAACGACGACCAAGGCGGTTACCTCGCCGCACTGCTCACCTACTACGGACTGGTATCCCTGTTCCCGCTGCTATTGCTGCTGACCACCGCGCTGGGAGTGGTGCTGGCCGGCCGACCCGATCTACAGGCGCAGGTGCTGCACAGCACGCTGAGCCAGTTCCCCGTCCTCGGCAGCCAGCTGCATCACCCCGAGGGGCTCAGCGGAGGCACGGTGGGCGTGGTCGTGGGCCTGCTCGGGGCGCTCTACGGCGGGCTGGGCGTGGGACAAGCGCTGCAGAACGCGATGGATTCGGTGTGGGCGGTCCCGAAGCACAAGCGGCCCAACCCCATTCGGTCCAGGTTGCGGAGCGCCCTGCTGCTGTTGGTGCTCGGTTCGGCGGCCATCGCGGCCACCGTGTTGGCCGCGGCCGGACACGCCGCCGGCGCCGTCGGCATCGCCGAAACCGTCGGCCTCGCGCTCGCCGCCGTCGCGATCAACGCGTTGATCTGCCTGGTGGCTTTCCGCGTGACGACCGCGCGGGCACTGACCTACCGGCAGGTGTTGCCCGGCGCGGTCGCCGCGGCCTTGATTTGGCAGATGCTGCAGTGGTTCGGGGCGGGCTACGTTGCGCACACCGTGAAGCGGGCCAGCGCGACCAACAGTGTGTTCGCACTGGTGTTGGGGGCGTTGGCCTTTCTGTTCCTCGCGTCGGTGGCGCTGGTGCTGTGCGCCGAGGTGAACGTCGTCTTGGTGGACAAGCTGTACCCGCGCGCGCTGCTCAGCGCGTTCAGCGACGACGCGGACCTCACACCCGCCGACCGCAGGACCTACACCAAGAAAGTCAAGGCCGAACGCGTCAAGGCCTTTGAGCGTGTCAGCGTGCGGTTCGATGACGTCAAGCGGATGCCCGCGAAGGCCATTGGGCGCCTTGGCGTTTCCGACGACTCCCACCACTCCCGCGCGCCATGAGGACGGTTAGCCCCCGGCTGATGGCGTGCTCGCTGCGCCCGGCGCAATAGTCTGCAGTCATGAGCCTGGTCACCTATGAGCTGCACGATCACGTCGCCACCATCACGCTGAATCGCCCGGAGGCGCGCAACGCCATCAACGGCGCGCTGCGCCAGGACCTCAACGCCGCCTGGGATCGTTTCCGCGACGACCTGGACGCCTGGGTCGGGATCCTGACGGCCAACGGCAGCGTTTTCTGCGCCGGCGGCGACCTCAAGGACGGCGAGGGCTCCGTCGGCACGTTCGGCGGCACCTTCTGGGAGAAACCGACAATCAACTCGTTCGAGAGCGGCATGGAACTCTTCAAGCCGACCATCGCCGCCGTGCACGGTCCCTGCATCGGCTACGGCGTGACCGGCGTGTTGTTCTGTGACTTCGTCATCGCCAGCACCGAGGCCACCTTCTGTTTCCCCGAGGTCTCGATCGGGGTGCCCACCATCGTCGGGGCGATCCGGCTGCCGCAGCGGGTGGGCTGGGCCAACGCCATGGAACTGCTGCTGACCGGGAAACCGATGAGCGCCGAGCGGGCGAAAGAGGTCGGCCTGGTCTGGAGACTCGTCGAGCCCGACCAACTGCAGGCCGAAGCGCAGGCCTGGGCCCGCACCCTCACCGAGGCCGCCCCCTTGGCCCAGCGGGCGACCAAGGAGGTGGCCTGGCGGACCGCGGACATGGGCTGGATCGAGTCGGTGCGCTTCGGGGAGACCATGCGCAAGGTGGCCGGCGCGACCGAAGACGTCGCGGAGGGTCTTCGGGCATGGGGCGAGAAACGCAAACCGCAGTGGCGTGGCCGCTGACGCCTCACGGATCCCGCAGAACCGGCCACCGCCACCGTCGGGGCGGAGCATGTGTCAGGATTCGGGGATGAATGCACGCAGACTTGCTCGCTTCGTTGGTATCTCGGTGGTGACGGCGTGGGCGGCGCTGAGTGCACCCATCGGTGCTCCTACCGCGGCCGCCGATCCATGCTCGGACGTCTCGGTGGTCTTCGCCCGCGGCACCCACCAGGAGCCCGGCCTCGGCAACATCGGCCAGGCATTCGTCGACTCGCTCACGTCGCAGCTCGGCGGACGGTCCGTCGACGTCTACGCCGTCAACTACCCGGCCAACGACGACTACCACAACAGCGCGAACGCCGGCGCCAATGACGCGAGCGCTCACATCCAGGACACCGTGGCCAACTGCCCGAACTCCCGGATCGTGCTCGGCGGATACTCGCAGGGCTCGACGGTGATCGACCTCGCCACCAACTCGCTGCCCGCCTCGGCGGCCGATCATGTGGCCGCCGTCGCCCTCTTCGGCGAACCCACCAGCGGCTTCTCCACCATGTTGTGGGGCGGCCAACCGCTCCCGACGATCAATCCGGCCTACGGCGCCAAGACCATCAGCCTGTGCGCCCCCGATGACCCGATCTGCTCCGGCGGCGGCAACATCATGGCGCACGTGTCCTACATCGACGCCGGGATGACCGCCCAGGCCGCGACGTTCGCGGCCGACAAGATCAACCAAACTGCGCCGCGCACCTGAGCCGCGGTCAGTCGTTCGCCCGCTGCTCCTGCCGTTCTTGCTTTTCGGCGGCCGCCAATTCCGCGACACGATCCGCTTCGGCGCGCTTGCCGGCGGCCTCGCCTAGCTTGTCCTCGGCCTCATCGAGTTTGGCGGCGGAAGCCTTGGACGCGGCGCGCTCGGCGGCCTGAGTCCTGTTCTCCACCTGTCGTTTGGCCGATTCGACCGCGTCCTTCTGCTTGGTGGCCACCTCGTCGACGCGCTGCTTCGCCGAGGCGCTCTTCTTCTGGGCCGACTGTGCCGCTTGCCGTTTGCGGTCCTCGGCGGCATTGCGCGCCTGCGCGATCTCCTGAGCCGTCGCCGCCTGCGCTTCCTGACGTTCCTCGATCGCCTCCTCACGAGCAGCCGTCAACTTCGCGTCGGCCTGCTTCTTCCTAACCGCGGCGGTCGCCTCCAGCTGCGCGGCACGTCCCAGCGCGTCGCTGCGTTCGACGAGCGCTGTTCCCCGCTCGACCAGCTGCGGGTCGCCGAGCGCATTCCCGACCGTGCTGTCAAGCATGCCGAGCGAGCGCTCATAGAGCAGTCGCGCACGCGCTTCCGCCGGGATCCGGGTGACGACCCGATCCTCGATCAACTGCAAGGGGAACCGGGCGAGTTGGTAGTGAAACCGCAGAACTGCCAACGGGGCGTCGGATATCTTCATCATCTTCTCCTGTACGTGGCCCGCCCTCAGGGCAGGTCGGCTTCGTCGGACACGTTCCGGGCATGGTGGCGAAGGCGATCGGCCTCCGCTTTTTCGTTGGCGGCCACCTGCACCGAGGTTTGATGCTGGGCGGCGGCATCGACGACGTCCTGCGTCGCCTCACCGATTTCCTCTCGCTCGTCGGCCCGGGCCCGCTGTATCTGCTGCTGTGCGTCGAGCTCAGCCCGAGTTTGTTCCGAGGCGGCGCTCCGCTGCGCTGCCTGGTCGGCCGCGCGTCTCTGAGCGGCCTGTCGGGCTTCGATCGAGTCCTCCGCGGCGACCGCGTGGGCGTTCGCCGCCAGGCGTTGCTGGGCGCCGTCCGCCTTCGCTTCGGCCGCGTCATCCCGCGCTTGCTTGGCCTGAGCCTCGGCGACCGCCTCGGTTGCGTTCGCTTCTTTGCGCTCGTGCGCCTGGGTCTGCTCGAGCTGCCCTTCGGCGGTCAGCGAATCATTGCCCGTGACGGCGCCGACGACCTCTTTGGCTTTGCCTTTGACCGAATCGATCAGGCCCCTACGCGCTTCGTCGGCCTTGTTGTGCTTACTCATCGAAATCTCCTTGAGGCGTTGGCCAAGAACGTTCGTTCACGCATGGGGATTCCACGGACCCGGCCGATCAAACACGACGTGAACTGGGTCACTGATCGCCAGGACTTCATCGCCGCGATCGGAGGTCGTGAATCGGTAACTGCCTCAACATCTTTCGCGGCAAAGGCTCCTTGCCGTGCGCGAAAGACGGGCGTGGCGTTACCCTTGCCGGCATGGCCATCGAGTCCAACTCGACGGATGCGGAACATCAAATGGCGTCCAGGCGCGGTTGAAACCCATCGATTTGGGTAGGTCGGCCGCCACCGCCGGGAGAGGGAAGGCACTATGCGAGGAGCTGTCATTTACGGCGCCGGCGATGTCCGTTTCGAGGACATCCCGGATCCCGAGATCGTCGCCCCGACCGACGCCATCGTCCGCACCACCGCCACCTGCGTCTGCGGCTCGGATCTCTGGGACTACCGCGGCATCAACCCCGTTCCCGAGCCCAAGCCGTTCGGTCACGAATACTGCGGCGTCGTCGAAGCCGTTGGCAGCGAGGTCAGCTCGGTCAAGCCCGGCCAGTTCGTCATCGGATCCTTTTTCGCGTCCGACGGCACCTGTCCGAACTGCCGCAACGGAGTTCAAACTTCGTGTGTGCACGGGGTGCTGATGAGCGGTTGCCAAGCGGAGTTGGTGCGCATCCCGATGGCCGACGGCAGCCTGGTCGCACTCCCCGACCAACCCGACCAGGACTCGATTCCGGACCTACTGACCCTGTCGGACGTGATGGGGACCGGGTGGTTCGCCGCCGAAGCGGCCAACGTCGCTCCCGGCATGACGGTGGCCGTCGTCGGTGACGGCGCGGTCGGATTGTGTGCGGTGCTGGCCGCCCGCGAAAAGGGCGCCGAGCGGATCATCGCGATGAGCCGCCACGAGCCCCGACAGAAGCTGGCGCGCGAGTTCGGCGCCACCGACATCGTCACCGAGCGCGGCGACGACGGTGTCGCCGTCATCAAGGACATGACCGAGGGCGTCGGCGCCGACGCCGTGCTGGAATGCGTGGGCACCGGCCAATCCATGCAGCAAGCCATTCAATCCGCCCGCCCCGGCGCCTTCGTCGGATTCGTGGGCGTCCCCCACGACGTCAGCATCACCGGCGAGCAACTCTTCAGGACCCAGGTCGGGCTCCGCGGTGGTCCCGCCCCGGTCCGGCACTTCCTGCCCGACCTGATCGAGTCGGTGCTCGACGGGCGAATCAATCCCGGCAAGGTGTTCGACCTGCACCTGCCGCTTGAACAAGTCGCCGAGGCCTACCGGGCCATGGACGAGCGGCGTGCCATCAAGGCATTCCTGCAGCCCTGACCTGGCCTCGGCGGCGGCGGACGGACATCGGCTACGGTCGACGGTATGTCCAAAGCCTCCGGTAACGACCTCATCGACGACGTCACCCCTGGCGACATCATCGCCGTTGACCGCGGCTCCGGTGCACAGCCCTACAAAGTCGTGTTCAAAGACTCCACCGATGCGGGATACCTCGTCACGCTGGAAAGCGACAGCGGGGAGACCTTTCAGCTCGACGTGGCCGCCGGCACCGCGGTGGAAAGGTCCCTCGAGGCGAAGTGGGAGTCCGCGCAAAGCCCCACACCGAACTCGGAAAACTAAGGACACCCCGGGCGACCGCGAGACATGAACGCGGTGGTCCACACGGAAAGTGTTGGCCCGCCGGCCATTCGGTGATCAACTACATAACCCGGCTTTTCGACTACGTCGAGCAGGGCGACCTCGACCCGGCGAAACTGATCACCCACGACGTGCCGCTCGACGAGGGCGTACGGGCCTACGACTTGTTCAAGAACAAGAAGGACAACTGCATCCGGGTGGCGATGCGGCCAGGAGTGTGACCGTCGCCGGCTGGCGCGAGCTGGCCGAGCAAGCCGAAGAACTCGACACGGCGTTGCGCAATCTGGGTGGGCGACGGCCGTGGCTACGGCTGGATGCTGACCGGATCCCCCACGCGGATAACGCCTTTGGTGACCACCGAGAGGTAGGCGCCCGCGCAGGCCTGCGCCCCGTGACCGCCCGTGTTCAACCGGTTTTCCTTCGCGGGGATGCGAAGCGCCTGCGGGGCCCGCGGCAGCG
The DNA here is from genome assembly GCF_020217485.1 of Mycobacterium sp. WUMAC-067. GTDB lineage: Bacteria > Actinomycetota > Actinomycetes > Mycobacteriales > Mycobacteriaceae > Mycobacterium. Next base: position 1,009 of record NZ_JAEKMI010000050.1, on the reverse strand, counting down.
CGCCGTGTTCGAGCGTGGGAACCACGCACCGGGAGGTGGCGGTCAGCACCCGCAGTCGCGCCTCACCGACGGTGATATCGCTTCCGACCCAGTCGTTTTCGGCGTACGGCGGATAGTCCGGCGGTGTCGCGATCACCAGATTCGGCCGGTACCGCAGAGCCTCCACACCGATGTGCTCGAGGGTTGCCGTCGTGATCGCGTGCAGTGGGGCTTCGTCGGTGAACGAGTCCCCCGGGGTGGCCTGGGCGATCCGCAGGATACGGCCGTCGACCTCGGCGTCGAGACCGAGTTCGAGCAGTTTCTCCGGATCGGGGCGGACCAGCGTCGCCCCCTCGGGCCGCTGGGCCACGAGTTGGACCGGTCGTCCGGTCAATCGGGAGATCAGCTCGTCGACACCGGGGTCGTCGAAGGCCACGTTCGTCCCGTCGGGCAGCCTGATGCTCACGCCCTCGGCGCCCGCGTGGGCGGTGCACGTCAAGAGGCTCCGCCAGAGCCGTGGATTCTTGGCGCTGGCCACGTGGCCGGTTTCGCCGTCCACGAGTGCCAGCCGCCGGTCGCCCTCGGCACCACGCTCGTCGACCGACAGGGCATCGAGCGTTTCGCCGAGCATGGACTTCACCGGGTAGCGGAGCAACGCCGCCACGCGCATCTGCACGGCACCGGGGCCGTGGCCGGCCGACGACTTCTCCATAGGCACCTTCACTCGAGCGTCACTGCCCACTGTGCCTCAAACCGGAGCGCGTCACCACTGATCTATACGCGCGGGCGGCAAGGGCGATGGTCGGTCGGATCAGCCAGGAAGCAGGCGCTTTTTCTGCTCTTCGAATTCCTGCTGCGTCAGGATTCCGGCGTCGCGCAGCGACGCCAGCTCGCGCAGCTCGGCGGCGATGCTCGTGATCGGTCCCCCCGCCGACACCTGAGGGGTCGTTGCGGATTCCTCCGTCTTGTCTTTCTTCTTCGGGTCGCGCCCGGCCTTCGCCGTCTCGGCCCGGCTTCGCTCCCGACCCAA
>NZ_JAEKMI010000005.1 GCF_020217485.1 Mycobacterium sp. WUMAC-067 | reverse complement strand
AGGTACTGGAATCGATAGCCTTTGGCACCGTGGTCTAGTACGGCCACCGGCGTAATTTAAGCGTCGCCGCCGGTTCCGCCATGCGACAGCGAAGCGTCGCGTGGCCATTGACGTCCGCGATAACAGCAATTCAGGCGAGGACATCGAGCAACCTCTCTCGATTAATCTTGACGAGTTCGACCGTGAAACGGTGCGCAGTCTCCGTCATCCCTGGGGCAGAAGCAAATAGGTCCTCAACGGTCCGCCGTTCAAGCGACAGTATCCGTTCACGCCAGTACTCGCGGGTGCTCGGTCCACAGAGTCTGATGGCGTCGCCTGCCAGGTCCACGAGTGTCTGCCAACGCGTGCCCTTGCGATGCTCAAATCGGCTCGCGTGCCCACGTTCTGCCCATTTCATCACTGTTCCGTCGCGTAAGTGCTCGGCGCGCAGTTCGTCGCTCAACGTAAAGCCGAGGCTAGCTGCGTGGTCGAAAGAGGGCTCGGATACGTCCGGCGGCGGCACAAGGACGGCCCAGTTGCGGTCGTGGCGATCTCCATGCGCGATCAACGCGTCAAACAGGAGATATCCTGCGAACGCATCGAAAGCCCGAAACGACGTAGGCATCGATGAGCCTGGCGGTGATCCAAACCGTGTGAGTGCCTGCCTGATAGAGCCGACATTGTATCCGCGCGCTTCAGGATCAGTCGGGTCGTAATCGATAACCACCTCTGGCATTAGCGCCTGCCCTGCCTGCAATTCCCACTCTGGCAATCGCACGTCTTCAACCAATGCGCCACGCACCCCGCCCCGAGTGGCTAGTTCGACCGTGGCCGCCGGCACTCCGACCAGCCGAGCCATCTCGCTTCCGAGCTTCTCCACAGTGTCTTCCCCGAGGGAACGATCGCGCTCTGGCCGTGCGGGTTTGAACAGCCAGGTACGCTCTCTCGACGGATGTTTGAGCCAGTCGTGCGGATGCTGGCCCTGGCTCTCGAGGCCAGCGACAGCCCAGTCGTCGGCAGCCACGACTGACCAGCGAACGGGCACGACGCAATTGTGCCTCGCAGGTGCTAGTGCAATCGCCACTGGCCACGCGCATGTCGCGTAGGGCTCCGCTCGAAGACAGCGGAGAGTCGAGGGGGACGGATCCGATACAGAGTTGGCAGCGACGGCACCTCGTTTTTGGCCCCATATTGGCCCCATCGCCGAGTCCGAATCGGTGATGACGAGTTCGTAGACAGAGCGAAAAGGGGCGCTGAAATGCACAGATACTTGGTGGCCAGGGGCGGGATCGAACCGCCGACCTTCCGCTTTTCAGGCGGACGCTCGTACCGACTGAGCTACCTGGCCGGAAGGCAGCGAGTGCCTCGCCGCGCTGGCGACCCTGACGGGACTCGAACCCGCGACCTCCGCCGTGACAGGGCGGCGCGCTAACCAACTGCGCCACAGGGCCTTGCTGCTGCTCCGCGTCACCGCGTCGCGTACCCCCAACGGGATTCGAACCCGTGCTACCGCCGTGAAAGGGCGGCGTCCTAGGCCACTAGACGATGGGGGCCAGAACCGAATCACTCCGGGGTACTCGCAACGTGGTTTCGTTGGGAGCCACGTCAGCTTAGGTCACGGTGTGCCCAATCCTCAAACGAGCCGGGTTTTCGGTCCAAGTATCCTGAATCTCCGCGGCCCCTATAGCTCAGTTGGTAGAGCTACGGACTTTTAATCCGCAGGTCCTAGGTTCGAGTCCTAGTGGGGGCACCACATCGCGCATGGCGCTCGCCGCGCGCGACCGATGACCGCTCATCACCCGAGCGCAGCGCTGCAGTACGTCACATCGGCGAAGGCCGCGGCGACGTCGTCGTCGGCGTAGGCGAATCCGTTCGCCGCGTGCAGCTCCGCGACCGTTGTCGAGGAGGTCTGCCAGCCGCGCCGGTTCAGGTGGTCGACGATATGGCTGCGCCGGCCGTGATAGACGAGGTCGTTGAAGTCGATCTCGAAGCCGAGTTCGCTCATCCGGTCGTGGTGGGCGCGCCACCGCGGGTCGGCGAAAACTGCAGTGTCGGGCACAAATTCGAAAGCGAGGCGGCTGCCGGGGGCGCTGAGCGCGGTGATGTTGTCGAACAGCGCGTCCTGAGCTTCGTCCGGCAGGTAGACCACCAAGCCTTCGGCGCTCCACGCCGAGGGGGCCTGCGGATCGAATCCCGCGGCCTGCAGGGCCGAAGCCCAATCGTCGCGCAGATCGACGGCGACGGTGCGCCGCTCGGCGGTCGGCTCCGCGCCCAGATCGCCCAGGGTCAGGGTCTTGAACTCGATGACCTCTGGCATGTCGACCTCGTAGACGACGGTCCCGGCCGGCCAGGGCAGGCGGTAGGCGCGGGAATCCAGGCCCGACGCCAGGATCACGGCCTGGCCGATGCCGCTGCGGGTCGCGTCCAGAAAAAACTGGTCATAAAATCGGGTTCGGCAGGCCATTCCCTGCGCCATCCGCTGGGGATCGAACTCGGTGTTCCCCTCGGCCGCGATTTCCCCGTTCACCAGCCGGACGTAGACGTCGATCCCGACCGCCCGCACCAGCGGGGCGGCATACGGATCGTCGATCAACTTCGCGTCGGAGGACAGCGCCCGCTGGGCGGCCACCATGGTCGCCGTCGCCCCGACGCTTGTCGCCAGGTCCCAACGATCACGATCGGTGCGCGCCATGATGCCCCTTCAGTCGGGTCCGAAAAAAGATAGACAATCTAGTTAACATCACAGGCTCGGTGCGGCACCGACAGGGCTACTCTCCGACTTATCTGCTCCCGTCCTGCACCGGAGGACCCGTGACCGACTTCGCTCAACGAACGATCGAACTGGCTCGTCGCAACGTGACCGATGGCGGCCGCCCCTTCGCCACGGTGATCGTCAAGGACGGCGAGGTGCTCGCCGAGAGCGCCAACCAGGTGGCCCAGACGAACGACCCGACCGCCCACGCGGAAATACTCGCCATCCGCGAGGCCTGCATGAAGCTGGGCACCGAACACCTCGTCGACGCCACGATCTACGTGCTGGCCCACCCGTGCCCGATGTGCCTGGGTTCGCTGTACTACTGCTCGCCCCGGGAGGTCGTGTTCTTGACCACCCGCGACAGCTACGAGCAGTACTACGCCGATGACCGCAAGTATTTCGAGTTGTCCACGTTCTATGACGAATTCGCGAAGGACTGGGACCGGCGGCGCCTGCCGATGCGCTACGACCCCCGCCAGGGCGCGATAGAGGTCTACAGGCTCTGGAACGAGCGCAATGGCGGCCGGCGCCAGACGACGGTCGTCCCGCCGGCCTGAGCCGCTTGGCAGCCCGCCGTCTTTCGCTAATATCTGCGTATGCATGCAGGTAATAGCAAAGGGCGCCTCCCCGACGACCAGGCAGGCCTGGTGGTCGAAGTCTTCCGGATGCTGGCCGATGCCACCCGCGTGCAGGTGCTCTGGTCGTTGACCGACCACGAGATGTCGGTCAACGAACTCGCCGAGCACGTGGGCAAGCCGGCGCCGTCGGTTTCCCAGCACCTCGCGAAGTTGCGGATGGCACGTCTGGTCCGCACCCGCCGGGAAGGCACCACGGTCTTCTACAGCCTGGAGAACGACCACGTCCGCCAGCTCGTCATCGACGCCGTTTTCAACGCCGAGCACGCCGGCCCCGGGGTTCCCGGTCACCACCGCGGTGACGACAGCCTCAAGGCGGTAGCCGGATCGTCGCCCACACCGAACCGACACCGCAGCGCCAGCCGCTGAGCGGGCCGGAAGCACAAGGCATTTCACCCAAGGAGGCATCACCGATGAGCGAAGAGCACACCCACGACGCGCCCCACGCGCACGCGCATCAGCACGGCGACGTGACGCACGCCCACGCGCACACGTCCCACGAGCATGACCATGTGGAGCACGAGCACTCCCACGCGCACGCCGACGGGACGCAACACAATCATCGGCACGTGCACCAGGCGGGACTCGAGGACGTTCACGCCCACGCCCACGCCTAGGGCGGACGGCGACCCAGCGGGCTCAGGGCACAATTGCCGTACTCCTTCACACCCCGGTCCGCGGGCTGCATCGTCGTACGGCTAAGACACCATCGGGCAGTAGTGCTTGGGATCCCCGCGCTCCTCGACGGGCGGCAGGTTGCGCGCCGGAGTTTGCACCAGCGGGGTATCGAGCGGGATTCGCCCGCTGGCGCGGTCCAAACCGGCACGGGCCCGCGGGTGCTTACGGAATCTGCTTGGCACCAGGGCAAATACGAAACGAACCAGGTCGCCAAAACGCCGGTGCAGCCACTCGTCGCGGCGCGACCATTGGTAGCCCATCAGCTCCCGCACCGGAGGGTCGTACAGGCCGACCGTCAGCCAGACGAAAAACGGGGCCATCAATTTGCGCTGCATGGCCCACAAGGGATCCGGAATCCATTGCGCGAAAGGCGGTTTGGGCAATACGCTCAGATCGAGCACGGCACGTGCGGCCTCGTTGCTCTCCAGCACGTTGCGGCACATGTGGTCCCAGTAGGCCTGGAACTCCTCCCACGACTTCGGCACGGGCCGCATGCTCATGCCGTACATGCGGTACCACTCGACATGTTCGTCGAACAGTTGACGCTTCTGCGCCTCGGTGATCCCGCCACAGAACCGTTCGGCCACGTGAATGGTGCCCATGAAGAAGGTGGAGTGCGCCCAGTAGAAGACGTCGGGGTTCAACGCGTGGTAGCGGCGGCCCTGGTCGTCGACCCCCTTGATGTCGGTGTGGTAATCGCGCACCTCGGCGCCGGTGACCGGTGCGCGGTCACCGTCGAAGACCACTCCCCCGATGGGATACAACGAACGCAGCAGACGCGGCCACCGCTCGCGGAAGAAGGTGGAGTGGTCGAGGACCGCCGCGCCCAGTTGGGGGTGCATGTTCTGCATCGATCCGGCCCACGGGCCCTGCAGCATGCCCCGCCAGTCCCCGAAATACCGCCAGGTCAGGGAATCGGGCCCCAGCGGTGCCGGCGGCGCCTCGTAGCCCAGGGGCGATACCGGGCAGCCCGCCGCGACGCCGCTGGACCCGTCGGTCGGTCCGGCCGAACTCGACTGCTCAGGGGCGCCGGTCGCGTCGCTGGTCAGGGGGTGCGATGCGGACGTATCTTGAGTCACTATTGGATTCCTGTAGGTATCTAAATTTTTGACTACGGCCGTTGTCATTTTCAGCTTAGGAGCGATGTGCAGACGGGTCAACGACGGGGGCGCTGGACCGGCGTCCCCTTGGAGAGTCGCCTCGCGCTTCGTCGTGACAACCTGATCAGCGCCGGCGTGCAGCTGCTCGGCGGTTCCGGGGGACCGGCGCTGACCGTGCGCGCGGTGTGCCGCAAGGCGGCGCTGACCGAGCGCTACTTCTACGAAAGCTTCGCCGACCGTGACGAATTCGTCCGCGCGGTCTACGACGACGTCTGCACGCGCGCGATGAACACCCTGACGTCGGCGACGACCCCGCGGGAGGCCGTCGAACGCTTCGTCGAACTGATGGTGGACGACCCCGTCCGCGGGCGGGTGCTGTTGCTGGCGCCCGCGGTGGAGCCGGTGCTGACCCGGTCGGGCGCGGAGTGGATGCCCAACTTCATCGACTTGCTGCAGCGCAAGCTGTCCCGGATCGGCGATGCCGTGCTGCAGAAGATGATCGCCACCAGCCTGGTCGGCGGCCTGTCGAGCCTGTTCACCGCCTACCTGCATGGCCAGCTCGGGGCGACCCGCAAACAGTTCATCGACTACTGCATCAACATGCTCTACATCACGGCGGCCCCGTACGTCCCCGCCGGAGAGCTCGGCAATTCGCAGTAACGGGTTTTCGATTGGGCCGCATCGGCAAGCCGTAAAACTGGGGGCTGATCGCGATGTCAAACCGTTATCAGCCACGCCTGATGAGGAACTTGCTGCTACCGAAGTACACAGATATATTGACTGCTACCCATCGACACAGATAACTGGAGGCCCTATGTCAGCCGAGCTGACAAACCTACAGCTGTTGCACGAACTCCAGCCGGCCGTCGAGAAGTACCTGAACCGGCACGAGAGCATGCACAAGAACTGGAACCCGCACGACTACATCCCGTGGTCGGACGGCAAGAACTACTACGCGCTCGGTGGGCAGGACTGGGAGCCGGGGCAATCCAAGCTCACTGACGTCGCCCAGGTGGCGATGGTCCAGAACCTGATGACCGAAGACAACCTGCCGTCCTACCACCGCGAGATCGCGATGAACTTCAGCATGGACGGCCCCTGGGGCCAGTGGGTCAACCGGTGGACCGCAGAGGAGAACCGGCACGGCATCGCGCTGCGCGACTACCTGGTGGTCACGCGCGCGGTCGACCCGATCGAGCTGGAGAAGCTGCGCATCGAGGTGGTCAACCGCGGCTTCAGTCCCGGCCAGAACCACCAGGTTCGGGAAGACCTGTTCGCCGAGAGCCTGTTCGATTCGGTCACCTACGTGACCTTCCAGGAGTTGGCGACCCGGATCTCGCACCGCAACACCGGTAAGGCGTGCAACGACACGATCGCCGACCAGTTGCTGGCCAAGATCTCTGCCGACGAGAACCTGCACATGATCTTCTACCGCGACGTCACCGAGGCCGGGTTCGAGATCGCGCCCAATCAGGCGATGAAGTCGCTGCACAAGGTGCTGCGCAACTTCCAGATGCCCGGCTACCAGGTGCCCGAGTTCCGGCGCAAGGCCGTGATGATCGCCGTCGGCGGCGTGTACGACCCACGCATCCACCTCGACGAGGTCGTCATGCCGGTGTTGAGGAAATGGCGCATCTTCGAGCGCGAGGACTTCACCGGTGAGGCCGCCGCCTTGCGCGACGATCTGGGTGTGCTGATCAAGGAGCTCGAGCAAACCTGCGACAAGTTCGAGGTCTCCAAGCAGCGCCAGCTCGACCGTGAAGCCCGCACCGGCAAGAGGACCACGGCAGCCGAGCTGCATCAGACCGCGGGCACGCTGACCATGAGCCGGCGGTAACCAAGCGGTGCGCATCGGTTCCATCGCGCTCGCCAGCCCGGTGGTACTGGCACCGATGGCGGGCGTTACCAACGTCGCATTCCGGACGCTGTGCCGTGAGCTGGAGCAGTCCAAGGTCGGCACCGTCAGCGGACTCTATGTCTGCGAGATGGTGACCGCCCGCGCGCTCGTCGAGCGACACCCGGTCACCATGCACATGACCACGTTCGCCCCCGACGAGTCGCCCCGCTCGCTGCAGCTCTACACCGTCGACCCCGCGACCACCTACGCGGCCGCCAAGATGATCGCCGACGAAGGCCTGGCCGATCACATCGACATGAATTTCGGCTGCCCGGTGCCCAAGGTCACCAAGCGCGGGGGCGGCTCGGCGCTGCCCTACAAGCGGCGGCTGTTCGGCCAGATCGTCGCCGCGGCCGTGCGCGCCACCGAGGGCACCCCGATACCGGTGACCGTGAAGTTCCGCATCGGCATCGACGACGAGCACCACACGCACCTCGATGCCGGACGCATCGCCGAAGCCGAGGGCGCCGCCGCGGTCGCGCTGCACGCCCGTACGGCGGCGCAACGCTACTCCGGCACCGCCGATTGGGACGAGATCGCCCGCCTCAAGCAGCATGTGCGCACGATCCCGGTGCTCGGCAACGGTGACATCTACGATGCCAGCGACGCGCTGACGATGATGGCCGCCACCGGATGCGACGGCGTGGTCATCGGCCGCGGCTGCCTGGGCCGACCGTGGCTTTTCGCCGAGCTGTCGGCCGCGTTCACCGGCAGCCCACCGCCCACCCCGCCCACGCTGGGCGAGGTCGCCGACATCGTCCGCCGGCACGGGCAGCTGCTGGCCGCGCACTTCGGCGAGGACAAGGGCATGCGCGACATCCGCAAGCACATCGCCTGGTACCTGCACGGGTTTCCGGCCGGCTCCGAGCTGCGCCGGGCGCTGGCGATGGTCAAGACGCTCGACGAGCTGGACAGCCTGCTCGACCGGTTGGACGGCAGCGTGCCCTTCCCGGACGAGGCGAGCGGCCCCCGGGGCCGGCAGGGTTCACCGGCGAGGGTCGTGCTCCCGGAAGGCTGGCTGGACGACCCCGACGACTGCACCGTGCCGGCCGGTGCCGACGTCATGCATTCGGGCGGCTGAGTCCACCGGCTCGAGATCGCTTCCGGGCCGATAACTCAGTACGATGTGGGCTTTGTTGCGTGCGCTTGGATGGCGGATGAGTTTCCTGCCGCCGCACGGGCGCGACGAAAAAACGGTTGGCACGCCCCGCTGCGCCCCAAAAGCGGCGCTGCGCTGCCACGACGCACGGACACGATGACGTCTGCATCAGAGCTTCGGAGGCCGGTAGGACATGAGTGACGGCGAGCGCGACGCCACTCGTAACGGTCGGCACGCACCGGGCGAGGCTCACGCCCAACCGATCCCAGCCGGCCCGTCGCCGAGCTTGGGCGCCGCCCCCTGGGAACGATTCTTCGAACCACCGCCCGACGACAACCTCCACCGATGGCAGCCAGAGGCCGCCGTCGCGCCTGCCGCGCCTGCCGCGCCGCAGGAAGACGACACCGAGCACACGGGAAGCCACGCCGCGGGCGGGGTCAGCGTCGCCGATCTGATCGCCAAGATCGGCGCCCCCGACCGGCCCGTTCACCGACGCGCCGCCCCCGAGCCCGAGCCCGAATTTTTCGAGCCCGAATCCGAAGTCTTCGAGCCCGAACCGCCGCTCGAGATGCAGAAGACACAGGTCATCGACGACCTCGCCTATTCCTTCGACGCGGTCTCCGAGCTTCGCGAGCTCATGGACGCCGACTACCCGAGCGACGACGACCCCGGCGAGCCGCCTTCCGACGCGGTCGACACCGCCGCCGAGGAGCCCAAACGCCGCCGCCCGATGCTGCTGGCCGGACGCTCGATAGCGGCGCTGGCCGCCGTGCTGGCCCTGGTGATGACCGGCGGGGCATGGCAGTGGAGCACGTCGAAGAACGCCAGGCTCAACACCATCAACGCGCTCGACCCGCACTCCGACGACATCCGCGACGCGAACGGGCAGTACGGCGACGAAGACTTCTTGATCGTCGGCCTTGACTCGCGCGCCGGCGACAACGCCAACATGGGCGCCGGCGACACCGACGACGCCGACGGCGCCCGCTCGGACACCGTGATGCTGGTCAACATCCCGGCCAACCGCAAACGCGTGGTGGCGGTGTCCTTCCCGCGCGACCTGGCGATCACCCCGATGCAATGCGAGGCCTGGAACCCCACCACCGGCAAGTACGGCCCGCTCTACGACGAGAAGACGCAGACGTGGGGACCGAAGATGGTCTACACCGAGACCAAACTGAACTCGGCGTTCGCGTTCGGCGGTCCGAAGTGTCTGGTGAAGGAAATCCAGAAGCTGTCCGGATTGAGCATCAACCGCTTCATCGCCGTCGACTTCTCCGGGTTCGCGAAGATGGTCGACGCCCTCGGCGGCGTCGAGGTGTGCTCGAGCACCCCGCTGCACGACTACGAGCTGGGCACCGTGCTCGAACACGGCGGCCGCCAGGTTCTCGACGGCTCCACCGCGTTGAATTACGTGCGGGCCCGCCAGGTCACCACGGAGATCAACGGGGACTACGGCCGCATCAAACGCCAACAGTTGTTCCTGTCGTCGCTGCTGAGGTCGTTGATCTCGGCGGACACATTGCTCGACCTCAACAAGCTCAACAACGTCGTCAACATGTTCATCAGCGACACCGTCGTCGACAACGTGAAGTCCAAGGACCTGGTGCAGCTCGGTCAGTCGCTGCAGGGGATGGCGGCCGGCCACGTCACGTTCGTGACGGTGCCGACCGGCGTCACCGACCAGAACGGCGACGAGCCGCCGCGCATGTCCGATATGCGGGCGCTGTTCGACGCCATCATCAACGACGATCCGCTGCCAGAGGAAAACGACCAGAACGCAAAGAATTTGAGCGCCTCACCTGGTTCGGGCACGACGACGGGAGCGTCGAAAGCCCCGACCACCAGGAAGCCGTCCCCGACGCCGGAGGCTCAACACGAGCAGGTCACCACGACCTCGCCAAGCGGTGTGACGGTACGAGTTTCCAACGCCACCACGCAGACCGGTCTGGCGGCAACCGCAACCACCCAGCTCAAGCGGGACGGCTTCAACGTGATGACGCCCGACGATTATCCGAGTTCGGTGACCGCGACGACGGTTCTGTTCTCGCCCGGCAACGAAGAGGCCGCGGCCACCGTGGCGTCCTCGTTCGCCAATGCCAAGGTTCAGCGGGTTTCCGGCTACGGGCAGGTCGTGCAGGTGGTACTGGGCCCGGACTTCAAGTCGGTCACCGCTCCCTCACCGAGCGGCTCGCCGATGAGTTTGCAGATCGAACGCGGCTCGAGCAACGCGCCGGCCAAGCTCCCCGAGGACCTGACCGTCACCAACGCGGCCGACACCACCTGCGAATAAGCGTTTTTGACGGCGCTCCGCGGCCTGTCTCGGACGCGGGGAACGTATCCTTGACGACATGCGAACCGCCTACCACGAGCAGCTCTCGGAGTTAACCGAGCGGCTCGGCGAGATGTGCGGCTTGGCGGGAATCGCCATGGAGCGGGCCACCCAAGCCCTGCTGCAGGCCGACTTGGTGCTGGCCGAACAAGTGATCTCCGACCACGAAGCGATCGCCGCGATGAGTGCGCGCGCCGAGGAAAGCGCCTTTGTGCTGCTGGCGTTGCAGGCGCCGGTCGCCGGCGATCTGAGGTCCATCGTGAGCGCCATTCAGATGGTCGCGGACATCGACCGCATGGGTGCGCTGGCGCTGCACGTCGCCAAGATCGCCCGGCGGCGGCATCCCCAGCACGCGCTGCCCGAAGAGGTCAACGGCTACTTCGCCGAAATGGGCAGCATCGCAGTCGAATTGGGGAACAGCGCCCAAGAGGTGGTGTTGTCGCGCGACCCGGAAAAGGCGGCCCGGATCCGCGAAGAAGACGACGCGATGGACGACCTGCACCGGCACCTGTTCTCGGTGCTCATGGACCGGGAATGGAAGCACGGCGTGGCGGCGGCCGTCGACGTGACGTTGCTGGGCCGCTTCTACGAGCGTTTCGCCGACCACGCTGTCGAGGTGGCCAGGCGCGTCATTTTCCAGGCCACCGGCAGACTGCCCGAGGAAGAAGCGAAACCGCCCTCGCAGTAACCGCGAGCTGCTTCGTCGTCGGGCTGGTTCGATCGCCCAACTCCTCACACCTCGCTCCGCGAGCTGCTTCGTCGTCGGGCTAGCCGAAGCGGCCGGAGATGTAGTCCTCGGTCGCCTTCTGATTCGGGTTCGAAAAGATCTTCTCGGTGTCGTCGACCTCGATCAGCCGCCCCGGCTTTCCGACGGCTTCCAGGTTGAAAAACGCGGTGTAGTCGCTGACCCGGGCCGCCTGCTGCATGTTGTGGGTGACGATGACGATGGTGTAGGCCTGCTTCAGCTCGCTGATCAGCTCTTCGATGGCCATCGTCGAGATCGGGTCCAGCGCCGAGCAGGGCTCGTCCATCAGGAGCACATCGGGCTGCACGGCGATGGCCCTGGCGATGCAGAGCCGCTGCTGCTGCCCGCCGGACAAACCACCGCCCGGCCGGTCCAACCGATCCTTGACCTCGTCCCACAGGTTCGCCCCGCGCAGCGAGTATTCAGCCGTCTCATCGAGCACCTTGCGATTGCGCACCCCCTGCAGCTTCAGGCCGGCTACCACGTTGTCGCGAATTGACATGGCGGGGAACGGGTTCGGACGCTGGAACACCATCCCGATGGCTCGGCGCACGCCGACCGGGTCGACACCGGCGCCGTAGATGTCCTCGTCGTCGAGGAGCACGCTGCCCTCGACGCGACCGCCGGGCACCACCTCATGCATGCGGTTGAGGGTGCGCAACACCGTCGTCTTGCCGCAACCCGACGGACCGATGAACGCGGTGACGCTGCGCGGCAAAACCGTCAGCGTCACCTCCGCGACGGCGTGAAACGACCCGTAATAGATGTTGACGCCCTTGAGGTCCAACCGTTTGGCCACTACTGCTCCTGCCTATGACTTTCTGGCGCCAAGGAATTTCGCTATCACTCGAGCCACGATATTGATCGCGGCGATCACCAGGATGAGGGTTAACGCGGCCCCCCACAACCGATCCGTGGGGATGGGGTTGAGGCCCGCGCCGGCCGACGTCTGGTTGTACATCATGCCTGGCAGCGTCCCCATGAAGTCGCTGAAGATATTGAAGTTCATCGACTGGGCATAACCGACGAGGATCAACAGCGGCGCCGTCTCCCCCATCACCCGGGCCATCGCCAGCAAGATCCCGGTGACGATGCCGGACAGCCCGGTGGGAATGACCACCCGGACGATGGTCTTCCACTTGGTGATGCCCAGCGCATAGCTGGCCTCGCGCAGGTCCACCGGAACGATCCGCAGCATTTCCTCGGTCGCGCGCACGATCACCGGAAGCATCAGCAACACCAGCGCCAGCGATACCGCGAACTCGGAGCGGGGCAGGCCCAGCGTGGCCACATACAACGCATAGATGAACAGCGCCGCCACGATCGAGGGCACCCCGCTCAGGATGTCCACCATGAACGAGGCCAACCGGCCCAGCGCGGTGCCGCCGCCGTATTCGACCAGATAGATCGCGACCATGAGACCGATCGGGATGGAGATGACCGCGCACACCGATCCCTGCAGCACGGTGCCGACCAGCGCGTGGTAGGCGCCGCCGCCGGTCACGAAGGCCGTCATCCCGGCTTGCGAGTGCGACCACCACACGGTTGAGGTGATCGCCTTGAATCCCTTGACGGTCACCGACCACAGCACCATCACCAGCGGCGCCACGGCCACCAGCAACGCCAATGAAACCAACACGGTCGCAACACGATTCGCGGTACGACGGCGCCGCGAAAGCGGGGAGAACGTCCGCGACTTGAGCGGGCGGTCCAACATCGACGTCATCGGGCGGCCTTTCGGCCGGCCCCGGCGACGGCGCCCCGGGCGAGGGCGTCGACCAGGAAGGTGAGCACGAAGAGCGTCAGGCCCGCGGCGATGTACGCGCCCGACTTGAATCGGTCGTCGAATTCCGCCGCGGCGCCCGCGATCGTGGTGGCGAAGGTCGAGCCGCCGTCGAACAGCGACCAACCGAACGCCGACTGGGTGCCCCGCAGGATGATCAGCAGCGCGACCGTCTCGCCCAGCGCGCGGCCCAGCCCCAGCATCCCGCCGCTGATGTAGCCCGACCGCCCGAACGGCAGCGTGACGGTCTTGACCACTTCCCACCGGGTGGCGCCGAGCGCGAGCACCGCCTCGATCTGGTCCTGCGGTGTCTGGATGAACACTTCGCGGGTGACGGCGGTGACGATCGGCAGAATCATCACCGCCAGGACAATGCCGCCGGTGAAGATGGTGCCGCCGCCGGCGGCCGACGCGTTGCCGTCGGCGAACAGGAAGCACCAGCCGAGGGAGCGGTTGAGCCAGGTGGCGAGGGGCCGCAGCTGCGGCGCCAACACGTACAGACCCCACGCGCCGTAGATGATCGAGGGAACCGCGGCCAGCAGATCGACCGCGTAGGCCAGCGGCGTCGCGATCCGCCGGGGCGCGTACTGCGTGATGAAAAGGGCGACGCCCAGCGCGACCGGCATGGCCAAGGTCAACGCGAACAGTGACACGAATACGGTGACCGGCAGCAGGCTGGCGATCCCGAAATGCATCGCCGACGTGTCGGTGGTGACCCAGTTACCGCCGTAGCTGAAGAAGTTCTCGCGATTGCGCTGCAACGCCGGGGCCGCGCGCCCGAGCAGGAACACGGCGATCGCGGCGATCACGACGACGATCAGCACACCCGAGGCCTGCGCGAGCCACCGGAATACCCGGTCTCCCACATGCGGTCGCCCCTCGCCCCAGGGGCTGGTGGGTGCCGTCGACGACTCGGGAAACGACGCGGCAAGGACGGCGCCCGAGCCTGCGTCGATTGGGTTTGGCCCTGAAAACCCCGTCACCGCGATCCCGCCACAGTTCTGCTGTCGCCCCTTGGAACCCGATTCACCTGGTCACTGCAGCGCATCGATCGCGGCGACCAGTCGTTCCTTGACCTTATCGGGCAACGGAATGTAGCCGGCCGAGGAAAGTTCGGCCTGGCCGCTGGTGGCGGCCACGGAGAGGAACGATTTGATCGCCCCGGCGGTATCGGCGTCGTAGCCCTTGGAACACACGATCTCGTAGGTGACGAGCACCAGCGGGTAGACGCCCGGCTCCTGCGAGCCGTACATGGCGTTGAGATCGAGCAACAGGTCGTTTCCCTCGCCGAGGAATTGGGCCGCCTTGATGGCGTTTTCGGCCGTGTCGTTGGTGAGCGGGACAATCCCGCCGCGGGTGGCGATTTTGGCGTAGGACATGCCGGCCTGGTCGGCGAACCCCTTCTGGACGTATCCGATGGCGCCCGGAATGGTCCGCACCGCCTGAATGACCCCGGACGACTTCGCCGCGCCCTCGCCGACGCCTCCCTGGAATTCCGTGCCGACCCCCTTGGCCCAGCTCTGCGGTGCGGCGGCGGTCAGATACTTCTGCACGTTGTCCGTGGTTCCCGACGAGTCCGACCGGTAGATCGGTGTGATCCTGGTGTCGGGCAGCGCCACACCCGGGTTGAGGCCGGCCAAGATGGGGTCGTTCCACGTGGTGATCTTGCCGGTGAAAATCTTGGCCACCGCGTCACTGCTGACCACCAGGGCGGGATTCCCCGGCAGGTTGTAGGCGAGCGCGATCGGACCGAACACCAGGGGCAGGTCCCATGCCGGGTTCCCGCCGCACCGACTGGCGGCGGGGCCGATCTGCTCGGCGACCAACGGAGAATCGGCTCCCGCGAAATCCACGTGCCCGGCGATGAACTGCTCGCGGCCGGCGCCCGACCCGGTCGGGTTGTAGGCCAGACCCTTGCCCGGGCAGTACTGACCCCACACCTGGTTGAAGACCGTGATCGCGTTCGCTTGAGCGGTCGAGCCTTCCGCCGTCAGCTTGTTCTTACCGCCGCACCCCGCGCTACCGGCGCCGCCGGTGATGCTGGGCGCCGCTGCGCCGCGGCGGTTCTCATCGCTGCCGCAAGCGGACAGCGCCATGGCGCCGAGTGCCGTCGCCAACAGCACCGCGGCCAGCGCCCTGGCCTGCCTGTCGAGCTTCACCGATCTCGCTTTCATGACGACGTTCAAGACGCATGTGGGCGCCGCTGGCCATCCCCTCTCAGGTTGCCAAGTCGCGGCGAAACTATGCGCCGGCCGGCGCACGGCAACGTCTCGGTAGCAAGGACCAGGTTAACGATGCGGGTGGATGCCGCTCGTACCCGCGGTCAGTTGGCCGCGGGTACGACCGCGTATGCGGTGTCGACGCTGTAGGTGGTGAAACCCAAGCGCTGGTAGGTGCGCACGGCGGCGACGTTGTCCGACTCGACGTAAAGCATCACGGTGGGATCGGTGGCGTCGGCCAGGCGGCGGGCCAGCCATTCGACGCCGACGGCGGTCAACGCCTGTCCCAGTCCGCGGCCCTGCGCCGACGGATCGACACCCACGACGTACACCTCGCCCAACCCGGGCCGATCGAGGTGCACCTTCGTCCAGTGAAATCCCAGCAGCCTGCCGCCCTGATCGCCCTCGGAGTCATCGACCGCGAGAAACAAACCCGTTGGGTCGAACCACGGTTCGTCGCGCCGCTCCGCCAGCTCGACTTCGGTCCAACCGCCCTGCTCGGGGTGGTAGGCGAACGCGGCGTTGTTGACGCGCAGTAGCTCGGCGTCGTCGGCCGGGCCCGCATAGGTGCGGATCCGCACCCCGGGCACCGAGGGCGCGGCATCGGGGAGATCGCGCAGCGAGCGTCGCATCTGCATCAGTTCCCGCACGGGCGTCAGGCCCAGCGCGGACGCGGTCGCGCGGGCCGGCTCGAGCGTGCCGTGCGCCCAGAATCGGTTGCCCGCACCGGTTTTGGTCAGCGCCGCGCGAGCCAGCGCGGCCCCGATGCCGCGACGACGGACCCGAGGGTGCACGACGAGCTCCGCCATCCCGGTCTCCCCGTCGCGGGGCGGGCTGAGATTGAGATAGCCGATGATCACACCGTCGTCCGAGGTGC
Source organism: Mycobacterium sp. WUMAC-067 (assembly GCF_020217485.1). Classification (GTDB taxonomy): domain Bacteria; phylum Actinomycetota; class Actinomycetes; order Mycobacteriales; family Mycobacteriaceae; genus Mycobacterium. Next base: position 195,813 of record NZ_JAEKMI010000005.1, on the reverse strand, counting down.
TCAGCAGATGCTCGGTGCGGTCGTGTCCGAGTTCGCGCAGTACCTGCTCGCCGACGGGCGCCACCCCGTCGAATTCCGTTGCCGCACTGATGAGTTCGCGCACGCCCCGCTGTTCGTCGTCGGTCAGCGTCCGACGCCAGTCAGGCGGGGTCACTGAGTGCGCAACGGATCGACCAACGGATCTTGGACGTCCTCGGAGTCGGATTCCGAACCGGATTCGGCGCCGTCCGCGCCGTCGGGATCTGAGGGGTCGGCCGCCGGGGCGCGGCCGCGCGCCGGGCGGACCGCCTTGTAACCCACGTTGCGGACGGTGCCGATCAACGCCTCGTGCTCGGGGCCCAGTTTGGCCCGCAGCCGGCGCACGTGCACATCGACCGTGCGGGTGCCGCCGAAGAAGTCGTATCCCCACACCTCGTGCAGCAGCTGCGCCCGTGTGAACACCCGCCCGGCGTGCTGGGCCAGGTATTTGAGCAGCTCGAATTCCTTGTAGGTGAGATCGAGCGGCCGCCCGCGCAGCCGGGCGGTGTAGGTGCCTTCGTCGATCACCAACTCGCCCAGGCTCACCTTGCCGGCGCTTTCCTGGTCCGCGAGCCCGCCCCGGCGGCCGACCACCAGCCGCAGTCTCGCGTCTATCTCGGCCGGTCCGGTGGTGGGCAGCAGGATCTCGTCCAGGCCCCAGTCGGCGCTGATGGCCACCAGGCCGCCTTCGCTCACCACGGCCAACACGGGAACCGACCGTCCGGCGGTGCTCAGCAGGCGGCACAGGCCGCGCGCGGACGACAAATCGGTGCGCGCATCCACGATCACGGCGTCCGCCGTCCCGGCCTCGAGCAGCGAGGCCGGTTCAGGCGGCGCCGTCCGCACGGCATGCGGAAGCAGCGACAACGAGGGCAGGACCGGATCGGGATGCAGCTCCGAGGTCAGCAGTAAAAGCTCCAACTAGTCCCTCCAGCTCGGGGGAACGGCATCTCCCAAATTCACAACGCCATCACGCGTTAGTTACCAGGTCATCTAACGATAACGTGATACCTGGTGTTTTCGCGTGGCAGACGAGCCAGTGTGAGCCCCGCCACGGGCGATCCGGTGCCGCCGGGGTTACGCCACAATATGCGGGTGCGCAAGGTGCTGATTGCTGCGACCGCGACCGCGATCCTGGTGGCCGTGGTCACCCTCGGTGCGATCGGGGTCGACTACGGCACCAGCATCTATGCCGAATACCGGCTCTCGGCCAGCGTGCGCAAGGCGGCCCAGCTTGGCAGCGACCCCTTCGTGGCCATCGTGGCGTTTCCCTTCATTCCGCAGGCCGTGCGTGGCAACTACAGCCAGGTGGAGATCAAGGCCAACGCCGTCGAACACGCGATGACCGGCAAGGCCACCCTCGAGGCCACGATGTATTCGGTCGATCTCACGCATGCGTCGTGGCTGATCAGTCCCGAAGCCAAGCTGGCGGTGGACAAGCTGGAAAGCCGCATCATCATCGACTCGACCCACCTGGGCCGATACCTGGGCATCAGCGACCTGATGGTCGAGGCCCCGCCCAAGGAAACCAATACCTCCACCGGCGGCGTCACCGCGTCGGGCATCTCCGACAGCCACGGGCTGGTGTTCACCGGCACACCCAAATCGTCCGGCTTCGATCGCCGGGTCAGCGTCTCGGTCGACCTTTCCATCGCCCCCGATGACCCGGCGACGCTGGTCTTCACCCCCAAAGGCGTGCTCACCGGACCGGACACCGCCGACCAGACCGTCCCCGCCGACAAGCAGGACGCGGTGCTGCACGCCTTCGGTGGCCGGCTTCCCGACCAGCGGCTTCCCTTCGGTGTCGCGCCCACCACCGAGGGGGCGCGGGGCTCCGACGTCATCATCGAGGGCATCACCTACGGATTAACGGTGTCCCTCGATGGGTTCAAACGGTCATGACGCACGCTGACGGCGCCGCCGGGCGCGACGAGGAGTGGCGCCCGTGACGACGGTCATCGTGGTCACCGTCGCCGCGCTCGCCGCCGCGACCCTCGTCGGCTGGCTGTTGACCCGCCGCTCCGGCGGCATCCGGGAAATCGATCCCGGGCCGGATCACGACACCGCCGGCGACATCGCAGCGCTGAGACTTTCGCGCAGCGGACCGACCGTCGTGCATTTCAGTGCCCCGTGGTGTGGGCCGTGCGACCGGGTGCGCCGGGTCGTGGTCGAGGTCTGCGACGACCTGGGCGGGGTGTCCCACGTCGAGGTCGATCTGGACGCCAATCCGGAGACCGCGCGCCGTTATTCGGTGCTGTCCCTGCCCACCACGTTGATCTTCGACATCGACGGGCGGCAGCGGTACCGGACCTCCGGAGTGCCGAGCGCCGCCGACCTGCGGTCCGTCCTGAAACCGCTGTTGGCTTGACCGCGGTGTCATTGGGTAAGCTGACCGACGTGTTAGCCCGCCTCGAGCCCATGCTCACCAAGCGTCGCGCAGTTGAACTGTGCCGCACCGCGGGCTGTTGTTGTTGCTGTTGCTGCTGAGTAGCCGCGCTGTCGCGTAGCACTCGGAGCGGCCCCGGATCCCGACCGTGGCGCGTCTCCCATCGTCGTTTCCATGAGCAACAGAGGTATTCGAGGAGTAACACCTTGCCGAGCAGCAACACCGCCACGCAGCCCGACCTCGTCGACGTGCGTGGGCCACGCTTCGCCGCCTGGGTGACGACCGGTGTCTTGCTGCTGGTGCTGGTCGTGTCGGCGGCCAGTCCACCGGCGGCGGCGGCAATCCTGGCCGTCCAGGCCGTCATCTTCGCCATCGGCGCTGCCGGCGGGCCGCGCAAGCATCCCTACGGCCGGATATTCGCCGCCGTCGTCGCGCCCCGGCTGGGCCCGGTGCAGGATCGCGAACCCACCGCGCCGCTACAGTTCGCCCAGCTCGTCGGCCTGATCTTCGCCGTGCTGGGGACCGCCGGCTTCGCCGCCGGCGCCGTCCTGTTCGGCGTCATCGCCACGGGGGCCGCCCTGGCGGCCGCGTTTCTCAACGCCGCATTCGGCATCTGCCTGGGCTGCCAGCTCTACCCGCTGGTGGTCCGCTTCCGGAGCATCGCGCGTCGCACCTGACCTGCTGTAACCAAAAGTGATTGAAAGGACCCATTCCATGGCACGCTCCGACGTCCTGGTCTCGACCGACTGGGCTGAGAGCAATCTCGACGCCTCAGGCGTCGTCTTCGTCGAAGTCGACGAGGACACCAGCGCTTACGACGCCGGCCACATTCCCGGCGCGATCAAGCTGGACTGGCGCTCCGATTTGCAGGACCCGGTCAAACGCGACTTCGTCGACGCTCAGCAGTTCTCGAAACTGCTCAGCGAGCGGGGCATCTCCAATGACGACACCGTGATCCTCTACGGCGGCAACAACAACTGGTTCGCCGCTTACGCGTACTGGTATTTCAAGCTGTACGGCCACGAGAAGGTCAAGTTGCTCGACGGCGGCCGCAAGAAGTGGGAGCTCGACGGCCGCGCACTGTCCAGCGACACCGTCAGCAGGCCGGCGACGTCGTACACGGCGGCCGCACCGGACAACAGCATCCGCGCGTTCCGCGACGACGTCATCGCGGCCATCAACGTCAAGAACCTCGTCGACGTGCGCTCCCCCGACGAGTTCTCCGGCAAGATCCTCGCCCCCGCGCATCTGCCGCAGGAACAAAGCCAGCGGCCCGGCCACATCCCCGGCGCCATCAACGTGCCGTGGAGCAAGGCGGCCAACGAGGACGGCACCTTCAAGTCCGACGAGGAGCTGGCCGCGCTATACGCCGCGGCCGGCCTGGACGGCAACAAAGAAACGATCGCCTACTGCCGTATCGGCGAGCGGTCGTCGCACACCTGGTTCGTTCTCTACGAATTGCTCGGGCACAGGAATGTCAAGAACTACGACGGCAGTTGGACGGAATACGGCTCCCTGGTGGGGGCCCCGATCGAGTTGGGAAGCTGATATGTGCTCTGCACCGAAGCAAGGACTGACGTTGCCCGCCAGCGTCGACCTGGAAAAGGAAACCGTGATCACCGGCCGTGTGGTGGACGGCGACGGCCAGGCAGTGGGGGGCGCGTTCGTCCGCTTGCTGGACTCGTCGGACGAGTTCACCGCCGAGGTGGTGGCCTCGGCCACCGGTGACTTCCGGTTCTTCGCCGCACCCGGATCCTGGACGCTGCGCGCACTGTCGGCGGCCGGCAACGGGAACGCCGTGGTGACGCCGTCGGGTGCGGGCATCCACGAGGTCGACGTCAAGATCGCCTGATCGACCAGCTGCCCGCGACCGGGACGCGACGAGGCGAATAGACTTGCCCCCGTGGTGCTGTTCTTCGAGATCATGCTGGTTGTGGCGGTCGTGGTGATTTCATGGTTCGCCCTGTACACCCTCTACCGGCTCATCACTGACGAGTCGTGAGCCGCGCCGGCGACGATCCAGAGCGCAGCGATGGGGAGGAGCGGCGCAGATGAACTCCGCCGGCGACGATCCAGAGCGCAGCGATGGGGAGGAGCGGCGCACATGAACTCCGGCGACGATCCGTCGAGTTCTGCCGGCTCCGGCGACCGGGCGGTGGCTGCCGCCGCCGAGCGCGCCAAGGTGACCGCCGGCCGCAACATCCCGTCCTTCGACGATCTACCCGTGCCCGCCGACACCGCCAACCTGCGCGAGGGCGCCAATCTCCATGACGCGCTGCTCGCGTTGCTGCCGCTGGTCGGAGTGTGGCGCGGCGAAGGCGAAGGCCGCGGGCACGACGGTGACTACCGGTTTGGGCAGCAGATCGTGGTCTCGCACGACGGCGGGGACTATCTGAACTGGGAAGCCCGGTCCTGGCGACTGAGCGAGACGGGCGATTACCAGGAGCGCGACTTACGGGAGACCGGTTTCTGGCGCTTTGTCAGCGATCCCGACGACCCCAGCGAATCCCACGCGATCGAGCTGCTGTTGGCGCATTCGGCGGGCTACGTCGAATTGTTCTACGGGCGTCCGCGCACCCAATCGTCGTGGGAGCTGGTGACCGATGCGCTGGCCCGCAGCAGGTCCGGCGTGCTGGTCGGCGGCGCCAAACGGCTCTACGGCATCGTCGAAGGCGGCGACCTGGCCTATGTCGAGGAACGGGTCGACGCCGACGGCGGCCTGGTGCCGCACCTGTCGGCGCGCCTGTCGCGGTTCGCCGGCTAGCAGGGCCGGGAGCGGCCGCCGACATGGGGCGGCCCCCGAGCCATGTTCCAGGTCGGACAAAAACCGGAAGCTCGGGGGCCGGGTGACTGCGGGGAATTCGCCAGCGCATGTGTGTCGCCAGCTCTTCCGAGCCGATGCAGCTAGCGCGCAGCCACCTCACATGTCCATGAAGCTATCAATTTCTCGGACCACCTCCTTCCTTGTGTACGGCCGACCGTACCCGCGAATGGCAGAGGCGACAACAGAATTCAGCGCTCAGCGATCGCTGACGATGGCGGCGTCGACCAGTTCGGCGAAGTCCCCCGCCATCGGCGACCGCGGCAGTGGGCGGCCGTCGAGGGTATGCACCCGGGCGGACAAGGTCATGCTCGAGATCAGCCAAACACCTTGGGCGTCAAGCAGATCCGCGACACGAAGCGCCCGATAATCGCAGTCGTACCCCTTGGCCCTGGCAACCTCGAACAGGGCCTGCTGGGTGGTACCGCGCAGAATCGGATACCACGGCGGGGGCGTCAGCAAGCACGGATTGCCGTCCGGCGCTTCGGAGTCGGTGGCGATCACCACAGTCGATCGAGGGCCCTCCAGGATGTAGCCGTCGGTGCTGACGAAGATGACGTCACCGGCGCCCCGGCGGGCGGCATGGCGCAGGGCGGCCATGTTGACCGCGTAGGACAGGGTCTTGGCGCCGGCCAGCAGCCACGGCATCGCGTCGACGCCGGTGGCGGGTAGGCCGCGATCGAGGGTGATGGCCGCCAGTCCGTCGCGTCGGACCGCCGTGACGCGGTCGGGAACGCCGTTGACCATCACGTAGGCCGTCGGCGCCGAACCACCTTCCCGGCCGCGGCTGTAGATCAGCCGCATCGCGCCCTCGTCCGCGGTGCCCGCGCACCACTGCCGGGTGGCCACCTCGATCGCACTGCGCCACCGGGGCAGATCCGGCTCAGGCAGATCGGTCAGCGCGGCCGACTGGGACAGCCTCTGCAGATGCGACTCGATCAGACAGGCTCTGCCGTCGCGCAACAGCAGCGTTTCGAAGACGCCGTCGCCGCGCACGGCCGCCAGGTCGTCGGCGTACAGCAGCGGCGCCTCCGGCGAATGGATTTCGCCGTCCAGCGTGACGATCACACCCGTCTGGCCAGCCATGGTGGAGAAGCCTATCGGCTCGCCGGTCCCTCGCCGAATGTGAAGCCGGCCGCACGCTCGTCGACGAACGTGCGGCGAGCGGCACACTCGTTGGGCGGGTCTTGCGGCCGTAGAGTTGACGTGTGAACCGCCCCGTCCCCGCACCCGATTCCGGACCCGACGCCCGCGCCGTCTGGCATTACGGCGACCCGCTGGGCGAACAGCGCGCCGCAGAAACCGACGCGATCGTGGTGGACCGCTCGCACCGCGGTGTGCTCACTCTGACCGGCAACGACCGCCAGACGTGGTTGCACAGCATTTCGACGCAACACGTCAGCAGCCTGCCCGAGGGCACCAGCACGCAGAATCTGAGCCTCGACGGCCAGGGCCGCGTCGAGGACCACTGGATCCAGACCGAGCTGGGGGGCACTACCTACCTCGACACCGAACCGTGGCGCGCCGAGCCGCTCCTCGACTACCTGCGCAAGATGGTGTTCTGGTCCGAGGTCACCCCGGGCGGCGCCGATTTGGCCGTGCTCTCATTGCTCGGCCCGCGGCTGGCCGACCAGACGGTCCTCGACGCGCTCGGAGTGGACGCGCTGCCCGTCGAGTGGTCCGCGGTTCCCGTGGGCGGTGGCTTCCTGCGACGGATGCCCGGCACGCCGGCCGGCCCGGTTGAACTGGACCTGGTTGTTCCGCGCGCCGAGGCCGGCGACTGGCGAAACCGGTTGGCGCAGGCCGGAGTCCGGCCCGGCGGGGTGTGGGCCTACGAGGCCCACCGTGTCGCGGCGGTGCGGCCGCGGCTGGGTGTCGACACCGACGAACGCACGATTCCGCATGAGGTGGGCTGGATCGGTGGCCCCGGCGAAGGCGCCGTCCACCTGGACAAAGGCTGTTACCGCGGCCAGGAGACCGTCGCGCGGGTGCACAACCTGGGCAGACCGCCCCGGATGCTGGTGTTGCTGCACCTGGACGGCTCGGTGGACCGACCGTCGACGGGCGAGCCGGTCCTGGCCGGTGGGCGCGCTGTCGGGCGCCTCGGCACCGTGGTCGACCACGTCGATCTCGGGCCGGTAGCGCTGGCGCTGCTCAAGCGCGGACTGCCCGCCGAGACGGAATTGGCGACCGGTCCCGACGCCGCGGTGGCCGCCGTGATCGACGTCGATTCCCTGCCTTCTGCCGAGCAGATCGGCGCCGGGCGACTGGCCGTTGAACGGTTGCGGGGCGGTGCGGGATAATGAACGGTAACGTCCGCCACAGCGAGCAGGGGGCGCCGACGCCCACTGGCGCGGCACGGTAAACTGTCGGCAGGACAATACGACACCAGGAGATCGGAGCCGCCTACTCGTTAGGCCGCTCCGTTATTGCGCGAGGGGGTTCCCCCATGGGCCGCGGCCGGGCTAAGGCAAAGCAGACCAAGGTTGCTCGAGAACTCAAATACAGTTCTCCGCAGACCGACTTCCAGCGGCTTCAGCAAGAGCTGTCCGGAACGGGCTCAGACGAGGCCACCGAACTGGACACCGACGGCGCCGACGAATCCTGGGACGACCAGGACAGCTGGCGGCGCTAGAACCAACGCCCCGGCGCCGATGCCTCGAGCACCGGCGCCGCATCAGTTTCGCCGAAGTCCGGGGTCCTCAGAATCTCGGGTGCTGACCGACGAGCTTGGCCCGCGGACCCGCCTTTCCACCTTTGCCGACGGTGCCCAGCACCCAGCAATCCAGGTGCCGTGCCGTCAGGATGGCCAGGGCGCGGTCGGTGTCTTCCGGGGCCACGACGGCGATCATCCCGACGCCCATGTTGAACGTCTTCTCCATCTCTTCCCGGGTCACCCGGCCGCGCTGGGCGATCATGGCGAACACCGGCGCGGGCGTCCAGGTGCCGCGGTCCATTTCGGCGACCAGCCCGTGCGGGATGACGCGTGCCAGGTTTCCGGCGAGTCCGCCGCCGGTGACGTGACAGAAGGTGCGGACGTGGGTTTCGGCGGCCAGCGCGAGGCAGTCCTTGGCGTAGATGCGGGTGGGTTCGAGCAGCTCTTCGCCCAGGGTGCGGCCGAACTCCTCGACGTAGCCTTCCAGGTTCATCCGGTCGATCTCGAGTAGCACCGTGCGGGCCAACGAATATCCGTTGGAGTGCAAGCCCGACGATCCCATCGCGATGATGACGTCGCCGGGTTTGACCCGATCGGGCCCCAGCACGTCGTCGGCCTCGACGACACCGATGCCGGTGGCCGAAATGTCGTAGTGGTCCGGTTCCATCAGGCCGGGGTGTTCGGCCGTCTCGCCGCCGAGCAGCGCGCAGCCGGCCCGCACGCAGCCTTCGGCGATGCCACTGACGATGGCGCTCAAGCGTTCCGGCACCGTGCGGCCGACGGCGATGTAGTCCTGCAGGAACAGCGGCTCGGCGCCGCACACCACGAGGTCGTCGACCACCATCGCGACCAGGTCCAGCCCGACGGTGTCGTGCTTGTCCATCGCCTGGGCGACCGCAATCTTGGTTCCGACGCCATCGGTGGAGGCCGCGAGCAGCGGCTCGCGGTAGTCGCCGCGTAACGCGAACAGGCCGGCGAATCCGCCCAAGCCGCCCCGTACCTCGGGTCGCGTGGCCTTTGTCGCTAGCGGCTTGAACAGTTCGACGGCGCGATCGCCGGCTTCAATGTCCACCCCGGCCGACGCGTAGGTGATGCCCTGACTGCCTGAGTGGCGCGCGGGGCTCTTTCCGGGATCCGTCATCGCGATAAAGGCTACCGGGCGGCGCCGACCGCCGGTATCAAACGTCGGCGAAGGAGCGCCACCGAGTCAGTGGACGACCGGTACTTCGTCGGCCGCGAGATCGTTGAGCCCGCCGCCGCGGGCGGCGTTGGCGAGCATGTGCTCGATGACGTTCTTGCCCAACGCGGTCTCCTCGGGCAGCTCGATCGGGTACTGGCCGTCGAAGCAGGCGGTGCACAACCGCGAGGCCGGCTGCTCGGAGGCCGCGACCAGGCCGCGCAGCGAGATGTAGCCCAGCGAGTCCGCCCCAATGGCGTGCCGCACCGCCTCGAGCATCTCCTTTTTGTCTTCGACCGCGTTGGCGATCAGTTCGGCCGGCGACGGGAAGTCGATCCCGTAGAAGCAGGGCCACTTGACCGGCGGCGACGCGATACGCACGTGCACCTCGACGGCACCGGCCTCGCGCAGCATCCGCAACAGGGCGCGCTGGGTGTTGCCGCGCACGATCGAGTCGTCGACGACGATGAGCCGCTTGCCGCGGATCACCTCGCGAAGCGGGTTGAGCTTCAGCCGGATGCCGAGCTGGCGGATGGTCTGGGACGGCTGGATGAAGGTGCGCCCGACGTAGGCGTTCTTCATCAGCCCCTGGCCGTAGGGAATGCCCGACTCCTGCGCGTAGCCGACGGCGGCGGGGGTGCCGGACTCGGGCACGCCGATCACCAGGTCGGCTTCCACGGGGCGTTCACGAGCCAACCGGCGGCCGATTTCCACCCGGGTCGCGTGGACGGACCGACCGGCGATCGTGCTGTCGGGACGGGCCAGGTAGACGTACTCGAAGACGCAGCCCTTGGGGGTGGGGTTGGCGAACCGCGTGGAACGCACCCCGTCGGCGTCGATCGCCAGCAATTCGCCCGGCTCGATGTCGCGCACGAACGAGGCGCCGACGATGTCGAGTGCGGCTGTTTCGGAGGCCACCACCCACCCGCGGTCCAACCGTCCGAGGGAAAGCGGCCGCACCCCATGCGGATCGCGGCACGCATACAGCGTGTTCTCGTCCATGAAGGTCAAACAGAACGCGCCGCGCACGGTCGGCAGCAGCTCCAGCGCCGCCTGCTCCAGGGTGGCGTCCGCCGCGCCGTGGGCCAGCAGCGCGCCCAAGATGTCGGAGTCCGTGGTCGCCGGCGCCGGGGCGCGCTTGGCGATCAGCCCCTCGTCGCGGGCGCGGGCGGCAAGCTCGGCGGTGTTGACCAGATTTCCGTTGTGCCCCAAGGCAACCCCGGTGCCGGCCGCGGTGTTGCGGAACACCGGCTGCGCGTTTTCCCAGGTCGTGTCACCCGTGGTCGAGTACCGGCAGTGCCCGATGGCGACGTGGCCCGGCATGGCCCCCAGCGTCTGCTCGTCGAACACCTGGCTGACCAAACCCAGGTCCTTGAAGACCAGTACCTGGGATCCGTCGGCGACGGCGATACCGGCGGCTTCCTGCCCGCGATGCTGTAGCGCGTACAGGCCGTAATAGGTGAGTTTGGCGACGTCCTCGCCCGGGGCCCAGACCCCGAATACGCCGCATTCTTCACGGGGTGCGTTGAAGTCCTCTTCGGACTCATGGGCGGTCACGATTCGGCAGCTCCCCGGGGAACGGTTGGTGACGCTGGGGAGTCTACGGGCACCGGCGCCGCGCCGCCGAATCCGCCAGGCGTGTTGAGCGACGAATTGCCCGCACCAGACTCTAAAGCTGCAGTTCAGGGTTGCATTCAGTCCACATCGAACAAGGGCAGGCAGTGGTCAATCTCACCGGCTCGGGAGCCGGAAAGACGCAGCGCACCGGTGCCCTTCGCTTCGGCGAACGACAGCTTGCCGGTGGCCAGCAGCAGCCAGGTCCGCGGGTCGGTCTCCACCACATTGGGCGGTGTGCCGCGGGTGTGCGTGGGTCCGGCGACGCATTGCACCGCGACGAACGGCGGGATCCGCAGCTCCACGCTTCGTCCCGGCGCCACCGCGGCCAGGGTGCGGGCGGTGAGCCGCACGGCCGCCGCCAATTCGTCGCGGCTCGGCGCCGGAGTGGTTTCGTCACCCAACCATTGCGCGACGGCCAACACGGCTTGCCGAGCCTTGGCCGGATCGGCCTTTTCGCGCGGCGCCATACCCCAGGATCTCAAAACCCGGGATACCCGTCGCCTAGGCGCCCCTGCGGTTCGGTGACCTCGCGGCCAGCACGGCGACGGCGCCGGCCTCGTTGATGGCCAGGTGCGCCAGCATGGGCGCGGCGAGGCTGCCAGAACGGTCAGCCAGCCAACCGAACAGCCAGCCGCCGATTCCGGTGACCAGCACGGTGGCCGCCACGGGCTCACCGATCGCACGCGCGTCGGGGATGTGCGAGAGGCCAAATGCGGTGGCTTGCAACAACCTTCCGCCGCGTTTCCCGAACGCCGCGGTGCCGACCGTGGCCAGCGCACCGCGATAGGCGGACTCCTCGGACCAGACCGTGCCCACGGGTATCCGCACCAGCAGCCAGTCCGGCACGGACGCGGGCGGTTCGCGGACGGCAATCGATTGGCGCACCGGCGGCAACAGGGCCGTCGCGGCGACCGCGCTCGCCGCCGACAACGCGGCCGCCGAGCCCAGCCGCAGCCCGCCCCACAGCCGGGGCGGCCCCAGGCCCAGCGGCGCCCGCGTCACCAACACCAGCGCGCCGCCCACGCTCGCCTGTAGCGCCACCCTCCACAAGGCCGGCAGCCGCGGGCCGGCAAAGCTCCAACCGACCAGTGCGGCGGTCAGAGATACCGCGTGAGCAGGACGAAAACGCCTGGCGGGCATCAGAATTCGCTGCGGTCGCTCATCCGAACAGCCGCGGCAGCACCGCCTCGGAGGTCTCGCGCAGTTCGGCCAGGGAAACCGTGAACAGTCCCTGGACCTCCACCTCGTCGGAGGCCTGGTCGACGACGCCGATGCGCACCGCGGGCAATCCCCGCGCCTCGCACATCGAACGGAACCGGCTCTCCTCGGTGCGCGGCACCGCCACCAGCACGCGGCCGGCCGACTCGGAGAACAACGTCACGAACGGGTCGGCATCCTCGGGAAGCACGAGGCGACAACCGGTTTCACCGGCCAGGGCGGCCTCGACGACGGCTTGCGCGAGGCCGCCTTCGGACAGGTCGTGCGCCGCGGATACCAGGCCGTCCCGCGACGCCGAGCGCAACACCTCGGCCAGCAGCTTCTCGCGGTCCAGGTCGACCTTGGGCGGTAGCCCGCCCAGATGGTCGGCGGTCACCTGCGCCCACACCGATCCGTCGAACTCGTCGCGCGTATCGCCCAGCAGGATCAGGGTTTCGCCGGGCTCGGTGCCCAGGCCCGTGGGGATGCGGCGACCGACGTCGTCGATGACGCCGAGCACCCCGACCACCGGGGTGGGCAGGATCGCCGTCGACCCGGTCTGGTTGTAGAAGCTCACGTTGCCACCGGTCACCGGAATCCCCAGGGCCGCAGAGCCTTCGGCTAGGCCCCGCACCGCCTGGGAGAACTGCCACATCACGCCCGGGTCTTCGGGCGAGCCGAAGTTCAGGCAGTTGGTCACCGCGACCGGGGTGGCGCCGGTGACGGCGACGTTGCGGTAGGCCTCGGCCAGGGCGAGTTGGGCGCCGGCGTAGGGATCGAGTTTGGTGTAGCGACCGGACGCGTCGGTCGACAGGGCGATGCCGCGGCCGGTGGCCTCGTCGACGCGCAGCACGCCGCCGTCGGCATGCTCGGCCAGCACGGTGTTGCCCCGCACGTAGCGGTCGTACTGCTCGGTGATGAACGCGCGGCTGCACAGGTGCGGGCTGCCCAGCAGGGCAAGCAAAGTCGCGCGCAGTTCGGCGCCGGTGGCGGGCCGCGGCAGCCGCGTCGAGGTGTCCGCGTTCAGGGCGTCCTGCGTGTCGGGGCGAGCGACCGGACGCTGGTAGACCGGGCCCTCGTGGGCGACGGTGCGCGGCGGCACGTCGACGACGGTCTGGCCGTGCCAGGTGATCCGCAGCCGGTCACCGTCGGTGACTTCCCCGATCACGGTGGCCAGCACGTCCCACTTGCGGCACACCGCCATGAAGGCGTCGACGTTCTCCGGGGTGACCACCGCGCACATCCGCTCCTGGGACTCGCTGCAGAGGATCTCCGCGGGGGTCATCTGGGTGGTGCGCAGCGGCACCGTCTCGAGCTGGATTGCCATGCCCCCGTCGCCGGCCGACGCCAATTCCGAAGTGGCACAAGACAATCCAGCGCCACCCAAATCCTGGATGCCGACCACCAGGTGCCCGGCGTATAGCTCCAGGCAGCACTCGATGAGCACCTTCTCCATGAACGGGTCGCCCACCTGTACCGACGGCAGCTTCTTGCGCGACCCCTCGCTGTCAAAGGTGTCCGACGCCAGCACCGACACCCCGCCGATGCCGTCCAGCCCGGTGCGGGCTCCGAACAGGATGATCTTGTTGCCGGCGCCCGAGGCGAACGCCAGATGCAGGTCCTCCTGCCGCAACACACCGACACACATGGCGTTCACCAACGGGTTACCGGCGTAGCACGCATCGAACACGGTCTCACCGCCGATGTTCGGCAGGCCCAACGAGTTGCCGTAGCCGCCGATGCCGCGGACCACACCGTCGACCACCCGGCGGGTGTCCGGCGCGTCGGCGGCGCCGAACCGCAGCTGGTCCATCACCGCGACCGGCCGCGCGCCCATCGCCATGATGTCGCGGACGATGCCGCCGACACCGGTGGCCGCGCCCTGGTAGGGCTCGACGTAGGAGGGATGGTTATGCGATTCCACCTTGAAGGTGACCGCCCAGCCGTCGCCGATGTCGACGACGCCGGCGTTCTCGCCGATGCCGGCCAACATGCCGGCGCGCATCTCGTCGGTGGTGGTCTCGCCGAAGTAGCGCAGGTGCACCTTGGACGACTTGTAGGAGCAGTGCTCGCTCCACATCACCGAGTACATCGCCAGCTCGGTGTCGGTGGGGCGGCGGCCGAGGATCTCGCGGATGCGCTGGTATTCGTCGTCTTTGAGACCCAGCTCACCGAACGGCTGCGGCTCGTCGGGAGTGGTGGCGGCGTGCTCGACGGTGTCGATCGCGTGGGTGCGCGCACTCGTCCCGGAGACAGTCACGGGACACAGTCTAGGGTGGCGGCGCCCGGGGTGTCGGATGCCGACCGCCGCGCTACCTCAGCCGGCGATCTCGGCCAGCGCGGCAGCCGTATCCAGGTCGGCGTAGGCGAACGAATACCGTTGGGCCAGCGCCAGCGCGATGTCGGGGCGCTGCCAGAGCTCCCCGGCGCTGGCGGTGCACAGCCACAGGGTCAGCCCGTGCGCCACCGAGGCCCGATACCGCAACCAGACCTCGTCGGGGCTCGGCATCTCGGCTTTCGGCAGGCCGAGGGCGCCGCGGTATTCCTGGAGGAGATCGCGCTCGCTGCGACGGCGATCCTCGACGGTCAGCGCGCCCTGCAGGAAGTAGCCCAGGTCGAGTGACCAGTTGCCGCGGCGGGCCACCTGCCAGTCGAGGAACCCCACCTCGTCGCTGGGCAGCAGGTAGGTGTTGCCGATGTGCGGATCGCCGTGCAGCAAGGTCTGCGGCGACGCGGTCAGCGTTCTGATGTAGGGCTTCCAGATCGATTCGATCAGCGTGTCGATGGTCAGTGAGGTCACCTGCTCGGGTGCGTCCGTGCCGAGGCGCTCCAGCGCGGCCGGCAGCGGCGCCATTTCCATGCCGTCCCAGGGCAGGAACGGCTCAAGCCAGCCCAGCGCCGGCTCGGTCAGCACCCGCTCGCCCCAGTACCGCCCGTGCATCCGGGCCAGGCCGCGCACGCCGGTGGCGACCTGTTCGACGGTCATCGGCCTGGTGGCGTCGCGGGGATCGGCGCCGCGCGCGGTGAGGTCTTCCATGACCATCACGAAGTCGTAGGCGGCCTCGTCGATCAATGCGGTGTAGACGCGGGGGTGCTCGAGGGGCAGGTCGACCCCGCAGGTGAACAACCGCGGCTCGTGGAACATGCCGCTGGTCATGCGGATCAGTTCTTTGTGGTCGGGGTCGGCGGCCTTGACGAACACCGACGCCGGTCCGCTGCCGCTGCGGTAGGTCACTCCCAGGCGGGCGCGCCGGTTGGTGCCGTCGTCGCGGACCTCCACGGTGACGGTGTCCACCTCGGCGCCGGGATGATGGGCGGCCAGCGCCGCGGACATCCACTGCGGCGAGATGTCATCCCAGGCCGTGGGGACCGACAGCGACGGGGCGTTCATGATTGGACTCCTTCGTCACGGACTCGCAGCCATAGAAACGACACGTATCGTTTCCTAGACTTGTCCCCGTGAAGGTAACCCGAACGCGCGTCCGCACGCCAGTACCGAATCGGTTCGCCGCCCGTTCCGGCGCGGCCGGGCCCGCCTAGGCTCGGCTCCGTGTCCGACGAGCGGGGCGGCCGGCCCCGTGACACCCGGCTGCATCACGCGATCCTCGATGCCACGCGCGAACTCTTGACCGCCGGCGGCTACGCCGAGTTGTCGATGGAAAGCGTCGCGGCGCGCGCCGGCGTGGGGAAGAAGACCCTCTACCGGCGCTGGCCATCGAAAGCGCCGCTGGTCGCCGAGGCCGTTTTGGAGGCTTACGGCGGATCCGGATCGTTTCCCGTCGCCGAGACTGGAGACCTGCGCGCCGACCTGCTGGCGTGGCTGCGCGAGCATGCCGACTTTCTGGCGGATCCGCCGAACGCCGCGTTGGTGCGGGCGCTCATCGCCGCGGCGGCCGCCCGCCCGGCCGACGGCGACGATCTTTACCAGCAGCTCAGCGCGCCTCAGCTGGCCGGGTTGATGACACGGCTGCGGCGGGCCGTCCGGGACGAGGAACTGAGCACCGCCGCCGACCTCGACGCGATCGCCCAGGCGCTGATCGGCACCATGCTGTTTCGCGCGTTAACCCACGGGGGCGGCGGCGATTTCGACGCGCAAAGCCCTCGGATTTTTGACGGCCTGCTCGACGCGATCCTGCAGGGCGTGGGTAAGACGAAGACCGATTGAGCGTCAGGCCGGCGACAGGAAGGCGTGCATCGCGGCCGAGTAGGCGGCCACGTCGTGGGCGCCCATCAGCTCGCGTGCGGAGTGCATCGCAAGCTGCGCGGCGCCGACGTCGACGGTGGGGATGCCCGTGCGCGCGGAGGTCAACGGTCCGATCGTCGATCCGCACGGCAGGTCGGCCCGGTGCTCGTAGCGCTGCAACGCCACCCCGGCCTGCTGACAGGCCAGCGCGAAGGCTGCGGCGGTGCGTCCGTCGGTGGCGTAGCGCAGATTGGGGTGCACCTTGAGCACCGGCCCCGCGTTGACCGCGATCGGATGGCCGGGCTCGTGCCGTTCCGGGTAATTGGGGTGGGTGGCGTGCGCCATGTCCGCGGAGGCCAGCAGCGACGCCGGCAGCCGGCGCAGGTAGTCCTCTCGGGTGCCGCCCGCGGCCAGCACAATTCGCTCCAAGACGGTGCCCAACAAGTTAGATTGCGCGCCGTGGTCCGAGGACGAGCCGACTTCCTCGTGATCGAAGAGCACCAACACCGGCAGGCACTGCGCGCCACGTTCTGATGCCAACAGCGCTTCCAGCCCCGCATAGCAACTGGCCTGGTTGTCCAGCCTGGGCGCGCTCAACAGGTCGGCAGTTCCGTTGTCGGAGGCGCCCATCACCGTCGAGGGCGTCAGGTCGTGCGTCATCAGGTCGGCGGCCAGCACGTCGGTGGGCGCCACGTCCGCGCGCTCGGCGACGTAATCGACGAAGGACCGCGCCGTCTCGCCGACACCCCACACCGCGTTGACGTGTCGCTGCGGGTCCAGTGTCAGCGACTTGCGGTCCTCGGCCAGATGGATGGCCAGCTGCGGCACCCGAAGGATCGGCTCGTCGATCCGGACCAGCCGGTGCGCGATCCCGGTGCTTTGATCCTTCGCCCGCACCGACAGGCGCCCGCTGATCCCCAGATCGCGGTCCAGCCAGGAGTTGAGCCACACGCCCCCATAGGGTTCCAGCGCCACCACCCGCCAGCCGGCGACCACCCGGTCGGGGTGCTGTTTGACCCTGAGATTGGGGCTGTCGGTGTGTGCGCCCACGATCCGGAACGGCCCGTCGGCCCCCTCCGAATTCCAGGCGACCAGCGAGCCCGCTCGCACCGTGAAGTAGCGCCCCGGCCCGGACGGCCAGCGTTCCACCTCGCTCAATTCGGTGTATCCGGCGGCGATCAGCCGCGCGGCCACCGTGGCGCAGACGTGAAAAGGCGACGGAGACGCGTCGATGAACTCGCAGAGTCCTTGCGCACTCGCTGAGGACTTCGCCTGGTTTCGAGGGTCGCCGGACATGTTGAACATCATGGCTGTCCGCGGCCACCGTCGCCACGCTAGGGTCACCAGAGTGCCCCCCGTCCAGCCGCAACCCATCCTCGAGCCGCTGACACCCGCGGCGATCTTCCTCGTGGTGACCATCGACGACGGTGGAGAGGCAACCGTGCACGACGCGCTGCAGGACGTTTCCGGGCTGGTGCGCGCGATCGGTTTCCGGGAGCCGCAGAAACGGTTGTCGGCGATCGCCTCGATCGGCTCGGATGCCTGGGACCGCTTGTTTTCCGGGCCGCGGCCCGCCGAACTGCACCGGTTCATCGAGCTGAACGGCCCGCGCCACATCGCTCCCGCCACACCCGGCGATCTGTTGTTCCACGTCCGGGCCGAAAGTTTGGACGTCTGTTTCGAACTGGCCGACCGGATCCTGAAATCGATGGCCGGCGCGGTCACCGTGGTCGACGAGGTGCACGGGTTCCGGTATTTCGACAACCGCGACTTGCTCGGATTCGTCGACGGCACCGAGAATCCGGATGGCCCACTTGCCATCAGCGCCACCGCAATCGGCGACGAGGACCCCGACTTCGCCGGCTCCTGCTATGTCCACGTGCAGAAGTACGTGCACGACATGTCCTCGTGGAATTCGATATCCGTCACCGAGCAGGAGCGAGTGATCGGCCGCACCAAGCTGGAGGACATCGAACTCGATGACGACGTCAAGCCGGATGACTCCCACATCGCCCTCAACGTCATCACCGACGACGAAGGCACCGAACTGAAAATCGTGCGGCACAACATGCCATTCGGCGAGCTCGGCAAGGGCGAGTACGGCACGTACTTCATCGGCTATTCGCGCACACCGCAAGTCACCGAACAGATGCTGCGCAACATGTTCCTCGGCGACCCGCCCGGCAACACCGACCGCATCCTCGACTTCTCCACCGCCATCACCGGCGGATTGTTCTTCTCCCCCACCGTCGACTTCCTCGATGATCCCCCGCCGCTGCCCGCAACGCCGGCGGCGGAAACGTCTGTTGCACAGGACGGCTCACTTTCGATCGGCAGCCTGAAAGGAACCACTTCATGAACAACCTCTACCGCGAGCTGGCACCGGTCACCGACGCCGCCTGGCAAGAAATCGAATTGGAGGCGACCCGGACATTCAAACGCCACATCGCCGGACGTCGGGTCGTCGACGTCAGCGAGCCCGGCGGTCCAGTGGCCGCCGCGGTCAGCACCGGACGGCTGGCCAACGTGGCGTCACCCACCGAGGGTGTCCAGGCGCACCTGCGGGAAAGTAAACCCCTTGTGCGGCTTCGTGTTCCGTTCACCCTGTCGCGTTACGAGATCGACAACGTCGAGCGCGGCGCCAGCGACTCCGACTGGGACCCTGTCAAGGCGGCCGCAAAGAAGCTCGCGTTCGTCGAAGACCGTGCCATCTTCGAGGGCTACGCCGCCGCGTCGATCGAGGGCATCCGTTCCGCCAGCTCCAACAAGACGCTCACGTTGCCGGCCGATCCCAGCGAGATCCCGGACGTGATCACCCAGGCGATCTCCGAGCTCCGGCTGGCCGGTGTCGACGGCCCCTACTCGGTGCTGCTGTCGGCCGACGTCTACACGAAGGTCAGCGAGACGACCCAACACGGATATCCGATCCTCGAGCACATCGACCGGCTCGTTCCCGGAGACATCATCTGGGCCCCGGCCATCGACGGTGCCTTCGTGCTGACCACGCGCGGCGGTGATTTCGACCTGCAGCTGGGCACCGACGTGACGATCGGGTACACCAGCCATGATGCGGACACCGTGCAGCTGTATCTACAGGAGACGCTCACCTTCCTGTGCTACACCGCCGAAGCGTCCGTCCCGCTGAGTTCGTAGGAACAAGCGTCGCCCGGGTTTTCGCTAAAGGTCCAGCACCACATCGGTTTCGGGAGCCGCCGAGCAGATCAGCACCTGCGTAACAGCGGTTTTCGGCTCATCACCTGACGCACTCCCCGCCAAATCCGGATGGCCCGACGACGCTGCACAATTCGGGACTGGCCGACTTTTTCGAACGCCAACTGACCGTCGAGGCCCGCGCCGGGGCCTGCGGTGTATCGGTACGTGTGCGAGGAACTCCAAGTGACTCCCCGGTGATTGCATGATGGTGGCCGCGCACGTGTGGGACACCTTCGGGGCGCATAGCGCCGGGTTCGGCGCCGCTCTCATCACCCGTCGCGGTAATGCACCGTTGGCGGTGGACGGCCTGCCGCGGCCAGACATCGTCGCCGGTGACCTACGCGAGCTGGCCGACCGTCTCGGCTATCGCTGAACGAGGCGATGAATCGGGCCATAATTGACCCATGGCCACCTCCGACGGCTTCCATCCCGACTTCGACGACACCGCAACGCCGCTCGCCCGCAACAGGGTGCGCCACGTCAAGGCGTCGGAAATCAGCTCGGATACCGCGCAGTCGGAGGGGCTGCGGCGCTTCGCCGCGCTATCCGGTGGGTCGGTCGGCGCGGAGAAGCTCTGGATGGGCGAGACCCACGCGTCGCCGAAATCCGCCTCGGACAACCATCACCACGGCGACTCGGAGACCGCAATCTATGTACGAAGCGGCAACCCGGAGTTCGTCTTTCATGACGGCGTCCAAGAGGTCCGCATCGCCACCGAACCCGGTGACTATGTCTTCATCCCGCCCTATCTGCCGCACCGGGAGGAAAACCCCGACCCCGACACCACGGCCGAGGTCGTGATCGCGCGCAGCACCCAGGAAGCGATCGTGGTCAATCTGCCCGCGCTGTATCCGCTGGACGGGCCTCAATAGATAGCAGACGCTCACTCAG
Organism: Mycobacterium sp. WUMAC-067; assembly: GCF_020217485.1. Lineage (GTDB taxonomy): Bacteria > Actinomycetota > Actinomycetes > Mycobacteriales > Mycobacteriaceae > Mycobacterium. The sequence goes on along the minus strand of NZ_JAEKMI010000005.1, from coordinate 175,654 downwards.
CGAATTCTCAACAGATTCTTCGGTGCCACATCGCTTGGCTCCAAGCCTCCGCAAAGTCATCGACGGCACCATACGTCTATGACCAACGAGCAGCTGTGCGCCAACCTTGTCGAACGCTATTTGCGCACCCGCGGGCGCCAATACTTTCGCGGGCACCGCGACGGTGAATACTTTTTCGTCACCGGCGCTCCGCGACGGCTGCACGTTCATTTCGAAATCTCGCCCGCGCACGACGACGTACTGATCATCCGGGTCACTCCCGGGTGCTACTTTCCGGCCGCCGACCGCCCGTGGCTGACGTACTTCGCCGACACGTGGAACCGCCAGCAACGCCACGTCACCGCCATCGTGCACGGCTCGACCGATCCGCAGCGCATCGGTGTGGTAGCCCGCAAGTCGCAATGGATCCGAAGCGAAGTCTCCTTCGTCGATTTCGCGTCCTTCGTCGACCTGACGATCGCGGATGCCACCGAGCTCTTCGAGGAGCTGAGCCCCGCCGTCGACGTGCCGTCCGCGGAGCGGCCGCTGCTGCGTCACGCCGGCTGACACCCAGGCGGTCTAGGAACCGCTCGTGCCGCCCGGGACGTCGGGGCGCGGCTCACCCAGCTCGGCCCGGATGGCGCCCCACGGATCGGCGTAGCGTCGGGGCGTATCCCGGTACGCCGCACGGCTTTTGAGAAACGACCGCGCCAGCGGCGAGATCAACCGCATCGGGTAGCGCCGCCACCCCGCGATGGCGCGCATCTCGTCGATCATGTCCGGCCACGAGTGGTGCTGGAATCGCAGGACCTGTTGGGCGCGAGCGGTATCCATCCAGTCGGTGACGAACCAGTTCTCGTCGCTGTCGGGATCACCTGGGCGCCCCCCGGGCAAGACATCGACGAGACCCCGGGCCGCGGCCAGCGCCTTACCGACCTCGCCCTGCCGAATCCGGTGCGACTCGTCGCCGGCGATCAGCAGGGTCTCACCGGCGACATCGGCAGTGGTCGCCGCGGCGAACGCGCGAGCGACATCGCGCACATCGACGGTGTGGATGCGACCATCGGTCGGCAGGGCACTTTCGAAGAACAGCGCATCGACGCTGAACGGCATGGCGTCCGGTTCGACGCTGATCACCCCGCCCAGCCGCAAGATCACCCACTCGAGGTCCGAGGATCGGATGTGTTGTTCCGCCTGGGCCTTGTGCGCACCGTAGAGATCAGCCGGATTCATCGGGGAATCCGCGCGCAACAGCTCGGCGTCGCGGTGCGGGTTGCGCGCCCCGTACACGGCGTTGCTCGACGCCTGAATGAACCGAACCGGATGCGGCCGGGCCTGCGCTGCGCGCAGCAGCGTGAGGGTCGCATCGACGTTGACGCGCCGCCCGAGGGCGGGGCTGCGGTACACGGCCGGCGGGATCACCGCGGCGAGGTGAACGATCGCCGTGGGTGAAGTCGCGGCGAGCAAGCGGTCAACGTGGCCCGGGTCGGTCAGGTCGGCCCAGTGCGCCTCGACACCGGCGGGCAGCGCCCTCGCGGCTTTGCGCTGGGCGGCGGTGCCCAGATCCGTCGCGACGACCCGGTGGCCGTCGGCGACCAGCCGGCGCACCGTCTGTGAGCCGACGAGCCCGAAACCCCCGGTGACAAGAACCTTCTCGGACATGATCCCCCGCTGTGCGTTTGCCCCCAGCAAACGAATATGGCATTCTCCCGAATGGAGAGTAACATATGCAGCTCAGGGGCTGAGGTTTGAGACCGGCGTCACACCGGCAACCAATAGCAAATGCACAATCACGACAGCGGGGAGCCATGACGGGCAGCGGCGCGGACGCGGCGGAAAATCACGAGACCGCCAAGTGGGACCCGGCCTTCACCGAACAGGTCGCGCATGCGCTCGGGCCGGCTGTCAAACGCTATTACCGCGCCGAGGTGCGAAACATCGACAACATCCCGTCGTCCGGTGGGGCGCTGGTGGTCTCGAACCACTCCGGCGGCATGTTGACGCCGGACGTGTTGATCTTTTCCCCGGCCTTCTACGAAAAGTTCGGCTACGACCGCCCCGTCTACACGCTGGGCCATTACGGGCTCTTCATGGGGCCCTGGACGGCTGGCTGCGCCGCCTCGGGGTGATCGAGGCCAGCCGCGAAAACGCCGCCGCCGCCCTGCATTCCGGCGCGGTGGTGCTGGTATTTCCCGGCGGCGACTACGACTCGTACCGGCCGACGTTCAGCGCCAACACCATCGACTTCAACGGCCGCACCGGCTACGTGCGCACCGCGATCGAGGCCGGGGTGCCGATCGTGCCGACCGTGTCGATCGGAGCCCAGGAGACGCAGCTTTTCTTGACCCGGGGCAACTGGCTGGCCCGCAAGCTGGGGCTAACCAAGGCCCGGATGGACATCCTGCCGATCAGCGTCGGGTTCCCGTTCGGGCTGAGCGTGATCTTCCCGCCCAACCTGCCGCTGCCGGCAAAGATCGTCACCGAGGTGCTCGAGCCGATCGACGTCACCGCGCGCTTCGGCGACGATCCCGACGTCGACGAGGTCGACGCCCACGTCCGCGCGGTCATGGAGGCCGCGCTTGCGCGATTGGCCGGGCAGCGCCGGTTTCCGATCCTGGGCTGATGGTGCCGCCAATCCGCGCCGACAACCGGCGCCCTGCGGCATAGTTGTTGGCCTGGACGCGTCGGCAGGGCGAGGTGGCGTGTGAAAAGACTCAACGGCATGGACGCGATGCTGCTCTACAGCGAGACGCCCAACCTGCACACGCACACCCTGAAGGTAGCGATCATCGACCCGTCCGACTTCGACGGCGAGTTCGGTTTCGACGTGTTCCGCCACCACGTGCGCCGGCGCCTTCACCTGCTGGAACCGTTGCGCTACAAGCTCGTTGACATCCCGTGGCATCTGCATCACCCGATGTGGCAGGAAAACTGCGAGGTCGACCTGGACTATCACCTCCGTCGCGTCCGGGTGCCCGCACCGGGCGGGCGGCGAGAGCTCGATCGGGTCATCGGCGAGGTGGCGTCCACTCCCCTGGACCGCAGCCGGCCGCTGTGGGAGTTTCATTTCGCCGAGGGTCTGGCCGACGGCCGGTTCGCCTTGATCGGCAAGGTGCACCACGCGCTGGCGGACGGTGTCGCGTCGGTCAACCTGCTGGCGCGCGCGATGGATCTGCGGGACGGGCCCACCGACGAGCGCGACAACGACGAAGCCGGCGTCACGATTTCTGATGCCGAGTTGCTGCGCGCGGCCGCGCGCGACCACGTCCGGCAGCTCGCGCAACTCCCACGGCTACTCAAGGACGCGGCCGTCGGGTTGATGCGGGTGCGGCGCCGCTCCCGCGAGCGCGGAGATCACCCCGACCTGGCCGACGCCTTTGATGCGCCGCCGACGTTCCTCAACCATGTCGTCTCGCCCCGGCGGTGGTTCGCCAGCACGTCGTTATCGCTGCCGCAGGCCAAGGCGACGGCAAAAGCGTTGGGCATCACCATGAACGACCTGGTGCTGGCGACGGCCGCGGGCGGGTTGAGGACGCTGTTGCTGGCCTACGACGGTGCGGCCGACCGCCCGATCATCGCGTCGGTCCCGACGGCCACCGACAAGTCGGACCGGATCACCGGCAACGAGATCAGCGGGCTGATGATTTCGCTGCCGGTGCATGTTGACAACCCGATCGAACGGGCCCGGCTGATCTCGGTGGCCACCCGGATCGCCAAGGAAGACCACGAGGTCCTGGGCCCGCAGCTGTACGGGAAAATGATGGCCTACCTGCCGACCGCGTTGGCCCCGGCCGCATTTCGGTGGCTGGGTCTGCGCGACATGCCCAACAAGCTGATGAACGTCGCCGTATCCAGCGTGGTCGGGCCGCGCGAACGCGGCCACTTCGGCGGCGCGGCCGTCAGCGAGATCTATTCCACGGGCGTGCTGTCGCCCGGGGCCCCGGTCAACATCACCGTGTGGAGCTACGTCGACCTGCTCGGCGTCGCCGTGCTCACCGACGACCAGACGTTCGACGACCCGCACGAAGCGACGGACGCCATCAGCGCGGCCTTCGACGAATTACGTGACGCCGCAGGCGTTTCCGATCAGCCCGCGAGCACCCCGTCCAGCACCGAATAGAACAGCCCCAGGCCGTCGTCGGAGGGCCCGGTCAGCGCCTCGATGGCATGCTCCGGATGCGGCATCAGCCCCACCACACGGCCGTCGGCGGAGCTGACGCCGGCGATGTCATGTAGCGAACCGTTGGCGTTCTCGTGGTACCGGAACACCACCCGCCCCTCGCCCTCGAGCTCCTCGAGCACCTCGGCGGGCGCCACGTAGCGGCCCTCGCCGGACTTCAACGGCACCAGCAGATCGGCATCCGGTTCGAAACGCGACGTCCACGCGGTCGACGTCGACGCCACCCGCAGCCACACGTCGCGGCAGATGAAGTGCAAACCCACGTTGCGGGTCAGGGCGCCGGGCAGCAGGCCGGCCTCGCAGAGCACCTGAAAACCGTTGCAAATGCCCAATACCGGCATGCCGCGCCGCGCCGCGTCCACCACCTCGGTCATCACCGGGGCGAACCTGGCGATCGCACCGGCCCGCAGGTAGTCGCCGTAGGAGAAGCCGCCGGGCACCACCACGGCGTCGACGCTTTTCAGGTCGGCGTCGGCGTGCCACAGGTTGACCGGCTCCGCACCGACGCGCCGCGCCGCGCGGGCGGCGTCCACGTCGTCGAGCGTCCCGGGAAACGTGATGATCCCGATGCGTGCGCTCACGGCGTCTCCCGGCTGATCGTCCAGTCCTCGATCACGGCGTTCGCCAACAGCGATTCCGCGATCTCGGCGAGCGCCGAGTCGTCCACGCTGTCGTCCACTTCGAGCTCAAACCTCTTGCCCTGCCGGACATCTGATATCCCCGGATGGCCGAGGCGGCCCAGCGCGCCGACTATCGCCTGACCCTGCGGGTCCAGTATCTCCGCTTTGGGCATCACGCTCACGATCACCCGGGCCACCGGCGCTCCTCCTCAGTTGGCGTTTCGCCGCCAACTCTACCGGCGAAACCGCAGCTCGCCGTCACGGGCACGAGGCTATGTAGGCCTCGCACAGCGGCGCGCTCATGGCGCCCAGCACCGGGTCGTCCGCCATCGTCGGCCAGGGCGCCTGCGGCGGCGCCGAGGACCAGAGCGTGACCTCGCTGATCGTGCTGCTGGACGGGTGCGCGAAGAGGTAGGTGTGCATCACCACCGGGCCGCTGATCACGGCGGCCACGCGGTTGGTTTCGTCGCTGGTCAGCGACGGCGATTGCTGCGGTGCACCCTGCTGGCAACTCCGCAACGCGGCGACGGCGCCACGGAAGGCCGCGGCCGCAATCTCGCCGCCGCGGGCCGTATCACCGCGCCAATGCAGGATTTGGGCCTGCAACTGCCACTGGCCGTCCGGATGTTGAACCGTCGAGCGGGCGGAGACCGCCGAGTCGCGAGGGTCCCGGGCGGTGGCCGGCGTGGCGCACAGCTCCTCGAACCGAAAACGGGGGCCGGGCGCCGAGCCGGTCGTCTGTACCGCCTGACCGGCGAGCGCGGGCCAGTGGTACACCGCGTCCAGGGGCACGGCACGCTGATCGATCCACGCGGTGTTCGGGATCCGGTCGCACATGGCGGGGCAGGTCTCGGGCTCGCCGTGCGCTGGGACGACGACGACCAGGGCGACCGCGAAGCTGCCGGCGACCAGCATCATGGCCAGGATCACGCGCAGCGGCAGCTTGTCCATCAAGGCACAATCGTAGATATGCAACTGACGCATTTCGGTCATTCGTGCCTACTTGCCGAGTTCGACCAGACACGCGTGCTGTTTGATCCCGGCATTTTCGCCCACGGTTTCGAAGGAATCACCGGCTTAACCGCCATCTTGATCACGCATCAGCACCCCGACCACGTCGACGGAAACCGGTTGCCGGCACTGCTCGAGGGTAACCCGGATGCGGCGCTGTACGCCGACGCGCAGACCGCGGCGCAACTGGGCGCGCCCTGCCGCGAGGTGCATGTCGGCGACGAACTGCAGATCGGCGAGGTGACCGTTCGGGCGGTGGGCGGCAAGCACGCCGTCATCCACCCGGAAATCCCTGTGATCGAGAACATTTCGTTTCTCGTGGGCGATGCCGAGCATCGTGCCCGGTTGATGCATCCCGGCGACGCGCTGTTCGTGCCCGACGAGCCGGTGGACGTTTTGGCCACCCCGGCGGCGGCCCCGTGGATGAAGGTTTCCGAAGCGGTCGACTACCTGCGCGCGGTGGCGCCCGCGCGCGCCGTCCCCATTCACCAGGGCATCATCGCCCCGGATGCGCGTGGCATCTACTACGGCCGGCTCACCGAGATGACCAGCACCGACTTTCAGGTGCTGCCCGAAGAGGACGCCGTCACCTTCTAGCGCGAGCAGCCGGTTACGTGATGTCGTCGGCGGCGCCGCGGCCGGCCGCGCGGCCCGAGAAGATGCATCCGCCCAAGAACGTGCCCTCCAACGCGCGATAGCCGTGCACACCGCCCCCGCCGAATCCGGCTGCCTCGCCGGCGGCATACAACCCGGCGAGCGGCGTGCCGTCGGACGTCAACACCCGTGCGGCAAGGTCGGTTTCGATGCCGCCCAACGTCTTTCTCGTCAGGATGTGCAGCTTGACCGCGATCATCGGTCCGGCCTTCGGATCGGTCAACCGGTGCGGCGCCACGACCCGACCCAGCCGGTCGCCCAGATAGCCGCGGGCGGCGCGGATCGCGGTGATCTGACCGTCCTTGCTGAACCTGTTGGCGACCTCCCGGTCGCGGGCGGTGACTTCGGCCTCCACCGTGGCGTAGTCCAGCGGTTGCACGTCGGGCAGCTTGTTCATCGCGGTCACCAGGTCGCGCAACGAATCGGCACTGACGAAGTCCACGCCCCGATCGACGAACGCCTGCACCGGTCCCGGCGGCCCGGAGCGCGCCCGGTTCCGTAGCAGCTCGCGCACGCTCTGTCCGGTCAGATCCGGATTCTGCTCCTGACCGGAAAGCGCGAACTCCTTCTCAATGATCTTGGCGTTCAACACGAACCAGGTGTAATCGAACCCGGATTTGGTGATGTACTCGAGTGTGCCGAGGGTATCGAAACCGGGATAGAGCGGGACCGGCAACCGCTTGCCGTTCGCGTCCAGCCACAGCGACGACGGGCCCGGAATGATGCGAATCCCGTGCAGCGGCCAGATCGGGTCGTAGTTGGTGATGCCCTCGGTGTAGTGCCACATCCGGTCCGGGTTGATCACCCGTGCGCCGGCCCGCTGCGTGATGCCGATCATCCTGCCGTCGACGTGGGCCGGCACGCCGCTGAGCAATTGCTCGGGCACGCGGCCCATCCGCTTCGGCCAGTTCTTGCGCACCAGCTCGTGGTTGCCGCCGATGCCACCACTTGTCACGATCACCGCGGAAGCGCGGAACTCGAACTCTCCGACCGCTTTTCGAGACGAAGCGACTCCCCGCGGCGCGGCCGAGGGCTCCAGCACCGTCCCCCGGACGCCCGTCACCGCGTCACCCTCGACTATCAACTCGTCGACCTGATGGCGGTGGGCGAAGCGCACCGTGGAGCGATCCCGCAATTGACGGGCGAAGATCTCGACGAGCGCGGGCCCGGTGCCCCAGGTGATGTGGAAGCGGGGAACCGAATTGCCGTGTCCCTGCGCGTCATACCCGCCGCGCTCGGCCCAGCCCACCAACGGGAAAAGCTTGAGCCCCCGGGAACGCAGCCAGCTGCGCTTCTCCCCCGCGGCGAAATCGACGTAGGCGTGCGCCCATTGGCGTGGCCAGTAGTCCTCGGGGCGGTCGAACGCCGCCGTACCGAGCCAGTCCTGCAGCGCAAGCTCGTGGCTGTCGCGGATTCCCAACCGGCGCTGCTCGGGGCTGTCGACGAAGAACAGGCCGCCGAAGGACCAGAACGCCTGCCCGCCCAAGTTGGCGCTGTTCTCCTGGTCGAGGATCAGCACCCGCAAGCCGCGATCCACCAGTTCGCAGGCGGCGACCAGGCCGGACAGCCCCGCCCCGACGACGATGGCATCAGCGCCGAACCCCGCAACCGAAGAATCGCTCATGTCGGTCCAGGGTAGTGCCCCCGGACAGCAGGTCAGGCAGTCGATCGGTCAGGCGGCGTCGAGCAAGGCCTTGTCATGACGCCAGCGGTACACCGTCGGTGTGCAGTTGTGCATCAACGCCAGGTCGACCGCGTCCAGCATCGCCTGCAGCGGCCCGGGTTTGCGGAGGTGACGAGCGGCGACGGCCACCCGCACCACACCGTCGCGCCGCGCGATCCGCTCGGCCGACAGCACGACCGTGCGACACCACCACGGTTCGGTGAGAACGCCTTCGCCGATGCCGAGGACCCGCGCGCGCACGGTGGTGTGCCGCACCAGGTCGGTGATCCCGTGCAGATCGGCCAGCATGCGAAATCCGTTCGCCGGCAATGCTTTGACCACGCCCGGCGAGACCACGCAGCTGGGCGACGCGAACAATCGGGTGCGCAGCCCGAGGTGCTCGAGAATCCGGTCGGCGGCCATCAATCGCAGATTGGCCTCATGCGCACGCAAGATCGCGAACTCACCGCGACGCTTCCTGGTGAGGGCATCGTCGTAGCCGTGCAGCACGATCGCGTCGCCACCGGCGCGGCGGGCGGTCAGCCAGTCAACGGTTTTCGGGTCGCTGTCGAGCCGGTAGTCCCCGGACAGGCGGGGAGCCACGAGGAGCGACACCGGAACCGTGCGGGCATCCATTTGCGCGCAGAACGTCTCCACGTCGGGCAGGGTGCGTTCGCAAATCCCCGAGACCGAGACGATCAATTTTCCAGACACACCAGCAGTTTGCCGACCGCAAGTGTCGGAATAGTGAAGGACACGCAGACAGCAGGCGTATATGCGCTCACCTGAGCGCGATGACTTACCTCGGCGACCGGCGTATCGGGGCGGTCCAGCAAAGGGCCGGCAGCGTCGGCGGAAACGAACTGTTCGATATGCTAAGCAACGCGATGGACGAGGCCTCCTACGCAGCGGCCAAAGCGCCGCTGCCCCATGCCCCCGCCGGGCAGCCTGGCGCCGACGAACGGGAGTATCCCGACAAGTTGGACGCCGCGCTGTTGCGGATCTCCGGTGTGTGCATCTTGGCCACGGTGATGGCGATCCTGGACGTGACGGTGGTCAGCGTCGCGCAGCGCACGTTCATCGACCAGTTCTCGTCCTCTCAGGCGGTCGTGGCCTGGACGATGACGGGCTACACGCTCGCCTTGGCGACCGTGATCCCGATAACCGGGTGGGCCGCCGACCGGTTCGGCACCAAGCGGCTGTTCATGGGCTCGGTGCTGGCATTCATGCTGGGCTCACTGCTGTGCGCGATTGCCGCAAACATCTTGCAGCTCATCATCTTTCGCGTGGTGCAGGGTGTCGGCGGCGGCATGCTGCTGCCGTTGGGGTTCATGATCTTGACCCGTGAGGCCGGCCCCGGGCGGCTCGGCCGCCTGATGTCGATCTTGAGCATCCCGATGCTGCTCGCCCCGATCGGCGGCCCGATTCTGGGCGGTTGGCTGATCGACACGTCGAGCTGGCGGTGGATCTTCCTGATCAATGTGCCGATCGGGCTGCTCACCATTGTCCTCGCCGCGATCGTGTTCCCGCGGGATCATCCGGCCCGGTCGGAAACCTTCGACGCCGTCGGCGTGCTGCTGCTCTCCCCCGGCCTGGCGATGTTCCTGTTCGCGGTGTCGTCCATCCCTGGCCGCGGCACCGTCGCGGACCGCCATGTGGTGATCCCGGCGACGATCGGACTGGCGTTGATCGCGGGGTTCGTCGCGCACGCCTGGCGTCGCGTCGATCATCCCCTGATAGATCTGCGGCTCTTTCGCAATCCGGTGCTGACCCACGCCAACGTGACGATGCTGGTCTTCGCCGGCGCATTTTTCGGCGCCGGCCTGCTGCTTCCCAGTTACTTCCAGCAGGTGCTGCACCAAACGCCCATGCAGGCGGGCGTGCACTTGATCCCCCAGGGGCTCGGCGCCATGCTGACCATGCGGCTGACCGGACCGCTGGTGGACAGACAGGGACCGGGCAAGATCGTGCTGGTCGGCATTGCGCTGATCACGGTCGGCCTGGGAGCTTTCGCGTTCGGGGTGGCCAGGCAGGCCCACTATCTCCCCGTGCTGCTGGTGGCGCTGGCGGTCACCGGCCTGGGCATGGGCTGCACCATGATGCCGTTGTCCGTCGCGTCGGTGCAGGCGCTGGCCCCGCACCAAATCGCCCGGGGAACGACCTTGATGAGCGTCAGCCATCAAGTGGGCGGCTCGATGGGAACCGCGCTGATGTCGATGGTCCTGACGAATCAGTTCAATCGGAGCCAATACATCGTCGCGGCAAACAAGGTTGCCGCCCTGGATCAGCGAGCGGCCGTCGACGGGGTGCCGGTCGACCAATCCGCAATGCCCCGGCAGGCGCTTGCGCCAGATTTTTGGGGGAATGTGGTGCACGATCTTTCCCAGGCGTATACCGCGGTATTCGTGATTGCCGTCATACTGGTGGTTTGCACGGTAATTCCGGCGTCGTTTCTGCCGAAAAAGCCGGCAAGCGAAACTGCCGGCGAATAAGACAATCACGCCTGCTAGTCGACCCCGGGCCGATTTTTCGCTTTAAATGGCCGTCCGCGCCGCTGCTGTGCAGCACGAATTACACGCATGGGAATACCGGCGAATACGAGTGAAAACGCCTCAGCAGGGCTAGCCGTATAGATATGCTCAGCGGCGCCATGGAGAACACCCGTTCTGCAGCTCTCAGTGTCCCGTTGCCCACCGCCGCGGGACCATCGCTGCGTTCTGACGACTACCCGGACAAGCTCGACGCAGCACTGTTCCGGATCGCCGGAGTCTGCGGCCTGGCCTGCATCATGGCCGTCCTGGACAGCACCGTCGTCGCCGTCGCGCAACGCACCTTCATCGATCAATTCGGGTCGAGTCAGGCCGTCGTCTCGTGGACCATCGCCGGCTACATGCTCGCGTTTGCGACCGTGATCCCGGTCACCGGATGGGCGGCGGATCGGTTCGGCACCAAACGGTTGTTCATGGGGTCGGTCCTGATCTTCACCCTGGGCTCGCTGCTGTGCGCGGTGGCTCCGAACATATTGCTGCTCATCTTGTTTCGCGTGGTGCAAGGGGTTGGCGGCGGCATGCTGCTGCCGCTCAGCTTCGTCATCTTGACGCGTGAGGCGGGACCCAAACGGGTCGGCCGCCTCATGGCGGTGGGGGGAATCCCGATCCTTCTCGGCCCGATCGGCGGGCCCATCCTGGGGGGATGGCTGATCGGCGCCTATGGCTGGAAGTGGATCTTCCTGATCAACCTGCCGATCGGACTGACCGCGTTTGCGCTGGCGGCGATCATGTTCGCGAAGGATCGCTCGGCCCCGTCGGAGGCCCTCGACATCACCGGCGCGCTGTTGCTGTCACCCGGCGTGGCGATCTTCCTGTGCGGGGTGTGCTCCATCCCGGGGCGGCACACGATCACCGACCCGTATGTGCTAGGGCCGGCGCTGCTCGGCCTGGCGTTGATCGCCGCGTTCATCGTGCACGCCTGGTATCGCACCGATCACCCCCTCATCGACCTGCGGCTGTTCCGCAACCCCGTGGTCACGCAGGTCAACGTGACGATGCTGGTGTTCGGGGCCGCCTCGGTCGGCGTGGGCCTGCTGGTCCCGAGTTACTTTCAGATCGTCAGCCACGAGACGCCGATGCAGTCCGGGTTGCACATGCTGCCGATCGGGATCGGTGCCGTATTGACCATGCCGATCGGCGGGGCCTTCATGGACAAGCACGGTCCCGGCAACATCGTGCTGATCGGCCTGCCCCTGATGGCAGCGGGTCTGGGGGTCTTCACCTACGGCGTCGCCACGCAGGCCGAGTACTCGCCGGTCTTGGTGTCCGGGCTCGCGATCATGGGGCTGGGCGCCGGCTTGACCACCACGCCGCTTTCCGCGGCGCTCATGCAGTCGCTGACCCCGCGTCAGGTGGCCCGGGGGACGACGTTGATCAGTGTGAATCAGCAGGTAGGCGGGTCGATCGGGGCCGCCCTCATGGCGGTGATCCTGACCAATCAGTTCAATCGCAACGAGGCCCTGATGGCGGCCAACGAGATGCTCGGGGCGCGCCCGGACGCCGGGAAGCGGGGACTTGACCCGTCGGCCCTCCCGCGCCAGACGATTACGCCCGATCTGGCCGGCCACGTGTCGCACCACTTGGCGCACGCCTATGCGACGGTGTTCGTGCTGGCGGTCGTGTTGGTGGCGTTCACCACCATCCCGGCATCCTTCCTGCCCAGGAAGCTGGCAACCCCGCCCGTCGGCGACTAGCGCCCGGCCCGCGGCTGATCCTCGAGCTAGCCGTCCCGGCCGCCATAACGGTCGCCGTCGGCGGTGGCCAACAGCCACGCATACTGGAAGGCGGCTTCCTCCCACCCCTTGTAGCGACCGCTGACGCCGCCATGCCCGGCGTTCATTTGCGTCTTCAGCAGGACGGGGCTCCCATTCGCGTTGACGTGTCGCAGCGCGGCAACCCATTTCGCGGGTTCCACGTAGTAGACCCGCGTGTCGTTGAGCGACGTCATCGCCAGTATCGCCGGATAAGGCTTGGCCTCGACATTCTCATACGGGGAATAGGACTTCATGTAGGAATAAACATCCTTGTCCGCCAACGGGTTTCCCCATTCGTCCCACTCGGTGACGGTCAGCGGCAAGGAGGGATCCAAGATGGTGGTCAGCGGGTCGACGAAGGGCACCTGCGCGAGGATGCCGGCGAAGAGTTCCGGCGCCAGGTTGGCCACCGCCCCCATCAACAGGCCACCGGCACTGCCCCCCAACGCCACCAGCCGGCGCGGGCGGGTGATTCCGGAATCCACCAGATGCCTTGCCACCGCGACGAAGTCGGTGAAGGTGTTCTTCTTCTCCAAGAGCTTGCCGTGTTCGTACCACAGCCGGCCCATTTCGCCGCCGCCGCGGACGTGGGCGATCGCGAACACCATTCCTCGGTCCAAGAGCGACAACCGGGCGATGGAAAAACTCGGATCGGTGCAGATCTCGTAGGCACCGTAGCCGTAAACCAATGCAGGCGCCGGGAATTCGATTCCTGCGCGGTGCACGACCGAAACGGGGATCCGGGCGCCGTCCTCGGCGACCGCCCAATCGCGGCGTTCGACGTAATCCTCCGAGCGATAATCCCCGAGCACGGGTTGCTCGCGCAGTAGGGTGCGTTCGCCGGTGACGAAGTCGATGTCGTAGACCCGCGCCGGAATGACGAGAGACCCCGCCCGGATCCGCAGCTTGGGGGCGCCCCAATTCGGGTTGCCGGCCGGACCGGCCGACATCAGTTCGGAGTCGAACGAAACCTCTTCAGGCTCTGCATATGTCCCGTCCGAGTTGATGCGCCACAGCGCAAGCCGGGGCAGCGCCTCACGCCGATAGCTGACCACGAGGTGGCCGGCGAAGGCGTCCACCCCGTCGAGCCGGACATCGTCGCGGTGGGGGATGAGCGTGCGCTGCTGCGTGGGATCGCCGACCGGCGCCTCGGTCAGCGTGAAGTTGACCGCCCCGTCGTTGTGCAGGATCAAGAACCGGTCCTGCCCGCCGACGACCGCATGCTCGACCGAATACTCGACACCTTCGCGGCGCGGCAGCACGACGGTGAACTGCGCGCGCGGATCGGCGGCGTCGGCGTAGCGGAATTCGGAGGTGATCGACGAGCCCGAGGCGATGAAGACGTAGGCCTCGCTTCGGGTGAGTCCCACGCCGAGCCAGAACTTTTCGTCGGCTTCGTGATACACCAGCTCCGATTCCTCACCGGAGCCCACCCGATACCGCCATACCTTGTCGGGGCGATGGGCCGCGTCCAGGGTGAGGTAGTACACGGTGCGGTTGTCGGCGGCCCAGGTCGCGCCCGCCCCGATGTCGGCGATCTCGTCCGGATAAAGCTCGCCGGTGCGTAAATCCTTGAACCGCAACGTATAGCGCTCATCGCCGAGCGTGTCGACCGAGTATGCCAGCAGGTGTCCGTCGAGGCTGACGGTTGCGGCGCCCAGGGAGAAGAACTCGTGCCCCTCGGCCTCGACGTTCGAATCGAGCAAGATCTGTTCGCCCGGAATGTCGGTGTTCTCGTCCAAGGTCGGCGGGTCCCAGTCATCGGGATCACGTACCGGACAACGGCACTGGACGCGGTACTGCTTGCCTTCGAACGTGCGGGCGTAGTACCACCACTGGCCCTGCCGCGTCGGTACCGACAGGTCGGTTTCCTTGGTGCGCGCCTTGATCTCGTCGAAGATCTGTTGCCGCAACGGTTCGAGGTGGGCGGTCATCTCGTCGACGTAGCTGTTCTCCGCCTCGAGGTAGGCGATGACATCGGGGTTCGTCTTTTCGCGTAGCCACTCATAGGGGTCGATGAAGACGTCACCGTGGTGTTCGCGCCGGCTGTCCACCCGCTTGGCGACGGGTGGTACGGACCCGGCGAGGTGCGGCTCGGTCATGCGGCCGGGCCGATCCAGTCGCCGAAGCTCAAGCCGGAAATGCGTTCGTAGGCCTCGATATAGCGGGCGCGGGTCGCTTCGATGATGTCGCCCGGGAGCGGCGGCGGGGGTTGTGTGCCGTGGCGGTCCCAGCCGGACTCGGGGCTGGTGAGCCAGTTACGGACGAACTGTTTGTCGAAACTGTTCTGGACCACGCCGACCTGGTACTCGTCGGCCGGCCAGTACCGTGACGAGTCCGGGGTGAAGATTTCGTCGGCCAGCAACAGGTTTCCGTCGCGGTCGGTGCCGAATTCGAACTTGGTGTCCGCGATGATGATTCCTTTCCGCAGCGCATGGTCGGCGGCCTGAACGTAGATCCGCAACGTGCGGTCGCGCAGCTGGTTGGCGCGCACCCCGCCCACCATCTCGATCACGCGGGCGAACGAGACGTTTTCGTCGTGGTCCCCCAACGCGGCTTTGGTCGCGGGGGTGAACAGCGGTTCGGCGAACCGGCTGGCTTCGGCCAGTCCCGGGGGCAAGGTGATGCCGCAGACCTTGCCGGTCGCCTGGTAGTCCAGGAGCCCCGAGCCGGTCAGGTAACCGCGCGCCACGCATTCGACCGGAAACATCTCCAGACGCCGCACCACCAGCGCCCGGCCCAGGACCTCGTCGGGGATGCGTGGGTCGTCCGGTGGTCCGGCCAGGTGATTGGGGGAGTCGACGAGACCGAAGAAGAAGACGCTCATCGCGGTCAGGATGCGGCCCTTGTCCGGGATGGTGCTGTCCAGGACGAAGTCGTACGCCGAGATGCGGTCGGTGGCGACCAACAGGAGGTGTTCGTCGTCGACGCGATACAGCTCACGGACCTTGCCGCTGGCCAGATGCTGGTAGTCGGACAGTGCAGGCATCCGGTCAGCCTATCGGGCACCTGACGGCGCGGCTTGTGCTGGGATCGGGGCTATGACACCGCGGTTTCTGCCCTACTCCACCAGGCCCGGCCGGCTGGCCGCCCAGCTGTTCAGCGACTTCGCCGTCGTCGTGTGGACAGCGCTGTGGCTTCTCGTCGGCCTGGCGGTTTACGACGCCATCGCGACCATCGCCGACGCCGGCCGACAGGTCGAGAGCGGGGCGGACGGCATCGCCGGCAACCTCGCATCCGCCGGCCACGGCGCCCAGCACATCCCGGTGGTGGGCGACACGGTCAGCAAGCCGCTCAACTCCGCCAGCCAGGCCGCGCTGGACATCGCGGGCGCGGGCCACGATCTGGACACCGCGGCGAGCTGGCTCGCGGTGCTGCTGGCGATGGCGGTCGTGGCGCTCCCGATCCTCGTCGCGGTGATCCCGTGGCTGTTTCTGCGGATTCGCTTCTTTCGGCGCAAGCTGACGGTGACCGCATTGGCCGCAACCCCGGCCGGGGCGCAATTGCTCGCGCTGCGCGCGCTGACCAATCGCCCGCCCCGCAAGCTGGTCGCCGTCAGCGCCGATCCGGTCGGTGGGTGGCGTCGCGAGGACCCGGTCACCATCGGGGCCCTGGCCGCGCTCGAACTACGCTCGGCGGGTATCGCGATCCGCGGGGTTTAACAGCAGCGCACGCGACAAGAGGAGCAGCCCCGCGGCGACCACAATGAGCCAGGCCGCCAACGCATCCCAGAAGAACACCAGCGAGACGGTCTGCAGCCAGCGCTGACCGATCTCGATCGCCATGGCGAAGCTGGCCGCCGAATACATGCCCAACGGAAACACGAACGCCCACCACACGCCGGCAAATCGCAGCATGTTGGGATGCCGCCTGATGCGGTGCAGGGCGAAGTAGATCAGCGGCGGTATCCACAGGGTGGCCGTCACCCAGGTCACGATGGTGACCGCGCGCACCGGGCCGGCCAGCCAGGCGGGAGCCACGGCGTGGATGTTGTCGCCGGCCAGCGTCGCAATCGCCATGCCGCCCATCAGGATCCAGGTGTCCGGTTCGAAGCCGTCGCGGTCCTGTCGTTCGTTGACCACGCGCCACATGGTCAGCCAGGTCATCAGTCCGTATATGCACAGCGCCGCCAGCCAGGCGGCCACGGCCACCGCGAGCCACCAGTGATGACCGGTGTGATAGGCCGCCCGGGCGATCACGATCGCCAGACCCGATGTTCCGACGCTGCCCAGCTGCCAGGCGCCGTGGGCACGGTCGCGCAGCTCGGACCAGCGATGCGCCAACATGTTTCGCGCGCTCAGCAGGATCAGCACCAGCCAGGACGCCAGCCCGACCGCACCGAGGACCCGCGCCACCCACACATTCGACGACAGGCGCGTGTCGATCACCGCACAGGCGGCGACGAAGGTGATCATCCGCAGCGTGACGTCGGGATCGCTCAGATCCCAGCGCAGCTTGTGTCCGGTGGCGCAGCCCTTCGCGACGACGAGGGCGACCAGCAAGACCAGACCCAGGGTGGCGATGACACCCATCGTGTCGCTGATCAACCGGTACCCATGATTTTTCGCACCGATCGACAAGATGCCCGTCGCCATCACCGCAGCGAACACATCGGGTGAGGGCTCGATATCGGCGAACCGGATCGTCACTGTTCTTCGCGTAGCTCCACGACGAGGTGCCGGATGCCGGTGTGCCGGTTGCTGCGGGCCCATTCGACCGGCCGGACCACCCTCACCGCACCGAACCGGGAGAGCAACTCCTCGAACAGCACCCGCAGCTCCAGCCGGGCCAGGTTGGCGCCCAGGCAATAGTGCACGCCCTGGCCGAATCCCAGATGCGGGTTGGGTTTCCGGGTGATGTCGAATGCGTCGGCGTTGTCGAACACACTGGCGTCGCGATTCGCCGAGCCCTCCCAGATCTGTATTTTCTGGCCGGCCTCGATGTGCTGGCCGCCCAGGGTGACGTCGCGGGTGGCTGTGCGCCGCTTCGAGGGCGAGGGTGAGGTCCACCGCACCATCTCCTCCACCGCGGTGGGCAGCGCGCCCAGATCCCGACGCAGAGAACGCAATTGCGACGGATGGTTGGCCAGCGCCAGCAGGCCGCCCGCGACCGCATTGCGGGTGGTCTCCGCGCCGGCGCTGAACAGCAGGCTGAAGAACAGGTACAGCTCGAGGTCGGATAGGGCCGACGCGTCGCGCCCCTCCGAATCGTCGAGCATCGCGTTCGCCACGACCGACAACATGTCATCGGTCGGGTTCTCACGCTTGGACGCGATCAATTGCTGACCGTAGTCATACATGCGCGACCCCGCCTCTTCCACCGATAGCTGTGAAAGCGCAGCCTTGCGCGAACCACCGAAATCGAACTGCGGCTCGATCGCCTCGAACAACCAATGCCGTTCGGATTCAGGGACTCCCAGCAGTATGCAGATCATCTGCATCGGCAGCTCGGCGGCGATGTCGACCAGGAAGTCGAACGGCTCGCCCGGCACCACCGCGTCCAGCAGACGACGCGCCCTGCTTCGCAGATCGTCTTCGACCAAACGGATCATCCGCGGAGTCAGCCCGGAGCTGACCAGTCGCCGGATCTGCGAATGCCGCGGGTCGTCCATCATGTTGAGCACCTGCCCGGCGATCGCCAGGTCCTGTAACAGGGTGCCGCCGTAGGGCCGTTCGCCGCCGGTAACCGACGAGTACGTCGCCGGATCCTTGAGAACCTCAAGCGTTTCCGCGTAGGTGGCAACCGACCAGAAGCCCTCGTTGTCCGGGGTGTTGTCGGTCGGCGGGTGCCAATACACCGGCGCCTCGCGCCTATGGATGGCGAACAGGTCGTGCGGGAATCCGTCGGCGAAGTTGTCGAGGTCGGTGAAATCGATCCCCGAAAGTGCGCCGGCCAGGGTCACAGGATCGCACCCGGGACGTACTTGGCGGCGTCCGGGTAGCGGCTCACCAGCGCGTCCACCAGCGCCGCCACCTCGTCGACCTGGTCACCGGCGGCGCCCGTGAACGCCTGCTTGTCCGCCAGCGCGGCGTCCAGGGCCGCCCGGTCCAGCGGCAGCCGCTCGTCGGCCGCCAGCCGATCCAGCAGATCGGGCTCGGCCCCGCGTTCCCGCATGGCCAGCGCCGTCGCGACCGCGTGTTCGCGGATCACGTGATGCGCGGCCTCGCGGCCCATGCCGGCGCGCACCGCCGCGATCAACACCTTGGTGGTGGCCAGGAACGGCAGGTAGCGGTCCAGCTCGCGACCGATCACCGCCGGATAGGCGCCGAACTCGTCGAGCACCGTCAAGAAGGTCTCGATCTGCCCGTCGATGGCAAAGAAGCTGTCCGGCAACGCCACTCGCCGCACCACCGAGCAGAACACGTCGCCCTCGTTCCACTGCGCGCCGGCCAGCTCGGCGGCCATCGAGGCGTAGCCGCGCAGCACCACCTGCAGGCCGTTGACCCGTTCGCAGCTGCGGGTGTTCATCTTGTGCGGCATCGCCGACGAACCAACCTGGCCCGGCGCGAATCCCTCGGTGACCAGCTCGTGCCCGGCCATCAGCCGGATGGTGTGCGCCATCGAGGATGGTCCCGCGCCCAGCTGCACCAGCGCCGAAATCACGTCGTGGTCCAGCGATCTCGGATACACCTGCCCGACACTGGTCAAAACCGTTGCAAAGCCCAAGAATTGGGCGATGCGCCGCTCGAGCTCGGCGAGCTTGGCGGTGTCGCCGTCCAGCAGGTCGAGCATGTCCTGCGACGTGCCCATCGGTCCCTTGATCCCGCGCAACGGGTAGCGGTCGATCAGCTCGCGCAGCCTGGTCAACGCGATCAGCGTCTCCTGCGCCGCCGAGGCGAACCTCTTGCCGAGGGTGGTGGCCTGGGCGGCGACATTGTGGCTGCGTCCGGCCATCACCAGGTCGCGATAGGCCACGGCCCGCTCGGCGAGCCGCGCCGCGACCGCCACCCCGTGCGCGAAGACCAGCTCCAGCGAACGCCGGATCTGCAGCTGCTCCACGTTCTCGGTCAGATCGCGACTGGTCATGCCCTTGTGCACATGCTCGTGACCGGCCAGCGCGTTGAATTCCTCGATGCGGGCTTTGACGTCATGGCGCAGGACGCGTTCCCGGTCCGCGATCGACGCCAGGTCGACGTCCTCGAGCACCCGCTCGTAGTCGGCGATCGCTTCGGGCGGCACCGCGACGCCCAACTCCGCCTGTGCGCGCAGCACCGCGAGCCACAGCCGCCGCTCCGCGACGATCTTGGCCTCGGGCGACCAGATCGCGACCATCTCGGCACTGGCGTACCGGGCGGCCAGCACGTTCGGAATGCTCACTCGGTCAGCTTAGCCACCGCGAGACTGCAGCTGGCAACGCGTTTCCCGAGTGACGGTGTCGCTAGCTACAGTCTCGCGGCACACTTTGACGATGTACTTCGCCGGCGTCGACCTCGCCTGGGCGGGTCGTAACCCGACCGGTGTCGCCGTCGTCGACTCCGGTGGTGATCTGGTGAGCGTGGGCGCGGTCCGCGACGACGACGAGATCCTGGCCGCGTTGCAGCCCTACGTGCGGGGGGATTGCCTGGTCGCCTTCGACGCGCCGTTGGTGGTGAACAACCCCACGGGTCAGCGTCCCGCCGAGACCGCGCTCAACCGCGACTTCCGCAGGTTCGAGGCCGGCACCCACCCCTGCAACACCGGGAAACCCGAATTCGCCGACGGCCCGCGCGGCGCGCGCCTGGCCGCGGCGCTGGGCCTCGATCCGGATCCGCGCTCGGCGGCGCCGCGTCGGGCCATCGAGGTCTACCCGCATGCGGCGACGGTCGCGCTGTTCCGGTTGGAGCGGACCCTGAAGTACAAGGCCAAGCCGGGCCGTAGCGTCGACCGGCTCAAATCCGAGCTGTTGTTGCTGATGGACGGGCTCGAACGACTCGCGCAGGCCCCGATACCCCTGCGCGTCGCCGGCCACGAAGGCTGGCTCGCGCTGCGGGCGGCCGTCGCGGGCGCGCAACGCAAAAGCGAACTGCGCCGTGCCGAGGATCCGGTCGATGCCGTCGTCTGTGCCTACGTGGCGCTGTACGCGCAGCGCTGCCCGGGCCTTGTGACGATCTACGGCGACGTCGACACCGGGTGCATTGTGACGCCGTCGCTGCCGGATCAGATCTGCACGGGGCGCTGATCGATGGGGGCGAGCACCTCGATGAGATCGACCACCGCCCCCTGCGCCGCCGCGCGCGGATCCCGGCCCTCCACCAAGGCCGACACCACCGACCCGTCGACCGCGCAGATCAGCGTGCACACCAGTTCGATGTGCACCGAGCGGCCGGAACGCTCGATGGCCTCCGCGATGGCCTCCGCGCGCTGACGCAAGCTGCGTCGCATGGTTTCTTGCAACGCGGGCAGGCGGGTGCACGCGATGTGTCGCTCATAGCGCGAGATCAGCTGCTCGGTGAGTCCCGGGCCGGACACGTCCCCGACGAGCAGGTCCGCCAGCACCTCGGCGATGGTCTCCGGTCCGCGCCGCCGCCGGGACAACGCGGTGACCCGCGACCGAAGCTGCGCCACCTCGATCATCGCGATGTGCTCGACCGCGCGGGCGATCAGATCGTCGAGGGAGGAGAAGTAATAGGTGGTGGACGCCAACGGCAATCCGGCCCGACTGGCGACCGCCCGGTGGCGCACCGCTTCGAACCCGCCCTCGGCGAGCAGCTCGGCGGCGGCGCTGATGAGCGCGTACCGTCGACGTTCTCCTTTCGGAGTAACCGCTGCAGTCACGAGTAGCCATCGTGCCAGTCAAAGTGGTACTGCATTGCCATTTCGGCCAAACGGCCCGCCGATCGAACATGGCATGATGGCCCGCATGCCCGACTTGAGCCGCCGCGCCGTGCTCGGCCTCGGCGCCGGCGCGGCCCTCGGCGCCGCCGGCGCTTACGGGCTCGACATTCTGTTACAGCCTCGGACATCTCACGCCGCGCCGACATCCGCGGCGGGCACCCAGGTGCCTTTGGCGCCGCCACCGAGCGCACCTCGCGATCCGGCTCCCCCGGCGGCGGCCGCGCCCACCATGGTGACCGGTTCCTTCGTCTCCGCCGCGCGTGGCGGGGTGAACACGAATTGGGCCATCGCGCGTCCGCCGGGCCAGACGAAGCCGCTGCGACCCGTGATCGCGCTGCACGGCAAGGGCAGCGACGCGTCCACCGTGATGGCCGGCGGGGTCGAACACGGTCTGGCACAGGCCGTCGACGCCGGACTGCCGCCGTTCGCGGTGGTCGCGGTCGACGGCGGCGGCAGCTATTGGCACAAGCGAGCTTCCGGCGAGGACAGCGGGGCGATGGTGCTCGACGAGCTCATCCCCATGCTGGGCAACCAGAATCTGGACACCTCACGAGTGGCGTTTTTGGGCTGGTCGATGGGCGGCTACGGCGCGTTGCTGCTCGGCGGCCGGCTGGGGGCCGGACGCACCGCCGCGATCTGCGCGGTGAGCCCCGCGCTGTGGATGTCGTCGGGCGCGGCAGCACCGGGAGCTTTCGACGGTCCGGACGACTTCGCCGCCAACTCGGTGTTCGGGATGCCGGCGCTGGCGTCGATCCCCATCCGGATCGACTGCGGCGACAGCGACCCGTTTTACAGCGCGACAAAGCAGTTCATTGCGCAACTGCCTCATCCGCCGGCGGGCGGTTTCTCCCCGGGCGGGCACGACGGAGCATTCTGGAGCTCGCAGTTGCCGGCCGAGCTGACCTGGATGGCACCGCTGCTGACGGCGTGATCTTCGGCCGCGAGCGTAACGCGGTGGCGGATTCTCGAGGAGGTGAAAATCGCCGTGGCGTTACGCTCGCGGAGATGAGCGCACCGTTCGACTGGAACCTCCCCTACGCCTGGCCCCGCAAGCCCATCCTGGCGGAAAACGTTGTGTGCACATCGCAACCGCTCGCCGCCCAAGCGGGCCTGCGGATGCTCGCCGAGGGTGGCAGCGCGGTCGACGCGGCGATCGCCACGGCCATCACGCTGACGATCGTGGAGCCGGTTTCCAACGGCATCGGCTCGGACGCCTTTGCCATCGTGTGGGACGGCAAGCAATTGCACGGGCTGAACGCATCGGGCCGCTCCCCGGCGGGGTGGACCCCGGAATACTTTGGCGGAGAACCCGTTCCCCTCTTCGGTTGGAATTCGGTGACCGTGCCGGGCGCGGTGTCGGCATGGACCGAACTGCATGCCAAGTTCGGTAAGCTGCCGTTCGAGCGGCTCTTCGAATCCGCGATCTCCTACGGCCGCAACGGCTTTCTGGTTTCGCCCACGGTGGCCGAGCAGTGGGCGGCCCAGGTACCGCTGTTCGAGAGGCAGCCGGGTTTCGGCGAGGCGTTTCTGCCCGGCGGGCGGGCGCCGAAACCCGGCGAGCGATTCAGCCTGCCCGATCATGCGGCCACGCTCGAGGCGATCGCCGCCACCAACGGCGAGGCGTTTTACCGCGGGGAACTGGCCGCCAAACTCGAGGCGCACGCGTCGGCCAACGGCGGTGTCATGCGGGCCAGTGACCTCGCGGCTCACCGTTCGGAATGGGTGGGCACGGTCGACGGCGGCTACCGCGGCTACACCGTGCACGAGATTCCGCCCAACGGTCAGGGGATCGTCGCGCTGATCGCCCTGGGAATCCTGGAGCACTTCGACATGGCGTCGTTGCCGCCCGATTCCGCCGACAGCGTGCACATGCAGATCGAGGCGGTGAAGCTGGCGTTCGCCGACGCTCAGGCGTACGTCGCCGACATCGAGCACATGCCGCTGAAGCCGGAACGCCTGCTGGACAAGGAGTACCTGGCGCAGCGTGCCGCACTGATCGACCGGGCACGGGCGAAGCCCGCGTCCGCGGGCGCCCCGACGGGCGGGACCGTCTATCTGACCGCGGCCGACGCCGCAGGGGTGATGGTGTCGATGATCCAGTCGAATTACATGGGATTCGGTTCCGGCGTGGTGGTGCCTGGCACCGGCATCTCGCTGCAAAACCGTGGGGCGAATTTCGCTGCGAGCCAAGGCCATCCGAACGTGGTGGGCCCGAACAAGCGCCCATTCCACACCATCATTCCGGCCTTCGTGACCAAGGACGGGGCCCCGGTCATGAGCTTCGGGGTGATGGGCGGAATGATGCAGCCGCAGGGACATGTGCAGGTGATGGTCCGCATCGCCGACCACGGACAGAATCCGCAGGCGGCGTGTGACGGTCCGCGGTTCCGGTGGGTCGAGGGGATGCAGGTCAGCTGCGAAACAGGTTTCCCGGCTGCAACGCTCGACGAGTTGCGCCAGCGCGGACACGACCTGGTTGCCGTCGACGACTACAACCAATTCGGCAGCTGCCAGGCGATCTGGCGACTCGATGGTGGCTACCTTGCGGCCAGCGATCCGCGCCGCGACGGGCAAGCGGCTGCGTTCTAGTCGCTTTCTAGACGCGGATCTGGCCTTCGGCAGCCGATTGGGCGATGTCGCTGCGGAAATGGCTGCCAGGCAGGCGAATCGAACGAAGCACGTCATACGCTTTGGTCCGCGCGGCCGCGAGGTCGGCGCCGGTTCCCACCACCGACAGCACGCGACCACCCGAGGAGACGATTTCGCCGTCGTCGCGCCGCGAGGTTCCGGCGTGCAGCACACCGTCGGCCTCCGAGCCGACGATGACGTCGCCCACCCGAGGACGGCCGGGATAGTTCTCCGCCGCCAGCACCACCGTCACCGCGGCACCGTCGTGCCAGCGCAGCTCGCCGAATTCCGCCAACGTGCCGCTGCCCGCCGCGTACAGGAGCTGCCCGAGCGGTGATTCCAGCAGCGCCAGCACCGCCTGCGTCTCGGGATCGCCGAAGCGGCAGTTGAATTCGACCACGGCCGGCCCGCTTGCGGTGATCGCGAGCCCGGCGTACAGCAATCCGCTGAACGGGCAGTCACGCGCAACCATCTCGGCCGCAACGGGTTCGACGATGTTGCTGACAATGTCGCGATAGACCTCGTCGGGAAGCCACGGGACCGGCGCGTAGGCGCCCATGCCGCCGGTGTTGGGTCCGTTGTCGCCGTCGCCGACGCGCTTGAAGTCCTGAGCCGGCAGCAGCGGCACCACGGTCTCGCCGTCGACGACGCAGAACAGTGACACCTCGGGGCCATCCAGGTACGACTCCAGCAGCACCGGGTGGCCGGCCTCGAGCAGTCCCGCGGCGTGCGCTCGCGCCGCACCGCGATCCGCGGTCACCACGACACCCTTGCCGGCGGCCAGGCGGTCGTCCTTCACCACCCAGGCGGCATCCCCGACAGGCGGACCGAAGCGATCCAGCGCTGCGTCCAAAAGTGCGGGGCTGTCGACGATTTCAGTGGTCGCGGTGCGCACACCGGCCGCGGCCATGACCTCTTTGGCGAACGCCTTGGAGCCTTCGATGCGGGCGGCGTCCTTGCCGGGGCCGAAGCAGACGATGCCGGCGGACCGCAACGCGTCGGCCACCCCGAGGACCAGCGGCACCTCGGGACCGATGACCACCAGGTCGGCGCGGACCTCGCGCGCCAGGGCGACGACATCCTCCGCCGCGGTGACATCGACGTCGTGCTGCTCGGCCAACCGGGCGGTGCCGGCGTTGCCGGGGGCGATCGCCAGCCCGGTGACCTGCGGGTCTTTGCGAAGCGCCAGCAGCAACGCATGCTCACGGGCACCGGAACCAATCACCAGGACGCGCACGACAGGTCAGACTAGCCGGGCGCAGGAGCGACTCCTACAAGGCCTGGTAGATGAGTCGCGTGTACTTGCGGGTGCGCTCGGTTCCCGCCGAGGTGACCTGTCCCATCTTGTTCATCACATAGGCGAAGGTGGCACGGCGGTCGGGATTCATGACCACCATCGACCCGCCCCAGCCGCCCCAATAGCAGACCTTCCCGTCGGGCATGTCCGGCACCGCTTCGGGGTGGGGCAGCGCGAACCCCAGGCCCCACCGCGCCGGCATGGCCAGGACCAGGTCGGTCCCGTTGGCATGTTCTTGAAAGATCAGGTCGATGGTGTCCGGGTTCAGTAGCCGCGTTCCATTGACGCTGCCACCCAACGAGATTGGCGAAAGGGCGCGGACCAACGACCGAGCGTTGCCGTGACCATTGGCCGAGCCGATGTCCGCGCGGCGCCACGCCGTGGTCTCGGCCGCCAGCGCGGATTCCGGAGTGGGCGGCACGGCGGCGAATGTCTTGTACATCGGATGGTCATGGGGCACCGCGTCGAGTGGAACATCCAGCGGTGGTGGCGGGACCAGCTCCGCGATGCGGGCGTCGTCTTCGGGCACCGCTCCAATCTGAAAGTCGGAACCCAACGGTTCGGCGATCTCGTCACGCACGAAGTTTTTCAGTGTCTTTCCGGTGATCCGCCGCACGATCTCGCCAATCAGGTGGCCACTGGTCACGGCGTGATAGCCGGACGCGGTGCCGGGTTGCCACCACGGGGCTTGGGCGGCCAGTCGCGACGTGGATTTCTGCCAGTCGTAGACGTCCTCGAGGCGAAACGGCATCTCCCAGCCGGACACTCCGGAGGTGTGGCTGAGGACGTGCCGCACTTCGACCTGCTCCTTGCCGTTGGCGGCGAACTCGGGCCAGTACTTCGCGACCGGGGCGAAGGGGTCGAGCAGCCCGCGGTCGATGAGTGTCAGCGCGGCCAGCGCGGTCACGTTCTTGGTGCTCGAAAAGACATTGACGATGGTGTCTTGCGACCATTCGCGGGTTTTCGCCCTGTCGGCGTGTCCGCCCCAGATGTCGACGACCAGTTCGCCGTCGATGTCGATGGCTATGGCCGCGCCGAGCTCGCCGCCGGTGCTGACCTCGTCGGCCAGCCCGGCGACGAGGTCCTCGAAGCGACTGTCGTAGTGCCCGTGCAGGACACCCGTGGTGAAGTGGGCGTCGATGAGAGTTCGGCTTGCCATTGGTACCTCCTTGAGTCCGGTGGACCCACTATGGGGCGGATCGCGGTGAACAACATTCGCCAACCGGCCTAGATCCGGGGCACGGCGCCGAAGCCGCGTTCTAGGCCATTGCGCTGATGTTTGCTGCCTGCGATTGCCGCATGCTGGCTAACATGACTGAGACCACCGATCGACGTGCGGAAACGCCGCCGCTGGAACCTCTGAAGTGGAGTGATTTGGGCGTAAGCGAGCTCCCGACTGGAACGGTGACGTTGCTGCTGGCCGACGTCGAGGGGTCGACGCGGCTATGGCAGACCCAGCCCGAAGAAATGGGTGCCGCGGTGGCGCGCCTGGACCGCACGGTATCGGATCTGGTGGCCCAGCACGGCGGGGTGCGCCCCGTGGAGCAGGGCGAGGGCGACAGCTTCGTCGTGGCGTTCGCCCGTGCCAGCGACGCCGCAGCGTTCGCGCTGCGGCTTCAGCTCGCGCCGCTTGCCCCGATCAGCCTGCGGATCGGTTTGCACACCGGCGAAGTGCAACTGCGCGACGAAGCAAATTACGTGGGGCCCACCATCAACCGCACCGCACGGCTGCGCGACCTCGCCCACGGGGGCCAGACGGTCCTGTCGGCCACGACGAGCGACCTGCTGGCCGACGGTCTTCCCGCCGACGCGTGGCTGCTCGATCTGGGCACCCACCAATTGCGGGACTTGCCCCGCCCAGAACGGGTGACCCAGCTGTGCCATCCGGAGGTGCGCAACGACTTCCCACCACTGCGCGCATCGAAAAGCACTGGAAAGCAGCATCTTCCGGTGCAGCTCACAAGCTTCGTCGGCCGCGACGCCGAAATCAAGACCGTGCGCGAAATCGTCGCGGGCAACCGATTGGTGACGCTGACCGGCGCGGGCGGTGTGGGCAAGACGCGCCTAGCGGTGCAGATCGCGGACCGGATGGATAGCGATTTCGCGGACGGCGTGTGGTACGTCGATCTGGCAGCGATCACCGACCGCGCCGTCGTACCGGTCGCCGTGACGCGGGCGCTGGGACTGCCCGATCAAGTGGGGCGTTCGACGATCGACACCCTGACCCACGTGATCGCCGGGCGACACATCCTCATCGTCTTGGACAACTGTGAGCACCTGATCGAGGCATGTTCCTCGCTGACCGTTGCGTTGCTAGGGGCGTGCCCGGCGGTGAATATTTTCGCCACGAGCCGTGAACCGCTCCGGGTGCCGGGCGAAGTCGCCTGGGGGGTGCCGTCCTTGTCGCTGACGGACGAGGCGATCGCATTGTTCACTGATCGCGCACGCCAGGTACGTCCTGATTTCGTTGTGTCTGAGCATAACTCGGCCACGGTGGCGGAGATCTGCGAGCGCCTGGACGGCATGCCCTTGGCGATCGAGCTGGCGGCCGCGCGAGTTCGCGCGCTGTCGCTGACGCAGATCCTCGACAGCCTGCACAACCGCTTCCGCCTGCTGACCGGCGGCGCACGCACGGCCGTTCGCCGCCAGCAGACGCTGCGGGCGTCGGTCGACTGGTCGCACGCGCTGTTGACCGAACCGGAACGCGTCCTGTTCCGCCGGGCAGCGGTGTTCCACGGGGGGTTCGACCTCGATGCGGCACAAGCGGTTTGCGGTGACAGCGATGTCGAGAGCTATCAGATTCTCGACCAGCTCACGCTGCTCATCGACAAGTCGCTCGTTGCGGCAGAGGACGGCGACTTCGGAACCCGATACCGAATGCTGGAGACGGTTCGCCAGTACGCGCTCGAAAAGCTCAGCGAGTCCGGCGAAGCCGACGCCGTCCGCGCGCGCCACCGCGACCACTACTCCGCAATGGCCGCCATGCTCGACGAGCCCGGCTGGTCGGGCCATCAGCACCGCGTGGAGCAAGCAGAAACCGAGATAGACAACCTGCGCGCCGCGTTCGCCTGGTGTCGGGAAAACGGCGAAACCGTAGCAGCAATACAGCTCGCATCGGCGTTGCAGCCGTTGTGGTTAACCCGCGGCCGCGTGCGTGAAGGACGCGCCTGGTTCGACGCAGCGCTCGCCGGCGGCAAGCCGCACCTGAGTGGAGTACCGGTCACGGTTCGCGCGCGGGCCCTGGCGGACAGTGCCGCCCTCGACGCCGCACAGAACATCCACGACCGCGTGGACACGGCCCTAGAGGCGCTGACCATCGCCCGTGAACTCAATGACCCCGCCTTACTGGTTCGCGCGCTCCTCGCGTGCGGCCTCCTCACCGCCTACGACGCAGAGGCCGCCAAGACTTACCTCGATGAGGCGCTGGGACTGGCTCGCGAGCTGGGTGACGACTGGAGCCTGAGCCAGATTCTCGCTTTTCAGGCGTTCGCAGCAGTCACCGGGAAGGGTGACGCCATAGCGGCTCGTGCGGCCGGTGAAGAGGGCCGCGCAATCGCCGATGCGGTCGGTGACGGATACACCTCCAGGATGTGCCGCTGGTGCGTGGCCTTGGCGCAGTGGTGGGGCGGCGATATCACCGGTGCGATTGCGGAATTCCGTGATTTGGTGGCCGAATCGGACGCGGCACACGACGAAACGTGGAAGATGTCCAGCCTCGTCTCCCTGGGCCATATGCGGTCCTACGCCGGCCAAACGAGCGATGCGTGCGCGGCCGCAAGCGCGGCCGTGGAAGCCGCCGCGGACCTCGGCGAGTTCAACCAAGGATT
The DNA here is from genome assembly GCF_020217485.1 of Mycobacterium sp. WUMAC-067. Classification (GTDB taxonomy): domain Bacteria; phylum Actinomycetota; class Actinomycetes; order Mycobacteriales; family Mycobacteriaceae; genus Mycobacterium. Next base: position 146,678 of record NZ_JAEKMI010000005.1, on the reverse strand, counting down.
TGGCTATGCGGCGTTGGCTGTCGCGAATCTCGCCGCGGGCGACGTGGAAGCGGCAGCCAGCGCCAGCGAGACCGCCTGGCGGCTGCTGAGCGTCCAGCCCGAACTGGCAATCGTGAACGTAATCCCGCTCGCGGAGGTTGCGCTGGCGCGGGGAGATCTGACCGCGGCCCGCCGTTGGGCCGATGCCGCCGTGTCGGTGGCTCCGGGCCTGCACCAAATGCAGGCGCTGGCCGCACGCGCGCGCGTTGGGATCGCGCAGGGGGATTCACATCTGGCTGAACGCGATGCCCACGACGCGCTCACGCGCGCTAAGAGGCTCGAGGGTCAACGGATCGTTCCCGACGTGCTCGAGTGTCTCGCGATAATCGCGGTACGGGTCGGCGCCAACCAACATGCCGCCCATCTTTTCGGAGCTGCGACCGAATCTCGCCGCCGCACCGGCCAGGTCCGCTTCAAGATCTATGACGCCGACTATGCCGCGTCGGTGGCGACACTGCGGGAGGTCATGGGCGAGGGCGAATTCCATGACGCATGGACCGAGGGTGAGTCGCTGTCAATCGACGAAGCGATCGCTTATGCACAGCGCGGTCGCGGCGAACGTAAGCGGCCGGCGACGGGCTGGGATTCACTGACACCCGCCGAACTCAACGTGGTGAGGCTGGTCAGCGAGGGGCTCTCGAACAAAGACATCGCCGCGCGCCTCTTTCTTTCGGCGCGCACCGTGCAAGCACACCTCGGCCACGTCTACGCCAAACTGGCTATCAGCTCGAGAGTGCAGCTCGCCCAAGAGGCTTCACGCCATGCTTAATCACCCTTATCGCCCGAGTGCATCTTCAGCGCACCCTCGACGTTCGCCTTCTTGTCTTCTCCGGCGCCCTTTGCCGCGGCCTTCTTGCGCTTGGCCACGACGGCGTCCACCGCGCCGTTGAGGGCCGAACCCAAGGGGAAGCCCAGGTAATGGGTGAGGAAGACGGCCATCTCCTTCAGTTCGGTCACGGAAAGTTCACCGTTGAGGAGCGCGGCGTTGATCTGGATCTCGGCCAGGTCGCGATTGCCGATCGCGGTCACGGCCGTCAGCGTCATGATGCGCTTGTCGCGCATCGACAATCCCGGACGGGTCCAGATGCTGCCGAACAGGTGATCGACTGTCAGGTCGAAGTACGCGTCGCCTTCGATGTTGGGCATCTCCCAGCCGTAGACCTCGTTCATCTTCGCGAGACCCTTGCTGCGCAGCTCGTCCATTACACCTCTTTCTCCGTGTGTGGCACCCCGAGGCCCGCGGCCAACCGCTCGTAGGCCAACTGCGCGAGCGGCAGATCGACCGACACCGACTCGCCCAGAGCCAGCGCCAGGCTCAGATCCTTCTCCCCCAGCCCCCGGGTGTGCAAGAACGGTTGGTACAGGAAGTTGTCCGGCTCAAGGTCTTTCATGTCCTCACGCACCATGATCGCGCCCGGGCCACCGGTGAGCGCGTCGGTGTGCCGCACCACCCGGCCCAACGCCTGCAGATCCAGCCCGGCCGCCTCGGCGAGCTTCATGGCCTCGCACGCCGCGGCATAGGAGGTGAACGTCAACATGTTGCGGGCCAGCTTCATTCGCGTCCCCGCACCCGGCTCGCCCGCGTGGATGACCATCGCCGCCCAGTGTTTGAACGCCGGCTTGATCTTCTCGTAGACCTCGCGCTCGGCGCCCACCATGGTGGCGAGTTCGCCTTTGGCCGCCGCGGCGGCCCCGCCGCTCACGGGCGCGTCGACGATGTGGATGTCTTGCGGTTTGAGTTCGACCGCGAGTTCGACGGCGGTGGTGTCACTGATGGTCGAGTGGATCGCGATGACCGTCCCGGGCTTGGCGTGCGCCGCCAACTCGCCAACCACCTCGCGCACCTGAGCGTCGTTGAGGACGGTGATGTGGATGATGTCGGCGGCGACGGCAATGTCGGCCACGCTGTCGGCCAGGCCGGCGCCCTTTTCGGCCAACGGCGTCATCGCCTCGGTCCGAATGTCGAAAACCGTTACCCCGCCTGGCCATTCGGTCATCTTTGTAGCCATCGGAGCGCCCATATTGCCCAGCCCGATGTAGCCGAGCTTCACCTCGTCACTCATGACCGGATTATCTGTCCACCGTCGACATTGAAGATCTGCCCGGTGATCCACGACGCCTCGTCGGACAGCAGGAACAGGCACATGCCGACCAGGTCCGCGGGCGTCCCCATGCGCGACAGCGGCAGACCCTTGACGATGTCGGCGACCATCTCTTGGGGGGTGGTGGTCCGGTTCGCCTCGGTGTCGATGGGGCCCGGCGCGATCGCGTTGATCCGGATCTTCTGGCCGCCGAGCTCGCGGGACAGTTGCTGCGTCAGGCCGTTGAGGCCGACCTTGGCCAGGCCGTAGTAGTTCGAGTACAGCCAGGCGGCGGTGGATGATTGGTTGACGATCGCCCCGCCGCCGCGCTTGGCCATCTTCTTGTACACGGCGCGCGTGCACCACAACGCCCCGTCGAGGTTCACGCTCATGAACTTCTTGTAGTACTCGGGGTCGATGGTGAGCAAGAAGTCCAACTTCATGCCCCCGAAGATCGCGGCGTTGTTGACCAGGTAGTCGATGCCGCCGAATTCGGCCAGCGTGCGGTCGGCCATCGCCTTGGCCGACGCCGGGTCGGACACGTCGACCGGAATGCTGATCGCGGTTCCGCCGTCGGCCACGATCTGCTTGGCGACCGACTCGGCCGCCTCGGCGTTGATGTCGGCGACCACCACCGCGGCGCCCTCACGGGCCAGCGCCTCGGCATAGGCCTGCCCGATGCCGCCCCCGGACCCGGTGACGATGCCGACCTTGTTCTCGAATCGCATGCTTGCAAGCTCCTCTAGTTAATCGCTGTCGCAATAGTTTTGGTTTCCAGGTACTCCTCGAAACCGGCCAGGCCCATCTCGCGTCCGTTTCCGGACTGCTTGTAACCGCCGAAGGGCGCATCGGCTGAGTACCACACGCCGCCGTTGACGTTGATCGTGCCCGCGCGGACCCGGGCGGCGACCCGCGCGGCTCTGTCGGGGTCCGCACCAAACACGGTGCCCGACAGGCCGTACGGCGAGTCGTTGGCAATGCGGACCGCGTCGTCGTCGCCGTCGTGTGGAATCACCGTCAGGACCGGACCGAAGATCTCCTCGCGCGCGCAGCGAGCATCGTTGCCCAGCCCCGCGATCACCGTGGGCTCGATGAAGAAGCCGACTTCGCGGTCGGCCGGCCGACCGCCTCCGCAGGCGAACGTCCCGCCCTCGGCGATCGCCGAGTCGAGGTAGCCCTGTATGCGGTCCCGCTGGCGCGCCGAAATCACTGGGCCGCAGATGGTTCCGGGGTCGGTGGGGTCACCGGCCTTGATACCGCCCATCGTCGCGGCCGCGATCGAGACGGCCTCGTCATACTTCGCCCGCGGCACCACCAGCCGGGTGGTGATCGCGCAGCCTTGGCCGGCGTGCATGCACACCGAGAACGCCGCTACGCCCACCGCGCCGCCGAGGTCGGCGTCGTCGAGGACGATGAACGCCGACTTGCCGCCCAGCTCGAGGAAGACCTTCTTGATGGTCGCTGCGCCGTCGGCCATCACGCTACGCCCGGTCGCCGTCGACCCGGTGAACGAAACCATGTCCACCCGTGGGTCTTTCGACAGCAACGCTCCGACGCCGTGGTCGTCTGAGGTGACGATGTTGAGGACGCCGGGCGGAAAGTCGGTATGCGCGGCGATGAGTTCCCCCAGCACGGCGGCGCACCAGGGGGTGTCGGGTGCGGGCTTGAGGACGACGGTGTTTCCGGCGGCCAGGGCCGGCCCGATCTTGGCGAGGTTGATCTGGTGGGGAAAGTTCCACGGGGTGATGGCGCCGACGACGCCGACGGCCTCACGCGCGATGGTGCGCCTGGTAGGGATGCCCATCGGTGACGCCTCACCCAGATCCTGTTGGTATTCATAGGATTCGGCGGTGTCGGCGGCGAACGCCAGGTCGTTGACCGGGACTTCGAGCTGAGCGATGCTGGTGAGCATTCGCGGCGCCCCGACTTCGGCGATGGTCAGATCGCGCAATTCTTCGAGGTGCTGCTGCATCGCCTCGCGCAGTTGCCGCACGCAACGCACCCGCAACTCGGTGTCGCGCGACCAGTCCGTCTCGTCGAAGGCGCGCCGCGCGGCATCGATCGCGCGGTCCATGTCGGCGGCGTCGGCGTTGGCGGCGACCCCGAGCACTTCCTCGGTCGCCGGATTGACCGTGGGAAACGTGCCGGCGCTGCCGGCCGACATCTTGCCGTCGATAAAGAGTTCGCTCACGCCGTCGGCCAACAAGGCCATGTCCCGCTCCTGTCTGTGCGCGGCCGCACCGGCACGCCAATCTAGTGGACAGTTGTCCGATATCGTCCGATCGAACCATAGTCTTCTGGTCAGCGGCGGTGCAAGAGCCGATCCCGGTAGACACGCGGAATCGCCATAAAATGGCTGATTAAGCACAATGTTGACGAATCGGACTTGCTTCGTGCCGACACCATCCACTAGCTTGGACATGTGTCCAGCGATGCCCTGGCGATCACCTCCGACGCCGACCGCCAGACCGGTCAGACGCCGCGCAATCGGCGTCAAGAGGAGACCTTCCGGAAAGTGCTGGCCGCCGGCATCGAAACGTTGCGTGAAAAGTCCTACGCCGATCTGACCGTGCGCGCGGTAGCGGCCCGCGCCAAGGTCGCACCGGCCACCGCCTACACCTACTTCTCCTCGAAGAATCACCTGATCGCCGAGGTCTACCTGGACCTGGTGCGGCAGGTTCCCTACTTCACCGACGTGAACGACCCGATGCCCACCAGGGTGGAACAGGTGCTGCGTCATCTGGCCCTGGTGGTCGCCGACGAACCCGAGGTCAGCGCCGCCTGCACGACGGCCTTGCTCAGCGGCGGAGCGGACCCCGCGGTGCGTGCCGCGCGCGACCGCATCGGCGTGGAGATCCACCGCCGGATCACATCCGCGATGGGCCCCAACGCCGATCCCACTACCGTTTCCGCGTTGGAGATGTCGTTTTTCGGTGCGCTGGTCCAAGGCGGCAGTGGCGAATTCAGCTACCGCGAGATCGCCGACCGGCTGGCCTACGTGGTCCGGCTGATCCTGACCGGCGCCGCAGACACAAGCCAAGAGACAGAGGCAGGAACCTAAGCGATGACCGTCCATGTTGGCGACCACGAGCTCGTCCTCGATCCCTACGATTACGACTTCCACGAGGATCCGTACCCGTACTACAAGCGTCTTCGCGACGACGCCCCGCTGTATCGCAATGAGGAACTGAAGTTCTGGGCGCTGTCGCGGCATCAGGATGTGCTGCAGGGATTCCGCAACAGCACGACGCTGTCCAACAAGTACGGCGTCTCGCTGGATCCGGCGTCGCGCGGCCCGCACGCCAGTAAGACGATGAGCTTTCTCGCGATGGACGATCCGGCCCACCTGCGTCTGCGCACGCTGGTCTCAAAGGGCTTCACCCCGCGCCGGATTCGCGAGCTCGAACCCCGGGTCACCGAGATCGCGACGCAGCACCTCGACACCATGCTGGCCAAGGCGAAGAACGGCACCGTCGACTATGTCGACGAGTTCGCCGGCAAGCTGCCCATGGACGTCATCTCCGAACTGATGGGTGTCCCCGTGCCGGATCGGGATCAGGTGCGGGCGTGGGCCGACGGGGTGATGCACCGCGACGAGGGCGTCACCGACGTGCCGCCCGAGGCCGTCGAGGCCTCCCTCAACCTCATCGTCTACTACCAACAGATGGTGGCCGAGCGGCGCGAGCAATTGACGGACGATCTGACGTCGGCGCTGCTGGAAGCCGAGATCGACGGCGACCGGCTCACCGACGACGAGGTGCTCGGCTTCATGTTCCTCATGGTGATCGCGGGAAACGAGACCACCACCAAACTGCTTGCCAACGCCGCCTTTTGGGGTCATAAGAACCCCGATCAGCTGACCCCGGTCTACGACGATCTGTCTCGAGTGCCGCTGTGGGTCGAGGAGACGTTGCGCTACGACACCTCCAGCCAGATCCTGGCCCGCACCGTGTCCGGCGAGCTCACCCTCTACGACACCACCATTCCCGACGGCGACGTTCTACTGCTGTTGCCCGGTTCGGGCCATCGTGACGAGCGGGTCTTCGACAACCCTGACGATTATGTGATCGGGCGCGAAATCGGGCCCAAGCTATTGAGTTTCGGTAGTGGCGCACACTTCTGCCTGGGCGCGCATCTGGCGCGGATGGAAGCCCGGGTGGCGCTCACCGAGTTGTTCAAGCGAATCCGCGGCTATGAAGTGGACGAGGCCAACGCCGTCCGCGTCCACTCCAGCAACGTCCGCGGATTCGCCCACCTACCAATGCGCGTGGAGGTCCGCTGAATGCCCCGCTTTGAGCCCCTGCCCGAACGCCGGCCCGCCATCGTGGCCGGTGCCTCCTCCGGTATCGGGGAGGCCACCGCCATCGAGCTCGCGGCGCACGGCTTCCCGGTCGCCCTGGGCGCACGCCGGGTGGAGAAGCTCGACGACATCGTCGGCAAGATCAACGCCGAGGGCGGTGAGGCGGTCGGGTTCCACCTGGACGTCACCGACCCGAATTCGGTGAAATCCTTTGTGGCACAGTCGGTCGAGGCGCTCGGTGATGTCGAGGTGCTGGTGGCCGGGGCGGGCGACACGTACTTCGGCAAACTCGCCGAGATCACCACCGACGAATTCGAGTCCCAGCTGCAGATCCACCTCGTCGGCGCCAACCGGCTGGCCGCCGCGGTGCTGCCCGGCATGCTGGAGCGGCAGCGGGGCGACCTGATCTTCGTCGGCTCCGACGTGGCCCTGCGCCAGCGCCCGCACATGGGCGCCTACGGTGCGGCCAAGGCCGCTCTGGTCGCGATGGTCACCAACTTCCAGATGGAGCTCGAGGGCACGGGCGTGCGGGCCTCGATCGTGCATCCCGGCCCGACGAAGACGTCGATGGGCTGGAGCCTGCCCGCCGAAAAGATCGGCCCCGCACTCGAAGACTGGGCCAAGTGGGGGCAGGCCCGCCACGACTACTTCTTGCGGGCCGCCGATCTCGCGCGGGCGATCACGTTCGTCGCGGAGACACCGCGGGGCGGTTTCATCGCGAACATGGAACTTCAGCCCGAAGCCCCGTTGACCGACAACAAAGAACGCCAGAAGCTCGCACTCGGCGAAGAGGGGATGCCAGGACAATGACGACCACCGCGATCGTGCCCCGGGTTTCCGGCGGTGAAGAAGAGCACGGCCACCTCGAGGAATTCCGCACCGACCCAATCGGTTTGATGAAACGCGTCCGTGACGAGTGCGGCGACGTCGGCTGGTTTCAGCTGGCCGGAAAGCACGTCATCCTGTTGTCCGGCGCGGGCGCCAACGAGTTCTTCTTCCGCTCCGCCGACGAAGACCTGGATCAGGCCGAGGCCTACCCCTTCATGACGCCGATCTTCGGCAAGGGCGTGGTGTTCGACGCGAGCCCCGAGCGGCGCAAGGAGATGTTGCACAACTCGGCGCTGCGCGGCGAGCAGATGAAGGGTCACGCCAGCACCATCGAGGGCGAAGTCAAGAAGATGGTCGCCGACTGGGGCGACGAGGGCGAGATCGAGCTGCTCGACTTCTTCGCCGAGCTGACGATCTACACCTCGACGGCCTGCCTGATCGGGCTGAAGTTCCGCGAGCAGCTCGACCACCGGTTCGCCGAGTACTACCACGAGCTGGAGCGCGGCACCGATCCGCTGTGCTACGTCGATCCGTACCTGCCGATCGAGAGTTTCCGGCGCCGCGACGAGGCCCGCGTCAAACTCGTTGCGCTGGTTCAGGAGATCATGGACCAGCGGCTGGCCAATCCGCCCAAGGACAAGGCCGACCGCGACATGCTCGACGTGCTGGTGTCGATCAGGGACGAGGACGGCAATCCGCGGTTCTCCGCGGACGAGGTCACCGGGATGTTCATCTCGCTGATGTTCGCCGGGCACCACACCAGCTCCGGGACCTCGGCGTGGACGTTGATCGAGTTGATCCGCCATCCCGAGGTGTACGCCGAGGTGCTGGCCGAGCTCGAGGAGCTCTACGCCGACGGCCAGGAGGTGAGTTTCCATGCGCTGCGCTCGATTCCGAAGCTGGACAACGTGGTCAAGGAGACCCTGCGGCTGCACCCGCCGCTGATCATCCTGATGCGGGTCGCCAAGGGCGAATTCGAGGTCGAGGGCTTCCCGATTCACAACGGCGACTACGTCGCGGCGTCCCCGGCGATCTCCAACCGGATTGCCGAGGACTTCCCCGACCCCGACGCGTTCAAGCCCGACCGCTACAACAAGCCCGAGCAGGCCGACATCGTCAACCGGTGGACCTGGATTCCGTTCGGCGCGGGACGCCACCGCTGCGTCGGCGCCGCGTTCGCCCAGATGCAGATCAAGGCGATCTTCTCGGTTCTCCTGCGCGAGTACGACTTCGAGATGGCGCAACCAGCGGACAGCTATCACAACGACCACTCGAAGATGGTTGTGCAGCTGGCCCGGCCGGCGAAGGTCCGCTACCGCAAGCGCAATGCGTAAGGAGTGAGGCCTATGGGCCGGGAAACACCGAGCGGATTCAGAATCGAAGCCGATCTGGATTTGTGTCAGGGCCACGCCATGTGCGAACTCGAGGCGCCCGACTACTTCCGGGTGCCCAAGCGGGGCAAGGTCGAGATCATCGACCCCGAACCGCCCGAAGACGCCCGCGACGAAGTCGAGCGCGCGGTCGATATGTGCCCAACGCAAGCACTGTTCATCAGAGAGAAAGAAGACTGAGATGGCGTCACACTCGCGCGAAGATCTCGAGGCATGGGTCGACCGCTGGCTGCAGGCCAACAAGGACTGCGAAAAGGCCGGTGACTGGCGGCCATTGGCGGACTTCTACACGAAAGACGCCACCTACGGCTGGAACATCGGCCCCAAGGAAGACGTGATGTGCGTGGGCGTCGACGAGATCCGTGACATCGCTTTGGGTTTGGAGATGGAAGGCCTGGAGAACTGGGTGTACGAGTACCAGAAGGTGCTCATCGACGAGAAGCAGGGCGAGATCGTCGGCTTCTGGAAACAGATCGTCAACAAGGCCGACGGCACCCAGGACGAGATCTACGGCATCGGCGGCAGCTGGTTCCGCCTCAACAGCGACCGGCTGATCGAGTGGCAGCGGGACTTCTTCGACTTCGGCCACGTCGCGTACATGTTCGGCAAGCTCATCGAGTCCGGGGACCTGAGCGACGGCATGCAGAAGCGCATCGAGCGCAGCCTCGCCGGCGAAAAGCTGCCGGGTTACTACCCGCTTGGCGAGGCACCGGTCCCCATCTGGTGACCGAACCACTGGCGGGGAGCCAACCAAGCATTTGATTTGTTGCACGCGCTATGCTGACGCGACAAGGGTGCCTGTGGCACCCGTCACCTAGCTGGCCGGCATGAAGGGGCCGGTCAGCGCTGATCAATTCAAAGGCGAAATGGGGTCAGGACCATCGTGAAGACAAAAGGCGCACTGATCTGGGAGTTCAACCAGCCCTGGTCCATCGAGGAAATCGAGATCGGCGACCCGCAAGCGCATGAGGTCAAGATCCAGATGGAAGCGGCGGGCATGTGCCACTCCGACCATCACCTGGTCACCGGGGGTATCCCGATGGCCGGTTTCCCGGTGCTGGGCGGTCACGAGGGCGCGGGCATCGTCACCGAGGTCGGCCCGGGTGTGGAAGACATCGCCCCCGGTGACCACGTGGTGCTGTCGTTCATCCCGTCCTGCGGGCAATGTCCGACCTGTCAGGCGGGCATGCGCAACCTGTGCGACCTGGGAGCCGGCCTGCTGGGCGGCGCCGCGGTGTCCGACGGGACCTTCCGCATCCAGGCGCGCGGCCAGAACGTCTTCCCCATGACGCTGCTGGGAACGTTCTCCCCCTACATGGTCGTACACCGCAGCTCGGTGGTGAAGATCGATGAGTCGGTCCCCTTCGAGGTCGCCGCGCTGGTCGGCTGCGGCGTCACCACCGGTTACGGTTCGTCGGTCCGCACCGCGGACATCCGGCCGGGCCAGGACGTCGCCATCGTCGGCGTCGGCGGGGTCGGCATGGCGGCGCTGCAGGGCGCGGTCAACGCCGGCGCGCGCTACATCTTCGCGATCGACCCGGTGGAGTGGAAGCGCGACCAGGCGCTGAAGTTCGGCGCCACCCACGTCTACCCCGACATCATGGCCGCGATGGCGGGCATGGCCGAGGTCACCTACGGCCTGATGGCCCACAAGGTCGTCGTCACCGTCGGTGAGCTGCAGGGCGCCGACGTCGACAACTACCTCAACATCACCCAAAAGGGCGGGACCTGCGTGCTGACCGCCATCGGCAGCCTGCTGGACACCAACGTCAACCTCAACCTGGCGATGCTGACCCTGATGCAGAAGAACCTGCAGGGCACCATCTTCGGTGGCGGTAACCCGCAGTACGACATCCCGCAGCTGCTGTCGATGTACAAGGCCGGCAAGCTGAACCTGGACGACATGATCACCCGCCAATACCGTCTCGAACAGATCAACGACGGCTACCAGGACATGCTGGACGGCAAGAACATTCGCGGCGTCATCCGCTACACCGACGCCGACCGGTAAATCACCCGTCATCAGCCGCGTCTTTTAAGTGACCGGCTTTCCGCCACCTCATGGCGCCGGGACGAACCGGCGCCATGACGGTGCGCGACCTCGTGCTCAACTCCGCGACGGACGAGTCGCCGTCGAGCTCCTTCCTTGCGCCCCAACGCAATCGGCGCACGAACGAACGGTGTGCGCACACCAGTGACAGGAGAAGAAATGACCGAAGCCGCAGCAGCTCAAGAATCCCAGGCATCCCCGGCCCTGGCCGCGTCGCAGTCCTCGTGGCGGTGCGTGCAGGCGCACGACCGGGCGGGTTGGCTGGCGCTGATGTCCGATGACGTCGTCATCGAGGACCCGATCGGCAAGTCCGTCACCAACCCCGACGGCACCGGTGTCCGCGGCAAGGAGGCGGTCGGCGCGTTCTTCGACACGAACATCGCGGCCAATCAGCTCTCCATCACCTGCGAGGAGACCTTCCCGTCGAGTTCGCCCGACGAGATCGCCCACATCTTGGTGCTCAACAGCAAGTTCGAGGGCGGCCTCACCAGCTCGGTGCGCGGAGTGTTCACCTACAAGGTCAACGACGCCGGGCTGATCACCAACATGCGTGGCTACTGGAACCTCGAGATGATGCAGTTCGGCAAGGAGGAGTGAGTGCCCATGGCGTCGATCTTCACCAAGATCATCAACCGTGAACTGCCCGGCCGCTTTGTCTACGAGGACGACGACGTCGTCGCGTTCCTGACGATCGAGCCCATGACCCAGGGGCACACCCTCGTCGTGCCGCGCGCGGAGATCGACAATTGGCAGGACGTCGATGGCGCGGCCTTCGCCCGGGTGATGACCGTGAGTCAGTTGATCGGCAAGGCCGTGTGCAAGGCCTTCAGAACCGAACGGTCCGGCCTGATCATCGCCGGCTTGGAGGTGCCCCACCTACACGTGCACGTCTTCCCCACCCGCAGCCTCAGCGACTTCGGCTTCGCCAACGTGGACCGCAACCCCTCACCGGAATCACTGGACGAGGCCCAGACCAAGATCAAGGCCGCCCTGGCTCAGTTGGCGTGAACCGCGTGCTGCGCATGCACATCACTGATGCGCGGCAACGTCACCCGGAAGCAGCAGCCCTCGCCCGGAGCGGTGGTCACGCTGACGACACCGCCGTGCGCCCGCACCAGCGACTCGACGATGGACAGACCCAGACCGGTACCGCCGCTGGCCCGCGCACGCGACGAGTCCGTGCGATAGAACCGCTCGAACACCCGCGACGCGTCCTGCTCGCTCATGCCGGGGCCCTTGTCCGCCACTTCGAGGACCGCGTCATCGCCGTCGGTGCCGACCCGCACCGTCACGTCGGCGCTCTCCGGGGTGTGCTGCAAGGCGTTGGCGATCAGGTTGCTCAGCACCTGCCTGATTCGTGGTTCATCGCCGAGCACCTCCGGCGTGCCGGGACCGTCGAGGACCTTCATCGTGATGGATCGCCGGGGATCGATCGCCTGCGCATCATGCACGGCATCGCTGGCCAGCGCCAGTAGGTCCACGCGGTTGTGTTCGAGCGGTCGTTGCACGTCGAGGCGAGCCAGCAACAGCAAGTCGTCCACCAGCAGGCCCATCCGGGATGCCTCGCTCTCGATCCGCGACAACAACATGGCGACGTCGCGGGTGGCGCCCTGGCGATACAGTTCCGCGAAACCGCGGATGGTGGTCAGCGGGGTCCGCAGCTCGTGGCTGGCGTCGGTGATGAAGCGCCGCATCCGGTCCTCGGAGCCGCGGGCCTTCTCGGCCGAGGATTCCGAGGAAGCCAACGCTTGCTGAATCTGCGCGAGCATTCCGTTGAGCGCTAGTGAGAGCCGGCCCACCTCGGTTCGCGGATCACGTTCTGGGACACGGCGATCCAACTGGCCGGAGGCGATGGCCGCGGCCGTCCGTTCGACTTCGGCCAGCGGCCGCAGGCTGCGCTGCACCACCGCGAAGCCGGCGATCCCGACCAAGACCAGCACCGCCACCCCGATGCCGAACTGCAGCCAGACCAGCGAGCTGACCGTGTGCTGGAGGTCGGACAGGTCGATCGCCACGGTCGTCAGCCCGTGCGGGCCGCGCACGGATACGGCCCGCCAGTGGATGCTCGACCCGTTCACCGAGGGCAGCGTCGTCGGATTGGGACCGACGTCGTTGTTGGCCGGCAGGGCCGGCTCGGCGTTGCGGTCGTTGATGGCGGTGAACGGGGTGCCATCGGTGCTGACGCCGCGCACGTAGAACTTCGACGGGGGCCGGCCGGGGTCGGGGCCTTCGTAGGGCGGGGGCGACTGCCGCCGCGGGGCCTGCGCCCACCCGCGCGACGCGTCGAGCAGCGTCTGGTCGATGCGGCTGACCAGGCTGTGCCGCAGGATCGACGTCACTGCGACACCGGAAACGGCGAGACCGCAGGCGACCAGCACCAGGGTGGCGGCGACGAGCCCTACCCGGAGCGGCAATCCACGTCGAGGCTTAGTGACCATCTCCCAATTCTTCGCTACCGCCGTTGGCCGAGCACGTGCTCAGCGCGGTTCCCGCAACACATAACCCACCCCGCGCAGGGTGTGCAGCAGCCGCTTCTCCCCGGTGTCGATCTTGCGGCGCAGGTACGACACGTAGGACTCGACGACATTGACGTCACCTCCGAAGTCGTAGCGCCACACGTGGTCGAGGATCTTCGGTTTGCTCAACACCGTGCCCGCGTTGATCACAAAGTAACGCAGCAGCGTGAATTCCGTCGGCGACAGCGACACCGGTTGACCGGCCTTCCACACCTCGTGCGTTTCTTCGTCGAGTTCGATATCGGCGAAAGTCAGTCGGGCGCTGCGTGGTTCGGCCCCGCCCTTGCCGGCGCGCCGCAGGATGACCCGCAACCGCGCGACGACCTCCTCCAGGCTGAACGGTTTCGTCACATAGTCGTCGCCGCCCAGGGTCAAACCGGCGATCTTGTCCTGCAAGGAATCCCGCGCCGTCAGGAACAACGCGGGGGCGTCGATACCGTCGGCGCGCAACCGTCGCAGCACCCCGAATCCATCCATGCCGGGCATCATCACGTCGAGGATGACGGCGTCGGGACGCGCTTCACGCGCCCGGTCCAGCGCCTGGGCGCCGTTGGTTGCCGTATAGACCTCGAATCCCTGGAACTTCAAACTCACCGAAAGCAGTTCGACGATGTTGGCCTCGTCGTCGACCACGAGGACGCGGGCCTCGGGTTTGGTGTCACTGGGAGTTGGCGATGTCATCAGGTGCTTCTGTCCCTTACTTGAAGTTACCTATGGAAAGATTGTGTGATTCCTGAAAGCTCAGTGTCAACCGTCTGTAAGTAGTCTGCCAAACATGACCGCATTGCCTTGGGACGGATCGGCTCTTCGCAGGCCGCGCGCGAATAGACTCGAGGAATGAACCTCGCCAAAAGCATCGTGTCGGTGGCGACCGCTCCCGCGCGCGTCGGGCTGGCCGCGGCGGACGCGGGCCTGGGCGTGGCAAGCGCGGCCGTCGGCGTGGCGAAGCGGGCCTTGGGCGAGAACGGATCCGCGGGCACGAACGCGATGACGTCCATGCTGGGGATCGACGACGCGCTCGTGCGCGCCAACCGGCTGGCCAGGCTGCTCGACGACGACGCCCCGCTGGGTCGGGCGGTGGCCCCGGACGGCCCGCTCGACCGCTTGCTGCGCCCGGGCGGGGTGGTCGACATGCTGACCGCGGAGGGCGGTCTGCTCGACCGCCTGACCGCCGAGGGCGGCGCCTTGCAGCGCACGCTGCAGCCGGGTGGGCTGGCCGATCAGCTGGTCGCCGAGGAGGGTCTGATCGAACGACTGCTGGCCGAGGACGGGCTGGCCGACCGGCTGCTCAGCGAAGGCGGCCTGGTCGACAAACTGACGGCGAAGCACGGACCGCTCGACCAGCTCGCCGACGTCGCCGACACCCTGGCGCGGCTCACCCCCGGGATGGAGGCGCTCGAGCCCGCCATCGCCACCCTGCAAGACGCCGTCATCGCGCTCACCATGGTGGTCAACCCGCTGAGCAACATCGCCGACCGGATCCCGCTGCCGGGACGCCGGCGCCCCTCGTCGCGGGCGGTGCGCTCAGCACGCGTGATCGACAGCGACCAGTGACCGATTAGGCTGGGTCCGGTTTTACCCCGCCTCCTTAGCTCAGTGGTAGAGCACTCGCCTTGTAAGCGAGCGGTCGTCAGTTCAATCCTGACAGGGGGCTCCCTCTGCGGCATCGGCCTCTTCAGCGTGCCCTACGCTCGCCGTGGTCGTCGTCGTCCCAGTAGGCCCATTCGGGAAGCGGTGTGTTGGGCATGGCGCCCAAAGCGGACGCCTCGCACCCGGGTTGCCCACTGTGTCCCTTCCACCGTGGATCCAATCTATTCGCCCGTGAACGCTTGACCCCGCGGGCGATCAGGGCGATGGTGCCGCCTACGACGAAGGCGATCAACGCGACTTGAGAACCAGCAACAGCAGGGTCACGGCTGCGTGTGCTCCTCGCCGCTGTGCGATAACTGCTTGCAGGACAGGGGTTTCAGACACGAGAAGGGTCCGCGGCCCACCGGGCTCACGGGTGGCCCGGAAGGTTATCCAGATCGCCCTGGATGTCGCGCAGTTTTCCTTCGATGGCCTGCAGATCGGAGAGAGCATCCTGATAGGCCGGCTGCGTCTCGTCCGGCGCAGTAGGTAGGGACTGAGGGCAGTAGGCGACGATGGCCCCCGCGGTGACATGGGAACTTTGGTCGGCGTCCCAGATCGACGACCGCTGCACGAATGCGACCGCGTCGGAAAAGTTGTGTTGGTGCCCCAGGAAGTCGCAGACCGCGTGCCCTTGGGCCATCACGTAATCCTGGCTGGGAATCGGCACGCCCTCGTGCTTCAACGCGGCGATGAACGCCGTGTCGGCGACGCCAATCCGCGGGACTGCTGTGGGTGGCGCTATGTGACTGGGTGGTGGCGCGGCCGGCGCCGGGGTTTCCGTCGGTTGCGCCGCTGAATCCTGGTGGCGGACGGCGAATATGGCCATCACCGCGGCTGCGATGGCCACCAGCGACAGCGGCAACGCCGCCACCAGGCCCAGCCGGCGCAGCAGACCGCTACGCCGCAGGAGCATGATTCGGCTCGTGTTGCGCCGTGGCGGGGCGCCGGCGACCACCTGGGTCTCGCCCGCCTGAGGCGCGTTCACCAGCGGTGTCCCCATGCTGTGGGCCAGGAGCTCGTCGAGCAGTTCGTCGACCTCTTGGGACGACGGCTGACCGCCCTGCTCGCGGATCGATCGGCGCCCAAGGGCGATGCGCCGCAATTCTGAGTCGATCGTCTCGCGGTCGCGCATATCAACTAGTTTGAGAGTGCGACGACGTTGTTACAAGTCCCTGTGCTTCATCGGCATTGATGTCACGCGCTTCGATGCGCAAGACTCGGTGTGAGCCAACCAACCGGAGCCGTACGGATCGAGGCAATGGACGGACGTGATCAGTGTGGGCCGTAACCGACGCGCCGCGCCGCTCGTCCTGGCCGCGGTCATGTTGGCGCTCGCCGGTTGTTCCGCGTCGCGTTCTGTGGAGGCGACCCGCGCCACCCTGCCGACCCCGGCCGCACCGCTGGCGCCGCCGACACGAGTGGTGCCCGCGGATGCCGGGACGCCCGGCGGCGCGCAGCCGACCCTGGCGTCGGACCCCGTGCAGCTGGCCGATGACCTCGTCGCCGACGAGCGCGCGCTGCGTGACCCGGGGACTCCAGAGCCGGCGCTGACGGCGGCGGCGCACCGCGAGCAGGCGGCCTACCGCGCCATCGCTCGCCATCCCGAATGGGATGCGACGACGCGCCCGCGCATCCCGGCGGAGCTGGCCGATGTCTACGACCGCAACGTCGACGCGCGTCGGCAACTCATCGCGCTGACCCCGGTGCGAGACACCCTTCCGGCGTGGCGCATCGAGCCGCCGGCCCCGGCCGACGAGCTGCTCAACGATTACCACCAGGCGGAATCCGAGTCGGGCGTCGGCTGGAGTTACCTGGCCGCGATCAACTTCATCGAGTCGCGTTTCGGCAGCATCGTGGGCGCGAGCACCGCCGGCGCGCAGGGCCCCATGCAGTTCTTGCCGTCGACATTCGCGGGTTACGGCCAGGGCGGCGACATCCACTCGCCCCGCGACAGCATCCTGGCGGCGGGCCGCTACCTGGCCGCCAACGGCTTTGCCAACGATCGGGATCGCGCCATCTATGGCTACAACCAGGCGACCGAATACGTGCGCGCGGTCGACCAGTACGCGGCGCTGATCGCGGCCGATCCCGCTACCTTCGCGGCGTACTACCGGTGGGACGTCTATTGCCGCACGACGGCCGGCGACGTCTTGCTGCCCATCGGCTACGAGGCCTCGTCACCGATCCCGGCCGCGGACTACGTGGCGGCCCATCCGCAGTAGTGCGCGATCAGTACAGCGGCACCCAGACACCGAAGAACCAGTAACCCCACCCGCCGTACTGCCAGTTGAAGACCGGGATGACGGTAAAGGTGTTGTAGTTGAACGGTCCGAAGTCGGCCCGGGCCACAGCCACGTCACGCGGCGGGCCGGCCCACGGCCGGTTCCAGCCACCCGGAGGCGGCGGACCGTTCCAGCCACCCGGAGGCGGCGGGCCCTCCCAGTGCGGCGGCGGGTGGCCAGGGGCCGGGCCGTCGTTCCAGCCGTAGCCGTGCTGGCGCGGCGGCGGGGGCGCCCCGTGGCCCACGACGCTGAAGCCCGTGTCGAGACCCACTGGTCCGCCGATCTCCGCATTGCCGCTGGCATACACCCCGCGCGGCGGAACGTACGGCGGGTGCGGCGGCTGAGTGCTCGGCGGGTTGAGCGACGCATACCGCTGCCGCTCGTTCGGCGGCGGGTTCTGGGTGTTCGCCGGGGCATTCGTCTGCCCACCCTGCGGCGGCGGATTCTGACCAGGCTCGTTCGGCGGGGTGTTCTGCCCCGGCTGGGGCGGGTTTTGGTTGTCCTGGCCGGGGGGCGCGTTCTGCCCGGGCTGGGCCGGGGGTTGGCCGTGCTCATTCGGCTGCGGCGTGTTCTGGCCCCCCTGGGGCGGTGCGTTCGTCGGTCCGCCCTGCGGGGGCGGACTGTTCTGCCCGCCCTGCGGCGGGTTGGTCTGGCCGCCCTGCGCCGGCGGACCGTTCTGGCCGCCTTGCGTCGGCGGGCTGTTCTGCCCGCCCTGCGCCGGCGGGCTGTTCTGGCCGCCTTGCGCCGGCGGGCTGTTCTGGCCGCCCTGCGGCGGGGTATTGCCCCCGCCCTGCTGGCCGCCGGGGCCACCACCGCCGCCGCCCGGCTGCCCACCCGGTCCGCCGGGGTTGCCACCGCCGCCACCGCCGCCACCGCCGCCGTGGCAGCCCGGGCAGGGCGGTGGCGGGTCAAGTGGCGCGGAGTAGGCCGAGCCGGCGTTCAGAGTCGCCGCCGAGATGCTCAGGCCGGCGGCCACCGCGGCAGCGCTGACGACACGTTTCATAGACATAGCTGCGTCCCCCTAGGGTGTCGATGGCCTGCGCTACGGGCAGGTGACGTCCAACTCGAATGACTTGGTTACCTGCTGCGATTGCTGCGGATTGCTCATGTCGACACCCGTAGCGGTGCCCTTGATCGCCCACGTCTTGCCGTTGACCGCGGCCCCCGCACTGCCGCCCTGGTTGGGGGCGGCGTCGGAGAACCCGAGCGCGACACCGTTGACGGTGCCCAGCCCGACCGAATGGACCAGCGGCGGATTGCCGTTGCTGACTACGGCGCCGAGCCCGGCGGTCGGGTCACCGATGCCGATGTTGGTGTTGTCACCCGCAGCGGTGCACGTGACCTGCCCGCTGACGTTCTGATTCTGACCGTCGACGATAACTAGCGGACCTGCTGCCGCCGGCGTAGATGAGCCCGACGATCCCGTACCGGATTTGTTGCTCGAACAACCGGCGCCGGCCGCGATCACCAGGGCCACACCGGCAACGCCGACTACGATCCCACGCTTCACTACTGTCCCCTTCGTGCCGCTGGTTCCGCTGGCTCTCGGAGTTCGAGGCCGGTCGCCCGCATACCCGATACCCGAGATCTGCAAACGCTTCTCACGGGAGAACCCGTAGGCCCCACCTGTCCAGCAGCGGATTGATCAGCATGAAGTAGGTCGTGTAGTCGTCTCCGTCGGGCGAGGACATCAACAGACCGACCGCGCTCACGGTGCCGTCCGGGTTCATCACGAAGCCGGGACTGCCGCTGTCGCCGTCGAGGCTGAACACGCTGGCTTCGACCACGTCACCATCGATGCCCTTGATCGCGCCGCACGTCTCGCCCGTCACCGCGCCGATCTTGCAGAACGGCATACCGGGCTGAATCTGCGTGCGGCTCAACACATCCCGAACCTGATATCTGCCACCCACGTCGCCCACCGGCATGCCGACACTCGGCTCGAGGCGGATGATCGCGGCGTCCCGCTTGGCGCCCTCATGCTCGCTGGCCGAGATTCTGCCGAGCGGGGCATCGTTGCCATACGTCCACTCCGAACCGTCATGCGCGTCGCAGTGGCCGCTGGTCATCAGGTAGTAGCTGCCGTCGGCACCCTGTGCCGCGAATCCCGCTGTGCACCTGCCGGATTCATGATCGACCCCCATGCCCGGCGCCGGGGGCGGCGATGGCAGGGCCGGGGGCGGCGCTGCCGCAGCGGTTTTCGCCATCGCCGTCCCAGCCACCATGAGGGCCCCGACGAGTCCCAGCCTCCGCAACCACGGCATGCTCACTCCGACCCCCTCCGCTTGTGCCCGGCAGATAGTAGCAGCGCCACCCGTCTCAGATACGCTGGCGGCCAGCGGGTTCCGTGTGGGCGGTTCATCCGGCGTCGACGTGCCGCGCAAGGAATTCCAGCACGGCGCCGGCGAAGATGTCGTTGCGGTCGCCGGCGACCATGTGTCCCGCACCGCGGACATCGGTGAATTCGACTTGGGGAAAACGCGCCAGGAATTCGTCGGCGCGCTCCTGGCTGACGAGGTCGCTCATCTGCCCGCGGACGAGCAGCATCGGCACCCCGCCGCGCAGGATCGCCTCCACGGCCGCGTGCATCCGATCGGCATCGGTGACCTCGAACGGTGGGAATGCCGCAGTGCCGCTGATGAACTGGGGATCCCAGTGCCAATACCAGCGGTCGCCGCGGCGACGCAGGTTGGTGGTCAGGCCATCCAGATCGGTTGGTCGCGGCCGATGCGGGTTGTACTCGGCGATCGCGTCGGCGACTTCGTCGAGTGAGCCGAACCCCGATTCCACCCGCTCGGCCATGAACGCATGTATCCGGTTCGCCCCGGACTGGTCCATGTTCGGGACGATGTCCACCAACACGACCGCACTCGCGATGCCCCGGGACAGCTCCCCCGCGAGCAGCATCGACGTGAACCCGCCCAACGAGGCACCGACCAGCACGGGTCGCGGCGGCAGCGTGCGCAACACCTCTTGGACGTCGCCGGCGAAACTGACGACGCGATAGTCGCCGTCACCGGACCAGTCCGATTCGCCATGGCCGCGCAGGTCGACGGTGACGGCCTGCCACCCGCGCGCGGCGACCGCGGCAGCGGCCTTGCCCCAGGAACGGCGGGTCTGCCCGCCGCCGTGCAAGAACACCACGGCGCGGGCGTGAGGATCCCCGAGGCGGTCGGCGACGATCTGGACCCCGCCGGGACCCCGGATCGTAAACGGTTCAGCTGCCGTGGGCACCAGGTGATACTAAGGCGCCCCGAGCCGGTGCCCGCATTCGCTTGACGTCGATAGCGTGCAGCGGCGTCAATTTAGGGGAGGTCAGGTCGGTGCCGCACGGGACGGACCGGAGCGAAGGAGAAGACATGCACCTCGACGAGTACATGTCGCTGGACGCGACCGCCCTGGCCGAGCTGGTCGCGCGCAAGCAGGTCACTCCGGCCGAACTCCTCGCGTTGGCGCGGCAACGAGCGGACGCCGTGAACCCGCGGTTGAACGCCATCGTCCGCCGTCTCGACCATGTCGCCGACGCCCAAGCCGCAGACCCGAACCTGAGCGGGCCGTTCGCCGGTGTCCCATTCCTGCTCAAAGACCTCGGCCAGGAGTACCGCGGCTTTCCCACGTCGTGCGGGTCACGGTCGCTGGCCAACGAGGTGGCCGACCGGCACGCGCTGGTCACGCAGCGGTTTCTGGACGCGGGCCTGGTGATCTTCGGGATGACCAATACTCCCGAATTCGGGGCCAAGGGCGTGACGGAACCCGACTACTGGGGTCCCGCCCGCAACCCGTGGAACACGAAGCACACGCCCGGCGGCTCGTCAGGCGGATCCGCGGCAGCGGTGGCAGCCGGCATCGTTGCGGCCGCCGGGGCCAACGACGGCGGCGGGTCGATCCGAATCCCCGCCGCCTGCAACGGACTCGTCGGCCTCAAGCCCAGCCGGGGCTTGGCGCCCTACGGCCCGCAGACCGGCGAGATGCTGTTGGGGATGGCGACCCAGGGG
The DNA here is from genome assembly GCF_020217485.1 of Mycobacterium sp. WUMAC-067. Lineage (GTDB taxonomy): Bacteria > Actinomycetota > Actinomycetes > Mycobacteriales > Mycobacteriaceae > Mycobacterium. The sequence continues at coordinate 125,564 of NZ_JAEKMI010000005.1, read as the reverse complement.
GTGGTGTCGCGCACTGTGCGCGACAGTGCCGCGCTCTACGACGCGATCGTCGGACAGCAACCCGATGGGGCCTACCGGGTTGCATTGCCCGACAAGCCATTCAGCGAACTCATCCAACGTCGTCCGGAAGCGCTGAGAATCGGATACTCGGCGCGCTCGGCCATCAACCCGCGGCCGAGCCCGGAGGCCGTCGCCGCGGTCGAGAAGACCGCCGTGCTGCTGGGCGAACTGGGCCATCAGGTCGAGGAGGTCGCCCCGCCGTACGATGATGCCGCGCTGGGCCGTGACTTTCTGACCATCTGGTTCGCGCAGCTCCACCACCAGGTCGCCGACATCAAGCGGCGAACCGGCGCCCGCGACAGCGACTTTGAGGCCGATAGTTTGGCCGTCAGTGAACTCGGCCGATCCGGGGGTGTCCTCGCGGTCATGTCCGCACTGGAAAACAGGAACAACTACATCCAGTCTCTGGCCGAGTTCCACGGCGCCTACGACTACTTCCTGACCCCCACCCTGGCCACCCCTCCCCTGGAGGTGGGCGCCACCACGACGTCGGCGGTGTTGCAGCGCGCGGCCCGAGTGATCAGCAGGCTCCGCGCGGGAAAACTCATGGGGCTCAGCGGAATTCTCGACGACCTCATCCAGGAGAGCCTGGGCTGGGTGCCCTACACGCAGTTGGCGAACCTCACCGGGCGCCCCGCGATCAGCGTCCCCCTGCATTGGACACAGGGTGGCCTTCCGCTGGGTGTGCAGTTCGTGGGGAAGTTGGGCGCCGACGGCAGCCTCCTGCAGTTGGCCGCCCAACTCGAAGAGGCGCAGCCATGGGCTCACCGACATCCGGCTCCGGCCACGAATTAGCCGCTGCCGCAATCGGTTTTATGCCGGCGGCTCGGTGTCCTGCTGGCCGCCCGGCTGGCCGCGCTGCCCCCGCCAGAGACTGGCGAACCGTCGGGCGATGTCACCCAGGCGGCCGCCCGCGTGTTGGGAAGCCTTGATGCGGCCCAGGGTTTCCCGGCCTTCTTTCGCGTAGTCCTTGACCGATTCGTCGCCTTCCTCGGCACGCATATCCGTCCTCCGATCCTGCTCGGTCGCGTTCGTTATTCTGGGGCGTGACGCTCGGGCGGTTCCGATGGCGTCAACCGCTCCGGCGGTTCTGTCGGCGTGAGCCGTTCGGGCGTTTCGGTCGGCGTGAGCCGCTCCGGTTTCTCGTCCGGTGTCCCCGGCTCCCGCGGCTCTGAATTGCCTGGCCGCTCCGCCGAAAGCGGCCTGAGGTCCGTATCGCTCATGCTCAGCCCTTCGATCGGCTCACATCCGCGTACCCGCGGCACCCGGGCCCCCAAACGCCGTGGGGCCTAGGAAGAAGGGCCCGCGGCGTCGCAGGTGCCGCGGCGGGATCGGCCGCTTACACTCCAACGGTGGTAGATCTGGCGCAAACGAGGTCGGCAGTGAAGAAAGTCCCGCTGAGCATCGGAATCGCCGTCGTCGTGTTGCTCGCCGTTTTCGCGATACCGATCAAACAGCGATGCGGGGCGCCGGGCTACCCGTGCGCGTCGACACTGGATACCAAGGGCAATGCCCACTACTACTACGAGGTCGAACCCGCGGGTGTCTATCTCGCCGAAATCGTCACCGGCACCAACATCACGCTCTTTTACTCCGCGGGTGAGGACCTGGTCAAAGCCCGCTAGCACGGCTGGGAGACAACATGCGCATCCGCAGAATTGCCGGGACCACGGCGGCCGCCGGAATGCTCGCGGCGGCGATGCTGACCGTGAGTACGCCGACGGACGTGGCCCGCGCCGCCGTGGGGCAACACCCCTGTGGCGCAAATGCGCTGTGCCCCAACGCCCCCGCGCCCGACGGCGGTGACCAGGCCGCCGCCGAGCGCGCGATCATCGACGGCTACGTCAAGAAACAAGTCGGATGCACACCGACCATGCCGCCCAACCCGATATCCATCGCGTGGGATCCCCCGGGCTTCACGCCCGGGGTCGGCGGCTCCGGCCTCATCCACGATGCCAACCCGGCGCTCGGCGGCCAGTATCACGCCGACTATGTCGATGGCCGATGGCGCATCGAGTACCTGTACTGCTGACGGCGACGGTTTGCTGGCCCGTCCCGGTCGATGCCGGTCCGCTACGAGGTATCCGTGCGGTAACGAGTTCGGCTCGATCGCTCTCCCGCTCGAGGCCCGCCGGCGATCAGCGCGGCCACTCCCCCGCACCGCCCGACCAAAACAGCCTGGTAGAGCGGCGATCGTGGCCGCGAATCGCGCCGACCGGGCCCGCCGAACTCGCTCGCGACGGCCGTCGACGGGCGCTCTCGATTGGGGCCTTCACAGCAAGCTAACGCATACTTGTCACCATGCTCGAAGCGACATCGCCGCTAACCGCCGTTGCGGGGTCCGGTGATGCGCTGGGTGTGGGCAGAGGTTTGTGATGGCCCGCTCGGGCGGCGCCCATCGCCGCCATCGAGCCGTCCGTCAACCCTCTCGATTCCGTAAAGGGCTGACGCGCACCTTGGGCGCACTGGTTTCCGTGGCGGCGGTCGGGTTGACCGGCGCCGGGTATTACGTGGCGCACGGCGCGCTGGGTGGCATCACCGTTTCCAACGCACTGCAGCCCGACGACCCGCGGTCCAGCGGCGACAACATGAACATCCTGCTGATCGGCCTGGACTCGCGGAAGGATCAGGACGGCAATGACCTGCCGTATTCGATCCTCAAGCATCTGCACGCGGGCGATTCCGACGACGGCGGCTACAACACCAACACGCTGATCCTCGTGCACGTCAGCGCCGACAACAAAGTGGTCGCCTTCTCGATCCCACGCGACGACTGGGTGCCCTTCACCGGGGTCCCGGGATACAACCACATCAAGATCAAAGAGGCCTACGGGCTGACCAAGCAGTACGTCGCGCAAAAGCTGGCCAACCAGGGGACGAGCAGTCAGAAAGAGCTCGAGACCAAGGGCCGCGAAGCGGGCCGGGCGGCGACCCTGCGCGCGGTGCGCAGCCTGACCGGCGTCCCGATCGACTATTTCGCCGAGGTCAACCTGGCCGGTTTCTACGATCTGGCGCAGACGCTGGGCGGCGTCGAGGTGTGCCTGAACCACGCCGTCTACGACTCGTATTCCGGCGCCGACTTCCCGGCCGGCCGTCAGCGACTGGACGCTTCCGAGGCCCTGTCGTTCGTCCGGCAGCGGCACGGCCTGGACAACGGCGACCTGGACCGCACCCACCGCCAGCAGGCGTTCATCTCGTCGGTCATGCAGGAGCTGCAGGCCGCCGGCACGTTCACCAACATCGACAAGCTCAAGAACCTGATGGCGGTGGCGCGCAAGGACGTGGTGCTCTCGTCCGGCTGGAATGACGAGATGATCCAACGGCTCGGCGGGCTCGCCGGCGGCAACCTGGAATTCCGGACGCTGCCGGTGGTGCGCTACGACAACATCGATGGCCAGGACGTCAATATCGTCGACCCGACCGCGATCAAGGCAGAGGTGGCGGCGGCGATCGGCACCGACGCACCGTCGACCGCGACCACCACGACGGCCGTCAAGCCCAATCCGTCCACGGTCGTCGACGTGGTCAACTCGGGCAGCATGAGCGGGCTCGCCACCGAGGTCTCGCGCGCGCTGAAGAAGAAGGGCTACACCCCGGGCCAGGTCCGCGACCGCGAGTCCGGCGAGCCGACCACCAGCTCGATCGAGTACGGCGCCGGCGCGCAGACCGATGCGAGCAACGTGGCCAACCTGCTGGGCCTCGACGCGCCCAAACAGCCCAGCCCCGGCGTCCAACCCGGCCACATCCGGGTGACGGTGGATACCAACTTCTCGATCCCCACACCGGACGAGACGCAGATGGACGACGTCACGAGCACCAGCACCACCACGTCGACCAAGGCCAAGTCCTACTACTACAACGGCACCACCACGACCTACCCGACGCCCGATCAGGGAAAGCCGATCGACGGCGGCGGCGTGCCCTGCGTGAACTAGCCGCCATCAAGCGTGCGGCGATCGCAAGCGCGGCGAAGCCGGGCGCAGCGGGTCGCCGCCATCAGGCGCAGCGGCGATCGCAAGCGCGGCGAAGCCGGGCGCAGCGGGTCGCCGCCATCAAGCGTGCGTGCCGCCGTCCATGCGGATCTCGGTGCCCGTGATCCAGGCCCCGTCGTCGGACACCAGCATGGCGATCACGCCGGCCACCGCGTCGGGTCCGGCCATCCCGGTGCCGCTGGACTCCGTCGTGGTCGGCAGGACCGGCATCAGCCGCGAAAACAGCGACCAGTCAGCGTCTTTCGGAATGTATCCGCCGGTGGCGTCGGTGATCCCGGACTTGATGCTGCCGGGCGCCACGCACACCGCACGCAGGCCCTCGCGCGCGAATTCGAGCGCCAACGAGTGGGTGAAGGCCTGGATGCCGCCCTTGCTCGCGGCGTAGGCGGCCATGTAGGGATGGGCGAACGAGGCCGACGTGGAGCTGAAGTTCACGATCGCGCTGCGCGGGTTCGCCAACAGGGCGTCGAGCGCTTCACGCACCACCAGAAAGGTCCCGGTCAGGTTCACGCCGACGATCTGGTTCCACAGTTCGAGGCTGGTCTCGCGGGTGTGGGCGGCCCGCAATATGCCGGCGGCATTGACCAGCGAATCAAGGCCGCCCAGCCGCTCGACGGCCAGGCGTACGCCGTCGATCACCGACTCCTCGCTGCCGACGTCCATCGGCAGGGTGGTGAGCCGGTCGGCGGTGCCTGCCTGCTGGGCGCGGGCCTTCGTCGTGTCCAGGCCGTCGGCTGCCACGTCGGAGGCCGCCACCGCGGCGCCCTCGTCGAGCAAGCGCAGCGCGGTCGCCTGCCCGATGCCCGACGCGGCGCCGGTCACCAGGATCCGCCTACCCTCGAGTCGCTTCATCGCTTCTCCCGTTCGCTAGGCGCGGCGACGATTAGGGTGCCACCACCCCGCGCAGCGCGTCCTCGCCGTACATCTGCACCATCATCGAGGAGTAATCCGGACCGCGACGCAGAATGTGTCCCCCGTCGACGTTGATGCACTGGCCGGTGATCCAGGCGGCCGCGTCGCTGAGCAGGAACATCGCCAGGTTGGCCACGTCTTCGACCTCACCGACCCGCGGCAGCGGGGTGCACAGCGCGTAGTCGCCGCTGATCTCCGGTGACTGGATCACGCTCGCGTCGACCAGATCGGTGCGGATCAGGCCCGGTCGGATGCTGTTGACCCGCACCCACGACGGGCCGAGTTCGTCGGCGGCCAGCATCATCATGTGGTCGATCGCCGACTTGGTGACCCCGTACGGCCCGAACCACCGGTGGGTGTTGCTGGCCGCGATCGATGAGATCCCGATGAACGAGCCGCCACCGCCGCGCACGAGCTCGCGCCCCACGTGCTTGAGCACGTACATGGTGCCGTTGACGTTGAGGTCGACGGTGTTTCGCCACGCCTCCGAGTCGGTGTGGGTGATCGGCCCCACGGTCAGCGAGCCACCCGCGCAATGCACCGCGCCGTGCAGCCGCCCGTGCCAGGCCGTCGCCGCGTCGACCGCGCGGGCCACCTCGTCCTCGTTGGTGACGTCGGCGGGCTCATAACGAATGGAGCCGCCGCCGGGCAGGGCCTCGATCTCCTTGACGGCCCCGGCGAGTCGATCGGCATTGCGGCCGACGATCATGACCGAGGCGCCGGCCGCGACCAGCCCGGCCGCCACGCCCTTGCCGATCCCGCTACCGCCGCCGGTGATCAGGTATGTCCGGTCTTGGAAAGAAAGCTGCACGCGAGGCCCTTTCAAACTGGAACAAGTTCTAGCTATAGAAGCATGTCCCCTCGGGGGGAATATCGCTACCCCCGGTCTCGTTAGCCGCTCTGCTGCGCGGCGCTACGGGGTGTCGCGGCGCGCCAGCTTCGTCGGCTTGGCGTTGCGCCAGTCCTCGACGTCGGGCGGCAGGCCGATCGGATACCTGTTCTCGTTGTGGGCCGCCCAGTGCGCGTGGCCCAACTCGTGGATGTGGAACGCGTGGCGCAACGCCTCGGTGAAGCCCATCGCGTCGGAGGCGGCGTTGACCGAATCCTTGATCAGCATGGCCGCCATCGTGGGCCGCTCCGCGATGCGTCGCGCGAATTCCAGTGTCTTGTCGGCTAATTCGTCGACCGGGAACACCTTGGACACCATGCCCAGCCGGTAGGCCTCGTCGGCGTCCAGCGCATCACCGGTCAGCAGCAGCTCTTTGGCCTTGCGCGGGCCGAATTCCCAAGGGTGGGCGTAATATTCGACCCCGGGCATGCCCATCCGCACGCCGACCACATCGCTGAACTTGGCGTTGTCGGCGGCGACGATCAGGTCACACGCCCAGATCAGCATCAGGCCCGCCGAGATCGCGTTGCCCTGGACCTGGGCGATCGTAATCTTGCGCAGATCGCGCCAGCGGCAAGTGTTTTGGAAGAAGTAATGCCACTCCTGCAGGTAGGTCTTCTCCGCGACCGGATCGCGGGTGGCGCCATTGATCCGAAACGTCGGATGCTGCCCCGCACCCGGCGCCCGCTCGGCCAGCGCCAGCTCCGAGCCGAGGTCATGACCGGCGGAGAAGTTTTTGCCGCGGGCGGCCAGGATGATCACCCGGACGGTGTCGTCGGCCTCCGCGCGCAGGAATGCCTCGTCGAGCTGCACCAGCAGGCCGCGGTTCTGCGCGTTGTGGGCGTCGGCCCGGTTGAGCCAGATGCGCGCGATGCGGCCCTCGTCGAGGGTTTCGTAGGTCACCAGCTCCTCGGCGCTGGCGTTGCCCGCCTGCGCGCCGGCTTGCTCGGAGAGAGTCATTGGCCCACCTCGCTTGTTGTCAGCTCGAATTGTTTACAGATTACGGCCAGTGTGTAACCGGGGCCGCGCTGGGGGGACGCGCCGCGAACCCCTGGCAGGGGCACGCCCCGGCCGATCGTGTCTTCGCGAGCGGCGCGGCGAATCCCTGCAAACCAGCCATAAATGCGTCCGACGCCCGTTAGCTGGTGAGACGGGCTGCGGCCGATCACGCGCGTCGCCTACAGTTAAGTCATGCCTACGAAATCTGATCCTGGCGAAATCGGCGACGTCGAGCCGGTGGCGGACAGCACTGCGAGCCAGGCCAGGCGGGTCGTCGCGGCGTACGCCAACGACGCCGACGAATGCCGGGTTTTTCTGTCCATGCTGGGTATTGGGCCGGCGAAACTCGACGCGTAAATGGCTCCCGGGGGAGGGCGAAGCTCCAAGGCAGCCAAATTCGGGAAATCCGACTTCGTCGTCGTCGCCAACCGGCTGCCGGTAGACCGGGAGGTGCTTCCTGACGGCAGCACGGCCTGGAAACGCAGCCCCGGGGGACTGGTCACCGCCCTCGAGCCGCTACTGCGGCGCCGGCGCGGCGCGTGGGTCGGCTGGCCCGGCGTCGTCGACGAGGACGTCGACAACGAAGACGAGCCGATCGTCCAGGAGGACCTGGAACTGCGGCCGGTCAAGCTGAGCGCGGACGACGTCGCCGAGTACTACGAGGGCTTCTCGAACGCCACGCTGTGGCCGCTGTATCACGACGTCATCGTCAAGCCGCTCTACCACCGCGAATGGTGGGATCGCTACGTCGTCGTCAACCGCCGCTTCGCCGAAGCGACCTCGCGTGCCGCCGCGCGCGGCGCGACCGTGTGGGTGCAGGACTATCAGCTGCAACTGGTCCCGGCGATGCTGCGCGAGATGCGGCCCGACCTGACCATCGGCTTCTTCCTGCACATCCCCTTCCCGCCGGTGGAGCTGTTCATGCAGATGCCGTGGCGGACCGAGATCGTCGAGGGCCTGCTGGGCGCCGACCTCGTCGGATTCCACCTGCCCGGCGGCGCGCAGAATTTCCTGTTCCTCTCCCGGCGGCTGACCGGAGCCAACACCTCGCGCGGGGCGGTCGGGGTGCGGTCGCGGTACGGCGAGGTCGAGCTCGAGTCCCGCGTCGTCCGGGTGGGCGCCTTTCCCATCTCCATCGACTCCGGCGCACTCGACAAGACGGCCCGGCACCGCGCTATCAGGCGCCGCGCCAAGGAAATTCGTGCCGAGCTCGGCAACCCCCGCAAGGTGCTGCTCGGCGTCGACCGGCTCGACTACACCAAGGGCATCGACGTTCGGCTGAAGGCGTTTTCGGAGCTGCTGGCCGAAGGGCGGGCCAAGCGCGACGACACGGTGCTGATCCAGCTGGCGACACCGAGCCGCGAGCGGGTGGACAGCTACCAGCAGCTGCGCAACGACATCGAACGCCAGGTCGGCCACATCAACGGTGAATACGGCGAAGTCGGGCATCCGATGGTGCACTACCTGCACCGGCCGGTCCCCCGCGACGAACTCATCGCGTTCTTCGTGGCCGCCGACGTCATGCTGGTCACCCCGCTGCGCGACGGGATGAACCTGGTCGCCAAGGAGTACGTCGCCTGCCGCAGTGATCTCGGCGGTGCGCTCGTGCTGTCCGAATTCACCGGCGCCGCCGCCGAACTGCGGCAGGCGTACCTGGTCAACCCGCACGACCTCGAGGGGGTCAAGGACGCCATCGAGGCCGCACTCGACCAGTCCGTCGAGGAAGGACGGCGGCGCATGCGGTCCCTGCGCCGCCAGGTGCTCGCCCATGACGTTGATCGCTGGGCGCGGTCATTCCTCGACGCGCTCGCCGAGGCGCGGCCCCATGGCGCCGATTAGCCCGGATGCGCCGAGAACCCATGGTGTTGGCGCGCCAACGCTGTGATACTCGGGTGCAGCGTCGCACGCGAAGGAGAAAGAGTCACATGAAGCTCCGTCACGGTCTGGCCGCGGGTGCCGCGATCTTCACGGCCGTCGCAACGGGAATCGCGTTGCAATCCGGCGAACCGGCCAAAGCGCTCGGGCCGCCCGCGGACGGCACCTACGCCTACAACGAGGCGGGCGTTTCCGGGGTCACCTGGACGATCTCCGCACTCTGCGACCAGCCGTCCGGGACCCGGAACATGAACGACTATTCCGACCCGATCGTATTTGCGATGAACTGCGCGCTGAACATCGTGAGTTCGACGTCCGAGCAGATCAGCGCCGCCGACAAGCTGCAGAACTTCAGCGGCCGGGCGCGCATGTCCAGCATGCTGTGGACTTTCAAGGTTCAAAAGGACAACGGCGTGGCCTGCCCGGGCGGAGGCACCGCGCCGTCCACCGAAACCTTCGCGTTCAGCGACGAAACGATGAGCGGCACCCACACCACGCTGCACGGGGCGGTGTGCGGGCTGCAGCCGGAGATGAAAAAGCAACCATTCTCGCTGGCGATGACCGGGCCGCCGCCCAGCCCCATCGAGCGTTACCCGTTGTACTGCAACGGCATTGCGATGTGCTACTGAGCTAGATCGGCGTGATGTAGCCGATCAGCCATTGCTTGCCGATCCTCTTGAAGTCGACCCGCAACCGGCTGCCGTCATACAACGGCTGGCGTGACTTGTCGGTGACCGTCCGGTTCATGTAGACCATCACCGACGCCGAATTGCGTTGGGCGGACATGACTCCCACGCCCACGACGTTGGCCTGCACCACCACTTCGCGCTTCTTGGCTTCCGGGATGATCTGCGTGTTGGCGCTCTTCTGGAACTCCGCGCGATAGTCGGGGGTCAACAGCGGGTAGGCGGCCGACAGGCTGCGTTCGACGGTTTGGTAGTCGTAGGCGAAGACCTCGGGTATTTCCTTGGCCGCCAAGCCGGGCAACACGGCGCGCGCCGCCTGCTCACCGCGGACCTCGACCCGATCCCAGTACATCCAGCCGGCCACCGCGGACAACCCGACGAACGCCACGGCCAGAAGGCAACCCGCGACGATGAGCAGCCAACGCCGCCATCGCATCAATTACCCCCGTCGGGATACTTCAGGTCGTAGCCGCTCATCCGCCCGGAGTCGTCCTCGTGCACGATGACACGCAACCGGTAGGGCATGGACGGCTTGTTGACCCCGTCGATGTCGGCGACAGTGACGCGAACCGACACCAACACCGACGCGTTATCGGTAACGGTGTCAATGCCTTCCAGCGCGGCGCCGTTGACGACGGCTTCGGATGTCGCGTTGGTGGAGCGGAACAGGCCTTTGAGGTTTTCGACGTTGTTGTTGGCGCTGAGCATGCCGCGCAGCGGGCCACTGGTCCCGTTGACGAACCGGTTGACGCTCTCGTCGATGTTGTCCTGCTTGTAGCTGAACATGTTGACCACGGTCTGCGTCGCGGTGTCGACGAAACGTTGGTCGCGCGCCTGCGCCGCGGTGGCGTGGCGGTGCTGGACGATCAAGAGGGCCACGCATCCGGCCAACGTCCCCACCGCCACCAGCGCCGCCGCGAACGAGATCCACGCCACCAGGGCGCGGTGCGGCTGGCGCCGCGGTGGCGGCTTGATGGACTTGAGGGCCTTGGGTTTCGCCGGCCGCTTCGGCGCGGCCGGGCCCTCGGTCTGGACCGTGACGTCCCGGGTCGACTCACTCTTGGCGGGACCCGCCGCGCGCGAGGCTCGACGACGAGCTCGCGGCTTGGTTGTTTGTTCGTCTGCCACGACAGGGTCCATTACACGGTCCATTACATCGGCCTTGGATCAAGCATGAGGTCCACCCAATTCTCGGCGCCGGAGGTTCCGGTGGCGCCGGCGGCGAAGATACCAGTGCCGCCTGCCGGATCGACAAACGCGCCGGTCTTCTCGTCATAGGTGGCGTAGGCCGGCCCGCTGGCCTGTGGCTGTCCCCCGGGCGGCGGGCCCCACGGCTTCTCCGGTCCGGGGGCCGACGGCGGCGGGTTGATCCCCAGCGGCGGTGCCGGCGGGGGCAGCCACTTCGGATACGGAAGCTGCGGCGGCACCGGCGGCACCCCCGGTGGCTGCCACGACGTGAACGGCGGCGGCGGCCCGTTGTCGTTGGGTGGCGGCGGGGCGAAGGCAGGCTGCTTGTTGGGCAACGGCCCCGGCCCGGGCACCACGCCCGGGGGCGGCGGCCCGACGATCGGTGTCCCGGGATCGGGTTCCGCGTCCGGTGGGATATACGGGAAGTGGTTGGGCGGCAACACGTTCAGCCCGTTGGTCATCGGGGTGTCGTAGGGCACCGGCGGGCCGCGCCACGGGTTGCGGCCGATCGGCACGTAGCCCTTCGGGTCGCGGCAGAGCTGAATCGTGGGGGCGCGTTTTCCGGGAAACTCCTGGCAGGGATAGTTGCGGGCGCCGCGCACGGTGCTGGGATCGTTCTGGGCGGTCTTGCAGTACATGTCCCTCGGAAGTTCGCGCACCGTCTCATCGGCCGGTGTGCGCATCAACGGCGGGGGCAGGAAGCCGACGGCGCACGGCGGCGGGTCGTTGAGGTCGAGCTTGAAGTCCAGCTTGGCGCCTTCGTCCTGCGGCCCGCCGCCCGCGGCGGTGGTGATGGCCGCGAACAACGCCGGCAGGACCACCAGCAGCTGTTCGATCGACTTGTTGTAGATCACGCCCACCCGTCCGAGGTTGGCCAGGCTGGCGGCCAGGGCCGGGAAGGCGGGGCGGATGCCGGAGAACGCGGTGCTGGCCTCGTCGGTGGCCCCGGGGGCCGTGGCCAGGGTGTCGCGCAGCTGCGGGTCGGCCTGACGGACCTCGGAGGTGAACCGCGCCAACCCGTCCGACAGCGACTTGATGTCCCCGCCGGCGCGGATCTGGGCCTGCAGGAAGGGGCCGGCCTGGTCGATCAGCTGCGAGACTTGCGGATAGTTGGCGTTGGCCTCGTCCACCAGCAGCCGGGCCGACTCGAAGAGCCGCGCGAGCTCGGGGCCCGAGCCGTTGGCCGCAATGAACGTCTCGTGCAACAGCTCACGCAGCCGGGTGTCACCCAGGCTGTTGACCAGTGTCTCCGCCCGCTTCAACAGGTTGGCGACGTCCTGGCCGATGCGGGTGTTCTGCCGCTCGATGCGAGATCCGTTGGTCAACTTGCTCGATGCCGGTGCGCTCGGGGGCACCAGGTCGATGTATTGCTCGCCGACCGCCGACACGCTCTTGACGGTGGCGGTGACGTTCGACGGGATGGCGGTCTCGCTGTTCAGCCGCATCTGGGCGATGACGCCGTTGGGGCTCAGGCCCACCGACTCGACGCGGCCGACGGCAACTCCGCGGTAGGTGACGTTGGCGTTCTTGTACAGGCCGCCGCCGGCAACGAAATCAGCGCTCACGCCGTAGGTTCCGATGCCGAACGTCGCGGGCAGCCGCAGGTAGAAGATCGCCATCACGGTCAAGGTGATCGCCGTGATCACGGCGAAGATCGCCAGCTGGATCTTGGTCAGTCTGTCGTGCATCTGCGCCCGCCCCTACTGTCCCGAAGCCGTGCCGGGCGGAATCTTGAACGGATCCGCGGCCTGACCGGACAGGTTGGCCAATTCGCCGGTCAAGAAGTCCGGCGGATTGAGGATTTCGTCCATGTGAGCCATGTTCGGGTCGAAATAAGCGGTGGTGAAGAACGTTTCACCAATGCGGCGCAGGGTGAGGTCGAAGGTGGTGAACACGTTGAGGTAGTCACCCCGCACCGCCTGCTTGATCCCGAAGTTGGGGAACGGAAACGTCAGCAACAGCTGTAGCGAGGTGACGAAATTCCTCCGGTTGTCATTGAGGGCCTTCACGGCCGAGTACAGGTCCTTCATGTCGGCGGCGAAGTCCACCTTGGTCTTTGCCAGCACGTGCGAGGTGACGTTGGCCAGTTTGTGCAGCGCGCCGAAGGCCTCCACGATGTGGTCGCGGTTCTTGTTGAGCACGCGAATCGCCTCGGGCAGCGTGTCCAGCGCCCGGCCCAGGTTGTCCTTGTCGCGCGCCAATGCTCCCGAGAATCGGTTCAATCCGTCGACCGCATCGATGATGTCGTTGACCTGACGGTTGAGCCCCGAGGTCAATTCCGCCAGCCTCGGCACCAGGTCCACGAACTGGTCCTGCCGGCCCGCGACGGCCCGGTAGGTCTCGTCGGTGATCTCTTCCAGCGCACCGACATTGCCCTTGTTCACCACAACGCCGAGCGCCGAGAGCACCTCTTCGGTGGTGGGATAGCGACCGGTGTTGGCCTCCGTGATTTTGGACCCGTCGGTCAGCCGGCCGACGGCCGGCTTGTCCTTCGGCCGAGCCAGGTCGATGTGCATCGAACCGAGCAGCGAGGTCTGGGCGACCGTCGCGGTCGAGTTGGCGGGCAGCACGACGTTCTTGTTCAGCGCCAATTTCACTGCCGCATAAAACGATCCGTCGGACCGCTGTTCGGCGGCAATACCGGCAACACTTCCGACGGTGACGTCGTCCACCATGACCGGTGAGTTCTGCGGCAGCGTCGCCACATCGGGCAGCTCGACGGTCACCGAGTAGGCACCACTGCCATGGCCGGCGGTGCCCGGCATCGCCAACGAGTTCAGGCCGTTGAATTGGCAGCCGGCCAGCAGCACGCTGCCCGCCGCCAACCCGCTGGCGCGCAACCACATTCGGTTCATCCGCCACCGCCCAAGCCGGCCGCCGGCCCGTTAGGCGCCGGTTGACCGGGAGCGGGTCCCGGCCGCGGGCCGAACGCGCTTCCGGGAGCGGGACCGGGGGCGGGTGCGGCACCGGCCGGCGCGGGGCCGGGTGCCGGGCCGGCCTGCGGGGCCGTCGGGACGAGCAGCGCCTGCAGGTCCGCCGGGTTCTGGGAGGCCGGCGTTTGGGCGCCCTTGGCCGGGACCCAGGTCAGCTCCGGGACCGGGGTCGCCGCCTTGGCCTGGGTTTGCGGGGTGTCGTAGATGATCTGACCCTTGTACGCCGTGATCGTGTTGAGCGGGTGGAACATCAGCGGCGGGTAGTTCACCGTGAGCCGGCGCAGCACCGGCCCCAGCCGCTCACGACAGAGCTCGGCGCGCTTGAAGTAGTCCGGCGCCCTCGGCCCGGCCGCGGTCTCGAAGGATCCACCGCAGATGAACTGCACGGGATTGGCGAATTCCGGTATCGACAAGAGGCCGTTCAGCGTGCCCTGCGCGGGGTCGTAGATGTTGTAGAAGTTGGCGATACCCGGGCCCGCCACGTGCAGCACCTGCTCGATGTTGTCGCTCTGGTCGCTCAACGTCTTCGCGAAATCGTTGAGGTTGTTGACCGTATCGATGATGGTCGAGTTGTTTTCGTGGAGGAACCCGCGGATGTCCGACAGCGCGGTGTTGAGGGTGCCCAGCGTGCTGTCGAGATGGCGCGAACTGTCGGCGAGCACCTGCGACACCGACGCGACGTTGCCGGCGAATTGGACGATCTGTTCGTTACTGGACGAGAGGGCGTTGACCACCACCTGCAGGTTCTTCACCGTGCCGAAGATGTCGCCGCGCGAATCCCCCAGCCGCCCAGCGGCTTGCGAGAGCTCGCGCAAGGCGCTGTGGAACGACTGGCCCTTGCCGTCGAAGGTGTCGGCGGCCTGGTTGATCGCGGCGCCCAACGGACCCTGCATCGATCCGGCGGTCGGGCCGAGTTGGACGGCGAGCTGGGTCAGCGACTCCTTGACCTCGTCCCATTCCACCGGGACCGCGGTGCGGCCCGGCCCGATGGTGGCGCCGTCGGCCATCTCCGGCCCGCCGGTGTACGCCGGCGTCAACTGGATGAACCTGGCCGCCACCAGGTTTGGCGACATGATGATCGCCTTGGCGTCCTTGGGGACCTTGACGTCCTTGGACACCGACATGGTGATCTTGACGTCGGACGGCCGCGGCTCGATCGTGTCGATGGTGCCGACCGGGACACCCAGGATGCGCACCTGGTCGCCGGGGTACAAACCGACCGCCGAGGCGAAGTAGCCGACGATCTTGCGGTTATTCTCTTGCGACGACAGCACATACACGCCGCCCACCAACACCGCGACCAGCGCGATGATGGTGGCGTAGCGCAGCCCACGGCCGCCGAGGATCCGCTGCATCATGGTGACTTCGGCCTGATGATCCAGCGTTCCTGGATCAGCCCGCGCAGGTAGTCGGCGAGGCTGGCCGGCATCTTGCCGGGCTGATAGAAGAAGTCGAACATCGTCGCGAGCAGCGGCGCCGGGATGACACCGTAGACGTTCACGTTGAAGCCGGGGCCCGACCCGACGACCTCGCCCAGCTCGGTGGCGTAGGTGGGCAACCGCTTGAGGGCCTCGGTGATGTAGTCGCGGCGCTCATTGAGGTTGGACAGCACATCGTTGAGCTTGTTCAGCGCGGGCCCGAATTCCCGGCGGTTGTCGGCGACGAAGCCGGAAATCTGCGCCGAGAGATCCTGGATGCCCGAGATCAGCTGGCCCAGGGCCCGGCGGCGTTCGTCGAGGGCGGCGAACAACTCGTTACCGTCATCGACCAGCTTGTTGACCTGCTCGGCGCGCTGGGACAACACGCCCGTGACCGACTTCGCATGCGCCAGTAGGCTTTGCAGCGCCTCGTCGCGTCGGTCCAGGGTGCGGGACAGGGACGTCACGCCGTCCAGCGCACCGCGCAGCTCGGGGGTCGCGTCGTGCAGCGTGTCGGTCAGCACGTTCAACGCCTTCTCGAACTGCGGCTTGTTCAGGTTGCTGGCGTTGGAACCCAAGTCCTCGAGCGCGCCGGCCAGCGTGTACGGCGTCGTGGTGCGACTGAGCGGGATGGTGGTTGCCTTGCCACCGCCGGCCGGCGTCACCGAGATGGAGCGCTCACCGAGGATGGTGTCGGTGCGGATCGCGGCCAGCGACTGGTCGCCGACCGCGACGTGGCGGTCGACGCTGAAGCTGATCTTGGCGCTGTCGCCGGCCAGACCCACCGAGGTCACCTTGCCGACCTTGAAACCCGAGACGTAAACGGCGTTGCCGGGATTGATTCCACCGGCGTCGCTGAAGTAGGCGTCGTAGATCTTGCCCTGCGGCCAGAACGGCAACCCGGCGTAGCCGAATGCGATGAGTACGACGCAGACCACCAGCACCACGCCGAAGATGCCGGTGCGCAGTGGATCGCGCTCATGTTTTGCGTTACTTGGCAAAAGCGCACCTCCCCTTGCTGGGATCCACCTGGCCACCCAGGGGCAGGAGGATGTCGCCACCGGCCGGGCCGTTGATCTTGATCGTCACGGAGCAGAAATAGATGTTGAAGAACGACCCGTAGGCGCCGAGGGCGGCCAGCCGCAGATAGTCCTCACCCAGCTGTTCGATGTCGTTGTTCACCTCGGCCTTGCGGTTGTCCAGCTCGGTGGCCAGCGGACGGGTGTTCTCCAGGATGCCTTGCAGCGGCCGGCGCGAATTCTTCAGCAGCTGCGTCAGATCCGTCGTCGTCGAGGCCAGCGGGGGGATGGCGCCGGCGATGTCGTCTTTGTGTTCGGCCAGCCCGCTGATCAGTTGTTGCAACTGATCGACACTGGTCGAAAATTGCGCGCTGCGTTGGTCCACGGTCGTCAGCACCGTGTTGAGGTTGTTGATCACGTCGCCGATGAGCTGGTCGCGCTGGCCCAGCGCCGAGGAGAACGCGCTCGTGTCGGCAAGCACGTTCGACAACGCCCCGCCCTGGCCCTGCAGCAGCTGGATGACCGCACTGCTGATGGTGTTGACCTTGTCGGCGTCCAGGCCTTTGAGCACCGGCCGAAGTCCGCCCAGCAGCGCATCGAGATCGAGCGCCGGCTGGGTGTGTTGGCTGTTGATCGTCCCGCCCGCCGGTAGCCTCCGCAGCTCACCCGGGCCCGACGTGATCTCCAAATACCGGTCGCCGACCAGGTTTTCGTACCGGATCACCGCGCGCGTCGACGAGTAGAGCGTGTAGCGCTTGTCGACCCCGAACTTCACGTCGATGGTGTTGTCGTGGTTGAGCTTGATATCCGACACCGCACCGACCGGCACCCCGGCGATGCGCACCTTTTGACCGGCCTTCAGCCGCGAGATGTCGGTAAACGTTGCGTGGTAAGTGCTTTCGGGGCCGAACCGGAAGTCGCCGAAGACGACCACCAGTCCCGCCGAGACCAACAGCATGGCCACCGCGAAGATGCTGACCTTGATCATCATCGAGCGGTGCGAGGGCATCGCGGAGCTGGGCATCAGAAATCGTCCCGTTCCGCAAAGGCGCCGTGGAACAAGAACTGCAGCGTCGAGGGCGCGTCGACCTGCAGCTCGGTGAACGGCTCGTACGGGATGTTGGCGTTGTCGGTGACCAGGAACGGCGCCCGGTAGAACGACCCGCCGGTCTGCTTGGTCGGGATGTCGGGCAGCCCACGGCAGTTCGGGCCGCCGGAGGCGTTCACGATCGGCAGCGATTCCGGGAACGTGTACGACGGCGCGCCCAGCACGAAGCTTGACGACGTGAACAACCCCGCCTTGCGAACGCCGAGCAGCGGGGCGAATTCCTTGATACCGCGCTCGATCCCGGCAAACAGGCAGCCGAATTCCGGCGAATAGTCGGCGGCCACCTTGAGCGGGGCCCGCAGCCGGTTGATGGTGTCGATGAAGTCCTGTTCGGCCGGCGCCAACGTCTCATAGGCGTTGTTGGACAGGCCGATGGTGGCCAACAGCGTGCTGTCGAGATTCTTCTGCTCGTCCACGACCGTCTTGTTGATCGTCGGCAGGTTGTCGACGACGGTGTTCAGGTTCGGGGCGGAGTCGGCGTACACGTTGGCCACGACCGCCGTCTTCCGGAGGTCTTCCTGCAAGGCGGGCAGCTTCGGATTCGCTTGGCGCGTCAGCGTGTTCAATCCCGACAGGATGCCGCCCAGGTCGTCGCCGTGGCCGCGTAGGCCTTCGGCGAACGCGCTCAGCGTCCCGTTGAGTTCGACGGGGTCGATCTTGTGCAACAGGTCGATCAGCGACTGGAACAAGGTGTTGACTTCCAGCTGCACCGACGAGGCCGCGACGTGCGCGTCCGGACGCAGGGAGGTCGGCGACGGCGCTTGAGGCGGAATGAATTCCACCGCCTTGGCACCGAAGATGGTGTTGCCGGCGATGTGCACCGTCGCGTTGGACGGAATGAAATGCATGTCGTCGCTGTTGATTCCCAGCGTGAGGCGCGCCTGGTCACCGGAGTAGTCGATGGTCTCGACCTTGCCGATCTGGATGCCCCGGTATTTCACCTTGGCGCCCTTTTCCATCACCAACCCGGCCCGGGGCGCCGACACGGTGACGGTGTCGATCGACGCGAAGGCGGCCGTGTAGGAAAGGTAAGTCAGCACAGCGAAAGCCACCATCAGGCCGGCCAGCACTGCTGCTGCCAGCCGGACGGTTGTGCGTCGCGCGCTTGTGTCTGCCATGTCCCTTTTAAGCGGTCCTCTTAGCCGGAGAGGTTGAAGTTACCGGACGCCCCATACACAGCGAGCGAGATGAACAAAGTGATGACGACCACGACGATCAACGACGTCCGCACGGCCTGGCCGACCGCGATCCCGACGCCGACCGGGCCACCGCTGGCGTTGTAGCCGTAATAGGTATGTACGAGCATGACCGCGATGGACATCACGATGGCTTGCAGGAACGACCACAGGAGATCCGACGGGATCAGGAACGTATTGAAGTAGTGGTCGTAGAGGCCTTTTGACTGCCCGTTGATGTACACCGTGGTGAAGCGGGCGGCGAAGAAGGCGGCGAGCACGGACAGCGAGTACAGCGGAATGATCGCGATCAGGCCGGCGATCAGGCGGGTCGACACCAGGTAAGAGACCGAGTGCACCGCCATGCACTCGACGGCGTCGATCTCCTCGGACACCCGCATGGCGCCCAATTGGGCGGTGGCGCCGGCACCGATGGTGGCCGCCAGCGCGATACCGGCGATCACCGGGGCGACCACCCGGACGTTCAGGAAGGCCGACAGGAATCCCGTCAGCGCCTCGATGCCGATATTGCCCAGCGACGAATACCCCTGCACCGCAATGACACCGCCGGAGGCCAGGGTCAAGAAGGCCGCGACACCGACCGTGCCGCCGATCATGACGAGGGCTCCCGCGCCCATGGTCATCTCGGCGATCAGCCGGATCGTCTCCTTGCGATAGCGGGTCAGCGCGTTGGGGACGTAGCGCATGGTCTGCCCGTAAAACAGCGCCTGCTCGCCGAAGTCGTCAACCGGCTCTTGCAGCCGCGAGAAGACGCGACGAAATCGCAGTGTGGCGTCGTAACTCATCGCGTGCTCACCCGTCTCATCACTTCGCCGAAATTCGCACGCCGATGGCGGTCATCACCACGTTGATCACGAACAGACAGATGAAGGCGTAGACCACGGTTTCGTTGACGGCGTTACCGACGCCCTTGGGCCCCCCCTTGACGGTCAGGCCGCGGTAACAGCCCACCATCCCGGCCATCACCCCGAACAGCAACGCCTTGACTTCGGCGAGCACCAGCTCGCGCAGACCCGTCAGCACGGTCAAGCCGTTGATGAACGCGCCGGGGTTGACACCCTGCAGGAAGACCGAGAACACGTAGCCACCGGAAAGGCCGATGGCACATACCAAGCCGTTGAGCAGCAGTGCCACCACCGTGGACGCCAGCACACGGGGCACGACCAGCCGATGGACCGGGTCGATGCCGAGCACGCGCATCGCGTCGATCTCCTCGCGGATCGTGCGGGCGCCGAGGTCGGCGCAGATCGCGGTGGCGCCGGCGCCGGCCACGACGAGCACGGTCACCACCGGACCCAGCTGGGTGATGGTGCCGAATGCCGTTCCGGCGCCCGAGAGGTCGGCGGCGCCGATCTCGCGCAGCAGGATGTTGAGGGTGAAGGCCACCAGCACCGTGAACGGGATGGACACCAGCAGCGTCGGGACCAGCGATACGCGGGCGATCATCCACGTCTGATCGAGGAACTCACCAAACTGGAACGGCCGGCGGAAGGCGGCCCGGCCGGTATCCATCATCATTTCGAAGAATCCGCCGACCGCGCGGGCGGGAACCGCAAGTTGCTCCATCAACTCGGTCTCCCCCCTTGGCTGGTCTCGGCGAAGTCTATGGCTGGCCTTTGCGTGGTCTACGGTCGCGCGGGGCTCGGTGTGAGCCGGATCATATTAACTCAGAACAAGTTCACCATGTCAATGAACAGCATTTCTTATCCCAACCGTTAATTCGCCAGGTCAGAAGCACTTGTCACGTGTCAAACTGACACACGTTCTACCTGCCGATTCCCCCCGATCGACGAGCCGAAAATGGCTATTGATCCATCAGTGCGCTCGCCGAAAAATTGTGCTCAGGATCACGTCCAGCAAAGTAATCCTGCAGCGTCGCGCTCAGTTGTGCAGGGTCCCAAGCGGCGCCGTTGGCGCTGAATTTGCGCTCGACGGTCGGGGCAGCGACCAATGTCACCTGTGGACCGTAGACGATGAACACCTGGCCGTTGACTTCCGCGGCCGCCGGGGAGGACAGGAACGTGACCAGATTGACTACGTGCTCTGGCGACAGCGGATCGACGCCGCCCGTTTCCACCTCCGGTGCGTCGCCGAAGACGTCGGCCGTCATCGCGGTGCGCGCGCGGGGGCAGATGGCGTTGGCGCACACGCCGTAGCGGCCCAGCGCCCGCGCGGCCGTGAGGGTGAGCGAAATGATGCCCGCCTTGGCGGCACCGTAGTTCGCCTGCCCGACCGGGCCGACCAGGCCGGCCTCCGAGGCGGTGTTGACGATCCGGCCGAAGATCTGGCCGCCCGCCCCCTTGGCCTTGGAGCGCCAGTAGGTGGCGGCGTTGCGGGTCAGCAGGAAGTGGCCGCGCAGGTGCACGGCGATGACCTGGTCCCACTCCTCGTCGGACATGTTGAACAGCATCCGGTCGCGCGTGATGCCGGCGTTGTTGACCACGATGTCGAGCCCGCCCAGCCCGTCGGCCTGGGCGACGAGTTCGTCGGCGGTGGAGCGTTCGCTGATGTCCCCGGCGACGGCGACGGCCTTCGAACCCGAAGAATTGATTTCATCGATGACGTCGGAGGCATCCAACGCGGCGGCGATGTCATTGACGACCACGGTCGCTCCGAGGCGCGCCAGGCCGAGCGCCTCGGCCCGTCCCAGGCCCGCGGCCGCACCGGTGACCACCGCGACCTTTCCGGAGAGATCGGTCGCGTTCGTGCTGCTAGTCAATTTATGAATACCTCTAGTTTTCACGCAGCAGAGCCGCGCGCGGGCACTCCGCGATCGCTTGCTCGGCCAACTGCTCTTTGTCGGACGGAATCGGGTCCAGCTTCACCACGGCGTAGTCCTCGTCGTCCAGGTCGAAGATATCCGGGGAGATTCCCAAGCACACTGCGTTACCTTCGCACCGGTCACGGTCCACGATCACCCGCACAGCACCCTCCTTGAACCTGGCCTTCACCGCAGGACTCACCCCATCAGTATGTAGGTCCACCATAAGACCCCGACACCGATGGGGAAACGGTCGCTGGATTCCCAGACTAGAACGTGTTACAACCGGGAAGACGAATGGGTAGCCGTTGGTCGAGCTGCAGCCTGTGACGAGGGTTGTAATCGGAAACGTCGTTGACTTGAAGGACGGCTGAAATGCGCATCAGTTACACCCCGGAGCAGGAAGAGCTGCGTCGCGAGCTGCGGTCGTACTTCACCAACCTGATGACCCCGGAGCGCCGCGAGGCGCTGACCTCTTCAGGTGGCGGCGAGGTCGGCACCGGTACCGCGTACCGCGACACCGTCGCGCAGATGGGCAAAGACGGGTGGCTCACCCTGAACTGGCCCACCGAGTACGGCGGCCAGGACCGCTCGCCGATGGACTCGCTGATCTTCACCGACGAGGCCGCCATCGCCGGTGTGCCGGTGCCGTTCCTGACGATCAACAGCGTGGCGCCGACGATCATGGCGTTCGGCACCGAGGAACAGAAGAAGTTCTTCCTGCCCAAGATCGCCGCGGGCGAGCTGCACTTCTCGATCGGCTACTCCGAGCCCGGCGCGGGCACCGACCTGGCCAATCTGCGCACCACCGCGGTGCGCGACGGCGACGACTACGTCATCAACGGCCAGAAGATGTGGACCAGCCTGATCGCCTACGCCGACTGGGTGTGGCTGGCGGTACGCACCAATCCCGAGGCCAAGAAGCACCGCGGCATTTCGATGCTCACCGTGCCGACCACCGCGGAGGGTTTCTCCTGGACTCCGGTGCACACCATGGCCGGCGTGGACACCAGCGCCACCTACTACTCCGACGTGCGCGTCCCGGTGAC
Organism: Mycobacterium sp. WUMAC-067; assembly: GCF_020217485.1. Classification (GTDB taxonomy): domain Bacteria; phylum Actinomycetota; class Actinomycetes; order Mycobacteriales; family Mycobacteriaceae; genus Mycobacterium. The sequence goes on along the minus strand of NZ_JAEKMI010000005.1, from coordinate 103,479 downwards.
CAACCTGATCGGCGAGGAGAACGGCGGCTGGAAGCTGGTGACCAACCAGCTCAACCACGAGCGCGTCGCCCTGGTGTCGCCGCAACCGATCTTTTTGGCCCTGCGCGAGGTGCGCGAATGGGCGCAGAACACCAAGGACGCCGGGGGCGCCCGGCTCATCGACTCGGAGTGGGTGCAGCTCAACCTGGCCCGGGTGCACGCCAAGGCCGAGGTCCTCAAGCTGATCAACTGGGAACTGGCCTCGGCGGCGAGTGAAGACCTGTCGCCCGCCGACGCGTCGGCGGCCAAGGTCTACGGCACCGAGCTGGCCACCGAGGCCTACCGGCTGCTGATGGAGGTGCTCGGTACCGCGGCGACGGTGCGCCAGAATTCGCCGGGCGCGTTGCTGCGCGGCCGGGTCGAGCGGATGCACCGGGCCTGCCTGATCCTGACCTTCGGCGGCGGCACCAACGAAGTGCAGCGCGACATCATCGGCATGGTCGCCCTCGGTCTGCCCCGCAACCGCTGAGCCGCTACGTAATAGAAGGACGGACGTTCATGGATTTCACGACAACCGAAGCGGCGAACGACCTCGGCAACCTGGTCGACACGATCGTGGACTCGGTGTGCACACCCGAACACCAGCGTGAGCTCGACGGGCTCGATCAGCGGTTCGACCGCGACCTGTGGCGAAAGCTGATCGACGCCGGCATCCTGTCCAGCGCGTCCGCGCCGGCGCTCGGCGGCGACGGCTTCGGCGCGCTCGAGCAGATCGCAATCCTGGTCGCCCTGGGGCATCAGCTGGCCGCGGTGCCCTACCTGGAGTCGGTGATGCTGGGCGCCGGGGCGCTGGCCCGGTTCGGCTCCGAAGAGCTGCAGCAGAGCTGGGGCGTGCCGGCGGTCAACGGCGAGAAGACGCTGACCGTTGCCCTCGACGGTGAGATGGGCGAGGGCCCGGTGCAGGCGGTCAGCGGCGGCGCCGGCTACCGGCTGACCGGCACCCGCACCCAGGTCGGCTTCGGCCCGGTGGCCGACGCGTTCCTGGTCCCCGCCGAGACAGATTCCGGCACAGCGGTATTCCTGGTTGCCGCCGACGATCCCGGCGTCACGCTGACCGCGCTGGAAACCACCGGCCTGGGCAGCGTCGGGCACCTCGCGCTGGACGGAACCGAGGTGGACGGCGCCCGCAAGGTCGGCGGCGCCGAGGTCGTGACCTGGATCGGCACGCTGGGGACCTTGGGCCGCAGCGCTTTCCAGCTCGGGGTGCTCGAGCGTGGCCTGCAGATGACCGCCGAATACGCCCGCGAGCGCGAGCAGTTCGACCGACCCATCGGCAGCTTCCAGGCGGTCTCGCAGCGGCTCGCCGACGGCTACATCGACGTCAAGGGGTTGCGACTCACGCTCACCCAGGCGGCCTGGCGAGTCTCGGAAGACATTCCGGCCGAGATCGACGTCGCCAGCGCGGCGTTCTGGGCCGCCGACGCGGGTCACCGGGTGGCGCACACCATCGTGCACGTGCACGGGGGTGTCGGCGTCGACACCGACCACCCGGCGCACCGCTACTTCCTGGCCGCCAAGGAGATCGAGTTCGCCTTGGGCGGCGCCACCGGGCAGCTGCGTCGCATCGGGCGCGAGCTGGCGGAGACGCCCGCCTAGGCGCAATGGACCTCACCGATGACCTGACGGTCACCAAGCTGCTGGAGCCGCTGACCGAGATCGACGATCGCGGTATCTACTTCGAGGACTCGTTCACCAGCTGGCGGGATCACCTGCAGCACGGCGCCGCGATCGCCGCGGCGCTGCGTGAGCGGCTCGACCCCGCCCGGCCGCCGCATGTCGGCGTGCTGCTGGAGAACACCCCCTTCTTCTCGGCGGTGCTGGTGGCGGCGGGAATGTCGGGGATCGTGCCGGTCGGGCTCAACCCGGTGCGCCGCGGCGAGGCGCTGCAGCGCGACATCGCCCGTGCCGACTGCCAATTGGTACTCGCCGACTCCAAATCGGCTGAGACGCTGGGTGATATCGAGCACCTCAACGCCGACTCCGCCGCGTGGGCCGAGGAGGTCGCCGCGCACCGTGACGCGCAGATCTCCTTTCAGGAGGCCTCGCCGGCGGATCTGTTCATGTTGATCTTCACGTCGGGAACCAGCGGCGAGCCCAAGGCGGTCAAGTGCAGCCACGGCAAGGTCGCGATCGCGGGCGTGACGATGTCACAGCGCTTCGGCCTCGGCCCCGACGATGTCTGCTACGTGTCGATGCCGCTGTTTCATTCCAATGCGGTGTTGGTCGGCTGGGCGGTGGCGGCGGCCTGCTCGGGCTCAATGGCGTTGCGGCGCAAGTTCTCCGCCTCGGGGTTCTTGCCCGACGTCCGCCGCTACGGCGCCACGTACGCGAATTACGTGGGCAAGCCTTTGTCCTATGTGCTCGCCACACCCGAGCGGCCCGACGACGCGGACAACCCGCTGCGCGCGGTGTACGGCAACGAGGGTGTGCCCGATGACATCGAGCGCTTCGGCCGCCGATTCGGGTGTGTCGTGCAGGACGGGTTCGGTTCCACGGAAGGCGGCGTGGCGATCGCGCGCACCCCCGACACACCGCCGGGTTCATTGGGCCCCCTTCCGCCGGGCATCGACATCGTCGATCCCGACACCGGCACGCCATGCCCGCCGGGCGTGGTCGGCGAACTGGTGAACGCCGCGGGGCCTGGGCGTTTCGAGGGTTACTACAACGACGCCGCCGCGGAGGCGGAGCGGATGGCCGGCGGGGTCTACCACAGCGGCGATCTCGCCTACCGTGATGACGCCGGCTACGCGTATTTCGCTGGGCGGCTGGGTGATTGGATGCGGGTCGACGGCGAAAACCTCGGTGCCGCGCCCATCGAGCGGGTGTTGCTGCGCCACCCCGATCTCACCGAGGTGGCGGTGTATCCGGTGCCCGACGCGATCGTCGGCGACCAAGTCATGGCCGCGGTGGTGATGGCGCCGGGCACCGAGTTCGACGACGAGAAGTTCCGCGCCTTCCTGGCCGAGCAGCCGGACCTGGGACCCAAGCAATGGCCGTCGTACGTGCGGGTCAGCGCCGAGCTTCCGCGGACGGTGACGTTCAAAGTGCTGAAGCGACAGTTGGCCGCTCAGGGTGTCGACTGCGGCGACCCGGTCTGGAAGATCCACCGCTAGGGGTGCGGACGGGCGTTGCGGCCGGATGCGCCGCCCAAGCAGTAAACTCAGCGCTTGATGAAAATCCGCGAAATGATCGCCGGCTCGATCCTGGTTGGGTCGCTGGGTGGCGCCGCACTCGGGCTGGGCGCCGGTTTCGCCGCGGCGGAACCGCCCCCGCCGCCTCCCCTGCCTCCACCGCCGCCGCTGGTGTGGTCGCCGCCGACGCCGGACCCCGAACCCTGGGAAGCCCCTCCCCCGCCCGACGACGGGCCGCCGCTACCGCCGCTGCCCCCGCCATCGGGCTGATGGTTATCGCCCGGCGCACGGCGTAGCTGAGCGCCGATCCGCACCGAACACGCCGCAACGACAAGGAGACCCGATGGTTGATGCGCCGGTCCCCCACCCCGGCGTCGCTGTCCCGCACGCCGAAATCGGCACCAGCGCATGACGGCACGGCCTCTCGAGCTCGCGTTGGAAGCCAGCTTCGAACAGCTTTCCGCCGCGGTGCCGGCGAACGTCGGCGTCGCGATCGCCCGGCCGGATAGGACATTTTCGCTGGGGAGCTGGTGGTCCGGCGTGGCATGGTCGACGATCAAGGTGCCCCTGGTGGTGGCGGCGCTGCGCAACGATTGGCTGGGCGCCCGCGATTTCGCCGTGAAGGCCATCACCGAATCCGACAATCGCGCGTCCGAACAGTTGTGGTCGCAGTTGGGCGAGCCGGCCGACGCGGCACGGCAGGTTCAGGCGGTGGTGGCCGAAGGCGGTGACACCGCGACGGTGGTCGAGTCACGCCGACTTCGTCGCGGCTTCACCGCGTTCGGCCAAACGCAGTGGAGCCTGCAGCGCCAGGCGCGCTTCGCCGCGGAGCTACCGACCATCCCCGACGCCGGCGAGGTGATCGACCTGATGCAACGACTCACCAGCGGTGACCAATGGGGGCTGGCGGCCAAAGGGATTGCCGCAAAAGGGGGTTGGGGTCCGGGCGTGCACGGCGAGTACCTGGTCCGGCAATTCGGGATCGTTCCCACCCCGTCCGGGCAGTGGGGCGTGGCGCTGGCGGCGGACGCGCACGACGGCGCGTTCGAGACCGGCGTCGACGTGGTCAATACGATGACGGACTGGTTGCTGAGCCGGCTGCCGACCCTAGCCCGTTATTGACGGCACCACGGCGTCGATCAGATGCGGGCCGGGTTCCGCGAACGCGGCGCGCAGCGCATCGGCGAACTCCTCGGCGGTGGTGACACGCCGGGCCGGCACCCCCATGCCCTCGCTGAGTTTCACGAAATCCATTGTGGGGTCGGATAAGTCGAGCAGGGACAGGGCTTCGGGCCCGGGGGCCGACCCGGCGCCGACCCGTTGCAGCTCGATGCGCAGGATGTCGTAGGCGCTGTTGTTGTACACCACGGTGGTGACGTTGAGGTTCTCCCGCGCCTGGGTCCACAACCCCGCAATCGTGTACATGGCTGAGCCGTCGGATTCCAGGCACAGCACCGGACGGTCCGGGGCGGCGATCGCCGCACCGACCGCCGCGGGAATGCCGTAGCCGATCGCCCCACCGGTCAGGGTCAGCCAGTCGTGTGCCGGCGCCCCGGCGGTGGCCTGGGCGAGCAGCAGTCCGGAGGTGTTCGACTCGTCGACCACGATCGCCCGTTCCGGCATCAGCGCCCCGATGACGTCGGCGGCCGACGCCGACGTCAGCGCGCCAGTCGGCAGCTTCGGGCGCGACGCGGCCGCCACCGCCGCCACCGTCCCCGGCGCCACCTGATCCGCCAAGGCGGTCAACGCATCCGCAGCGCCGCTGTGTTCGGCGAGCACGTGCACCTCGCAGCCGGCCGGCACCAGGTCGCTGGGCATGCCGGGGTAGGCGAAGAATGACACCGGCGACTTGGCGCCGGCCAGCACCAGATGTTTGGCGCCGTCCAGCTGGGCCGTGGCGGCTTCGGCGAAATAGGCCAGCCGGTCGACGGCGGGGATGCCGGCGCCGCGCTCGAGCCGGGCGGGGAACGTCTCGCACAGCACCCGCGCGCCCGTGGCCGCGGCGATCCGGGTGGCCGCGTCCAGGCCGGCGCGGCGGGTGGCGTCGCCGCCCACCATGATCACCGTCGGCTCCCCGGAGCCGAGCACCTCGGCCACCTCCGGCGCCAGCAGGGGGTCGGCGCCCGCCGGCTGTGCCTCCAGGTTGGAGAACAGCTGGGCGCCGTCGGACCAGGACACGTCGGCGGGCAGGATCAGCGTCGAGATCTGCGAACCCCACCGGCTGGCGGCGATGCCCTCGACGGCGTCGGCCGAGACCTGGGAGGCGTCACCCGTTCGGCGCACCCATCCCGAGACGGTGCCGGCGAGGGCGTCGATGTCGGATTCCAGTGGGGCGTCGTACTTTTTGTGATACGTGGCGTGGTCACCGACGACCACCAGCATCGGCACCCGGGCGCGGCGCGCGTTGTGCAGATTGGCCAGGCCGTTGCCCAAACCGGGGCCCAGATGCAGCAGCACCGCCGCCGGGCGATCGGCGATGCGGGCATAGCCGTCGGCCGCGCCGGTGGCGACCCCCTCGAACAAGGCCAGCACGCCGCGCATCCGCGGAACGCTGTCCAGGGCCGCGACGAAGTGCATCTCCGACGTGCCCGGGTTGGCGAAGCACACGTCGACGCCGCCGTCGACCAGGGTGTTGATCAGGGCCTGAGCGCCGTTCACGTGTCTGCCTCCAGTCGGAACACTCGTTCGGCATTGCCGCGCAAGAAGTCTCGGCGAGCGTCGTCGGACAGCCCGAGGTCGTCCAGGCCCGCCAACGCGTGCTCGTGGCCGATCATCGGGTAATTGGTGCCGAACAGCACTTTCCGTTGTCCGGTACCGGTTTTCATGAATCTGATGAGCTCGTCGGGCAGCCGCTTGATCGTGTACGCCGAGGTGTCGATGAAGACATTTTGGTGCTTGCGGGCCACCGCGACCATCTCTTCGGTCCACGGGTAGCCGACGTGACCGCAGACGATCGCGAGTTCCGGGAAGTCGAGGGCTACCTCGTCGATGTAGGGAATCGGCCGGCCGGTCTCCGACGGGCGCAGCGGGCCGGTGTGGCCGACCTGGGTGCAGAACGGCACGCCGGACTCGACGCACTTGGGCGAACAGCGGATAGTAGCGGCGATCGGTGGGCGGGGCGTTCCACAACCACGGCACCACCCGCAGGCCGACGAATCCCTCTTCGACTCGCCGTCTCAGCTCCCGGACCGCCTCCATGGGGCGATCGAGGTCGACGGTGGCAAGCCCGGCGAATCGGTTCGGGTGCGCGGCGATCCATTGCGCCACCTCGTCGTTGGAGACGAGGTCTTGGCCGTTCGGGCCGCGCCAGGCGCTGAGTATGCCCAGTTGAACGCCGGCGGCATCCATCGACGCCAGCGACGCCTCGATCGGGATCTCGGTGTCGGGGATCGACCCGCCCGTCCAGCGCCGCAGGGACGCGAGCATGTCGCTGCGCAGGAACCGCAGCGTCGGGTGTTGCATCCAGACGTCGATCGTCATCGGGATCGACAGTAACCCGGCTGCCGTAGACGACGTTCAGGCGGCCAGCGCGGCGCGGGCGGCGGCGTCGGTCTGCTGCGCGTACCCGCCGCCGAACAGCACGACGTGGGCCAGCAGCGGGAAGAGCTGGTGCAGCCCGATGCGGTTTCGCCAGCCGGGTCGCAGCGGCCGCACCCGCTGGTAACCGTCGACGATGGCGTCGTGATGCGGGCAGCCGAACAGCGCGAGCATCGCCAGGTCGGTCTCGCGGTGGCCGCCGTGCGCGGCCGGGTCGATCAGCACCACCCCGCCGGGGGTCCACATCACATTGCCGCTCCACAGGTCGCCGTGCAGGCGGGCCGGCCGGTCGTCGTCGTCGAAATCGCCCGCACGGCAACGGGCCGCGACGGCGTCGACGGCCTCGCGGGTCGCCGCGTCGAGCCGCGGTGCCGCGAGTTCGGCCATCGGGGCCAGCCGCTCCTGCGCGTAGAACTCGCCCCAGCGTCGGTGCGGCCGCAGCGACATCGGCAGGGGCTGGGACAGCGGCCCGAAGAAGCCGGGCCCGTCCCACCCGTCGGGCCCCGCGCCGAAACCCGCAGCGCCGGCGTCGTGCGTGATGGCCAGCTGGCCGCCGAACGCGCGCGCCGCACCGGGCGTCGGGCCCACCGAATCGAGGCGCCGCAGCGTCAGGCTGGTCGCGGTGACGGAAACGACTTGCGCGCACGGCACACCGCCGTCGACGCCGGAAAGCCATTGCAGGCCCGCGGCTTCCGCCGCGAAGAAACGGGCGGGCGCGTCCGGGTTGTGCTTGACGAAGTCGGTCACGCCGCGCGCGGTCCTAGCGCTTGGAGCGTGTCACGCAGTGGCGTGAGCGGCGTGCACGTCGTCGGCCGGGCGCGCCTCGGTCTGCTCCTTGGCCCAGCGGTAGTCGGGTTTGCCGGCGGGCGAACGCTTGACCTCGTCGACCAGCCACAGGCTGCGCGGCACTTTGTATCCCGCGATCTCGGAACGCACGAAGGCGTCCAGCTCCGACAGTGGGGGCCGGGTTCCCGGCCGCGGCTGGACGACGGCCGCGACGTGCTGGCCGTACCGGGCGTCGGGCACGCCGACCACCAGGGCGTCGAAGACGTCGGGGTGCCCCTTGAGCGCGGCCTCGACCTCCTCGGGATAGATCTTCTCGCCGCCGCTGTTGATCGACACCGAGCCGCGGCCCAGCATCGTGACGGTGCCGTCCTCCTCGACCGTCGCGAAGTCGCCGGGGATGGCGTAGCGCACGCCGTTGATGGTCTTGAACGTCTCGGCGGTCTTCTTCTCGTCCTTGTAGTAGCCGACGGGAATGTTGCCCTTCTTCGCGATGAAGCCGCGCACACCGGAGCCGGGCTTGACCTCGTTGCCGTCCTCGTCGAGGACGACGGTGCGGTGGTCGATCGTCACGCGCGGGCCGCCGCTGTGCGGCGCGTCCTTGGCCACGACGCTGGTGCCGCCGAACCCGGTTTCCGACGATCCGATCGAGTCGGTGATGACCCGGTTGGGCAGCAGCTCGAGGAACTTCTCCTTGATGCTCGGCGAGAACAGCGCCGCGGTGGAAGCGAGCAGGAACAGCGACGACAGGTCGTACTCGTTACCCTTGTCCTGGTGCGCCAGCAGCGCGTCCAGCAGCGGCCGCGCCATCGCGTCACCGGTGAAGAACAGCAGGTTCACCTTGTGGTCGTGAATCGTGCGCCAGACCTCGTCGGCGTTGAATTCCGGTGCCAGCACCGTGGTTTGGCCCGAGAAGATCGACATCCAGGTCGCCGACTGGGTGGCGCCGTGGATCATCGGCGGAATCGGGTGGCGGACCATCGGCGGATTGGCGGCCGCGGCTTTGGCGAGGTCGTACTCGTCCTTGACGAATTCGCCTGTGGCGAAGTCGGTTCCGCCGAACAGCACCCGGTAGATGTCCTCGTGGCGCCACATCACGCCCTTCGGGAACCCGGTGGTGCCGCCGGTGTAGAGGAGGTAGATGTCGTCGGCGCTGCGCGGGCCGAAGTCGCGCTCGGGTGAGCTCTGGGCGATCGCGGAGTAGAACTCGACGCCGCCGTAGCGCTGGTAGTCGTTGTCGCTGCCGTCCTCGACGACGAGGATCGTCTTGACGCCTGGGGTCTCGGGCAGCACGTTGGCCACCCGGTCGGAGTACTGGCGCTCGTGGACCAGCGCGACCATGTCGGAGTTGTCGAACAGGTAGCGCAGCTCGCCCTCGACGTAGCGGTAGTTGACGTTCACCAGGATGGCGCCCGCCTTAACGATGCCGAGCATCGCGATGACGATCTCGATGCGGTTCCGGCAGTAGAGGCCCACCTTGTCGTCCTTTTTCACCCCCTGCTCGAGCAGGTAGTGGGCAAGGCGGTTGGCCTTCTCCTCCAGTTGGGCGTAGGTCAGCTTCTCGTCGCCGCAGATCAGGGCGACACGCTCGGGCACCGCGTCGATGGCGTGCTCTGCAAGATCGGCAATATTCAAGGCCACGGCCACCAAATTAGAACGTGTTACATTTCGAGGCAAGCTCGTGACCATTGTCGAGGGAAAGGCGGTAGCCGTGTCCGTGGCGTCAGCAAACGAGGAAACCGGTCCTGACGCGCTGGTGGAGCAGCGTGGTCACACCCTCATCGTGACCATGAACCGGCCCCACCGCCGCAACGCCCTGAGCACCGAAATGATGGAAATCATGGTCCAGGCCTGGGATCGCGTCGACAACGATCCCGACATCCGCTGCTGCATCCTGACCGGCGCCGGTGGCTACTTCTGCGCGGGCATGGACCTCAAGGCCGCGACCCAGAAGCCGCCGGGGGAGTCGTTCAAGGACGGCAGCTACGACCCGTCACGAATCGACGCCCTTCTCAAGGGCCGCCGGCTCAAGAAGCCGCTCATCGCCGCCGTCGAGGGCCCGGCCATCGCCGGGGGCACCGAGATCCTGCAGGGCACCGACATCCGGGTGGCCGGCGAGAGCGCCAAATTCGGCATCTCCGAGGCCAAGTGGAGCCTGTACCCGATGGGCGGGTCCGCGGTGCGACTGGTGCGCCAGATCCCCTACACGGTGGCGTGCGACCTGCTGCTGACCGGGCGGCACATCACCGCCGCCGAGGCCAAGGACATCGGCCTGATCGGCCACGTCGTGCCCGACGGGCAGGCGCTGGCCAAGGCCCTCGAAATCGCCGAGGTGATCGAGAACAACGGGCCGCTGGCCGTGCAGGCGATCCTCAAGACGATCCGCGAGACCGAGGGGATGCACGAGGAAGAGGCCTTCAAGCCCGATACCGCCAACGGAATACCGGTGTTCCTCTCCGAGGACTCCAAGGAAGGTCCCCGGGCGTTCGCCGAGAAGCGCAAGCCCAACTTCCAAAATAAGTAAGCGGCGGGGCCGGTTGCGCCGAACGTGACGTCACGGCGATTTTTCGGCCGATTTTTCGCCCTGCCGTCACACTCGGCGTCGCTGTCAGTCCTTGACGCGACACTGCTCGCGTGCGCGAACCCTTCATCGGCAGCGAGGCGCTCGCAGCCGGCACCCTTACCCGGTATCGGCTGCGGAGCCGGTTCGTCGCGCTGCACCCCGACGTCTACGTCGACCCCGGCACGGAACTGACCGCCACAAGACGCGCATGCGCCGCGTGGCTGTGGTCGCGGCGGCGGGGCATCGTCGCAGGACGCTCCGCCTCGGCACTGCACGGGGCCAAATGGGTCGACCACCGGGCGCCCGCGCAATTGGTCTACCAGCACCGCCGTCCGCCGGCCGGCATCACCACGTGGTCGGATTCGCTGGCACACAACGAAATCCGCTTGATCGGCGACATACCCGCGACCTCCGCGGCCCGTACGGCCTTCGATATCGCTTGCCGCAATCCCATCGGCAAGGCCGTCGCGGCTCTCGACGCGCTTGCTCGGGCGACGAGACTCGACGTCGCCGAAGTCGAGTTGCTCACCGAACGCTACAAGGGCCATCGGAATGTCCGCCGGGCGCGGCGCGCGCTGACCCTGGTCGACGCGGGGGCCGAATCACCACGCGAGACGTGGTTGCGATTGCTGCTCATTGACGCCGGTTATCCGTGCCCGAAGACGCAGATCCCCGTCTACGGCACGTACGGCGAGCTTGTCGCCGTACTCGATATGGGTTGGGAAGACATCAAAGTCGCGGTCGAGTACGACGGAGATCATCACCGTAGCGATCAGCGGCAATTCAACAAGGACATTCGACGCGCGGAGACCCTGGCGGAGATTGGTTGGACGGTCGTTCGCGTCACGATCGAAGACACACCGGGCGGCATCATCGCCAGGGTGGCAGCGGCGTGGGCGAAACGGGGCCCAAACGCGATCAGCCCAGCAGCGGCGCGCTCGGCGTGAACACCACCGGCATCGCCTCCAGGCCACTGACGAAGTTCGCCGGCCGCAGCGGCAAGGTCGAGTCGTCGTCGGCCAGTCTCAGATCCGGCAGCCGCTTGAGCACCCGCTCGGTCATCATCGACAGCTCGAGGCGGGCCAGCTGGTTCCCCAGGCAGAAGTGGGTGCCGAAGCCGAAAGCCATGTGGCTGTTCGGGTTTCGCCGGATGTCGAAGCTGTCCGGGTCCTCGAACACCGACTCGTCGAAGTTGCCCGACTCGAACAGCAGCATGATCTTCTCGCCCTCACGCAGCGAGGTGCCGTGGAAGTCCGTATCAGCCGTCAAAGTCCTGCACATGTTCTTGACCGGCGACGTCCAGCGCAGCATCTCCTCGATGGCGCCCGGAAGCAACGACGGGTCACGCACCAGGGCGTCCCACTGGTCGCGGTGGCGCACCAGCTGTTCTGTCCCCCCGCTCAACGTGTGCCTCGTGGTCTCGTCGCCGCCGATGAGGATGAGCAGCGTCTCCATGACGATCTCGTCGTCGGACATCCGCTGCCCCTCCACCTCGGCGTTGACCAGGATGGAGAAAAGGTCGTCGGTGGGCTCGGCGCGCCGCTTGGTGATGATGTCCGTGGTGAACTCGGTGTACGCGGCGAATGCGGCCATCACCGCCTGGGCCACGTCCGACGTGGGGTCGATGTGCGAACTCAGCCCGCAGACCAGGTCGTCGGACCACTTCAACAGCATGCTGCGTTCGTCGGGCAGCACGCCCAGCATGTCGCCGATCACCGCCATCGGCAGCGGGGCGGCGATATCGCGGACGAAGTCACACTCGCCGCGCTCACACACCGCGTCGATCAGGGTGTCGCACAGCCTCGCGATCGACGGCTCCTTCTCCTTCACCCGCTTGCGGGTGAAGCCGGCGTTGACCAGCTTGCGCCGCAACAGATGTGCGGGATCGTCCATGTCGATCATGTAGGGCATGCCCGGCTGGTCGGGACGGATGCCGCCCGTGCTGGAGAACAACTCCGGATTGCGCTCGGCGTCGAGGATGGCCTGATACGTGGTGGCGCCGGCCAGCCCGTTGCGATCGCGAAACACCGGCTGGTTGGCGCGCATCCAGCGATAGGCCTCGCGCGAGGTGTGACGGTCGGCGTAGAAATTGCCGTCGGTCAGGTCGATGTTCGAGATTGCTTCCGGGATGGTCGAAGTCATCTACAGCCTCCAAATGTTGACGAACGGATTACAGTAACCGGCATGGCTGAGTCACAACACGTCGTTGCAGGGACAGTCCTCACCATGCCGGTGCGGATACGAAAAGCGGACGTGCACACCGCGATGTTTTCGGTGGATGCGCAAGCGGCGCAACGCCTTATCGACTACAGCGGTCTGCGAGTATGCCAGCACCGCCCGGGCCGGGCGGTGGTCAACCTGATGCTGGCCCGCTATATCGACGGCGACCTGGGGCAGTACCACGAATTCGGCACCTGCGTGATGGTCAATCCCCCCGGCTCGACGGCGCGCGGCTGGCGCGCGCTGGGTGATGCGGCCGCGTTCATCCACCATCTGCCGGTCGATCAGAGCTTCACCCTGGAAGCGGGACGCTCCATTTGGGGGTTCCCGAAGATCATGGCCGACTTCACCGTTCGCGAGCAGGGCCGGTTCGGATTCGACGTCAGCGCCGACGGCGCACACATCGCGGGCATCGACTTCGCCCGCGGATTGCCGGTGCCGTCGCTGTTCACCTCGCGCCCGCAGGTCCTCAAGACCTACACCTACGCCGACGGCACCACCCGGGAAGTGCCCTGGGAGATGCGGGTGCGCGGGCTGCGCGGTCAGGCCGGCGGCGCGAGATTGCGACTGGGCGACCACGCCTACGCCAAGGAGCTGGCGTCGCTGGGCCTGCCAAAGCGGGCCATGATCTCTGGATCCGTCGGACACGTCGAGATGACATTCGGCGACGCCCACCCGCTCGGCTGACCGGTCGGGCCGGTGTCGATTGCCCGGCTCCGCCTCATCGCGCTGCGCGCTCGGCATCGTCGTCGGGCGTGTCATCCGGACAATCTAGAACGCGTTCTCACCCGCTGGCAAGAAAATTAGAACGTGTTCTAGTCCGCGCTGGGCTGGGGTCAGATCAGGCTCGCCAGCTCGCGGACCTGCTCTGTACTGCGCCCGGACACCACCATCATGGTCACGCCGGCGGCCTCCCAGGCCTTGATCTGCTTACGCACGTAGTCGATGTCGCCGACGATCGCGGCGTCATCGATCACCTCGTCCGGGATGATCTCCGCCGCTCGTTCTTTGCCGTCCTTTTGTCCACTGCGGAACAGCTTCGTCACGTCGTCGACGACCTCGGAGTAGCCCATCCGCCGGTAGACGTCGGCGTGGAAGTTGGTGTCCTCGGCGCCCATCCCGCCCATGTAGAGCGCGATGTAGGGCTTCATGGCCGCGAAGGCGGCGCTGCGGTCCTCGGTGATGACGATGTTGGCCGTCGCGCAGATCTCGAAGTCCTCGCGGCTGCGGCGCGCGCCCGGGCGGGCGAACCCCTCGTCCAGCCATTCGTTGTAGGTGTCGGCCATGCGCGGCGTGTAGAAAATCGGCAGCCAGCCGTCGCAGATCTCGGCGGCCAGCGCGACGTTCTTCGGCCCCTCGGCGCCCAGCATGATCGGGATGTCGGCCCGCAGCGGATGGGTGATCGGCTTGAGCGGTTTGCCCAGACCTGTTGCGCGCTCGCCGTTCAGCGGCAGCGGGTAGTGCGGCCCGCCGCTGGTCACCGGCGCCTCCCGCGCCCACACCTGCCGGATGATGTCGATGTATTCGCGGGTACGGGCCAGCGGCTTGGGGAACGACTGGCCGTACCAGCCCTCGACCACCTGCGGCCCGGAGACTCCGAGGCCCAGCACATGCCGGCCGCCGGACAGGTGGTCGAGCGTCAGGGCGGCCATCGCGCAGGCCGTCGGGGTCCGCGCGGACAGCTGCACCACCGAGGTGCCCAGCCGCACCCGGGACGTCGACGATCCCCACCAGGCCAGCGGCGTGTAGGCGTCGGATCCCCACGCCTCGGCAGTGAAGACGGCGTCGTACCCGGCCTCCTCGGCCGCGGCGACGAGCTCACCGTGGTTCTCCGGCGGTTGCGCGCCCCAATATCCCAGCTGCAGTCCCAGCTTCATCGTCTTCGCCCTTCCGCAGACCCGATGTTGAATCCGTTCTTAGAACCTGTTCTACTCGATGGCGTGACAGCCAGCTCGAGTAGCCCGCCCCTGATGGATCACCCTGAGCCACCGCTCTCCGCGCCACTGACGTTGGCCTTCGACTACACCCGTTCAGTCGGCCCCACGCTGAGTAAGTTCTTCACCGCACTGCGTGACCGCCACGTCCTGGGTGTACGCGGATCGGATGGCCGGGTACATGTGCCGCCGCCGGAATATGACCCGGTCACCTATGAGCCGCTGGGCGAGATGGTACCGGTCTCCAGCGTCGGCACCGTCGTCTCGTGGACCTGGCAGCCCGAACCGATCGAGGGCCAGCCGCTCGACCGGCCGTTCGCCTGGGCGTTGATCAAGCTCGACGGCGCCGACACCCCGTTGATCCACGCGGTGGATGCGGGCGAGCCCAACGCCATCAAGTCCGGCACCCGGGTGCATGTGCACTGGGCCGACGAGCCGGTGGGCGCCATCACCGACATCGCGTATTTCGCGCTCGGCGAGGAAGCTGAAGCCGTCGCGGAGCGGTCGGACGGCGACAAAGACCCGGTGACCATGGTCGTCACACCGGTCTCGCTGACCATTCAGCACACCGCCTCGCACGAGGAGAGCGCCTACCTTCGCGCCATCGCCCAGGGCAAGCTGCTGGGTGCGCGCACCGGCGAAAGCGGGAAGGTCTACTTCCCGCCGCACGGCGCCGACCCGGCCACCGGTCAGCCGACCACCGAGTTCGTCGAGCTGCCGGACAAGGGCACCGTGACGACGTTCGCGATCATCAACATCCCGTTCCAGGGCCAGCGCATCAAGCCGCCCTACGTGGCCGCCTACGTGCTGCTCGACGGGGCCGACATCCCGTTCCTGCATCTCGTCGCCGACATCGACGCGCACGAGGTGCGGATGGGCATGCGCGTCGAAGCGGTGTGGAAACCCCGCGAGGAGTGGGGTTTTGGCATCGACAACATCGAGTACTTCCGGCCGACCGGGGAACCCGACGCCGACTACGACACCTACAAGCATCACCTGTAAAGGGCTTACGAACACATGAGCGCTCGCAACGTTGCGGTGGTCGGCTTTGCCCACGCCCCGCATGTCCGCCGCACCGACGGCACCACCAACGGCGTCGAGATGTTGATACCGTGCTTCGCCCAGCTGTACGAGGAGCTGGGCATCGAAAGGACCGACATCGGCTTCTGGTGTTCCGGATCGTCGGATTACCTTGCCGGAAGGGCCTTTTCGTTCATCTCGGCGATCGACTCCATCGGCGCCGTTCCGCCGATCAACGAATCGCACGTCGAAATGGACGCGGCATGGGCCCTCTACGAGGCCTACATCAAAATCCTGACCGGTGAGGTCGACACCGCACTGGTGTACGGCTTCGGCAAGTCCTCGGCCGGGATCCTGCGCCAAATCCTCTCGCGGCAGACCGACCCTTACACCGTCGCGCCGCTGTGGCCCGATTCGATCTCGATGGCCGGGCTGCAGGCCCGCATCGGGCTCGACACCGGCAAGTGGACCGAGGAGCAGATGGCGCGCGTGGCCTTCGACTCCTTCGCGAACGCGCGCCGGGTCGACAAGATCGAGGGGTCGATCAGCGTGGCCGAATTGCTCGAACGGCCGTTTTACGCCGACCCGCTGCGGCGCCACGACATCGCGCCGATCACCGACGGTGCCGCGGCGATCGTGCTCGCGGCCGGCGACCGGGCACGCGAACTGCGCGAAAACCCGGCCTGGATAACGGGAATCGAGCATCGCATCGAAACCCCGTCGCTGGGCGCGCGCGACCTCACCGAGTCCCCGTCGACCAAGGCCGCGGCCCACGTGGCCACCGGCGGCAGGACCGACAACCTGGACGTGGCCGAGATCTGCGCACCCTTCACCCACCAGCACCTGATCATCGAGGAAGCCATCCGGATTCCGGGACCGACCAAGGTCAACCCGTCCGGCGGCGCTCTGGCGGCCAATCCCATGTTCGTCGCCGGCCTCGAGCGCATCGGCTTTGCAGCACAACACATCTGGAATGGTTCGGCTGAGCGGGTGCTGGCGCACGCCACCAGCGGGCCTGCGCTACAACAGAACCTGGTCGCGGTCATGGAAGGAAAGAACTGATGGCCGGTGCAGGGCCAAACATCGCTGCGGTACTAGGTACCGGACAGACGAAGTATGTCGCCAAGCGCCAGGACGTTTCGATGAACGGCCTGGTGCGCGAGGCGATCGATCGGGCGCTGGCCGACTCGGGTTGCACGTTCGACGACATCGACGCCGTCGTGGTCGGCAAGGCGCCGGACTTCTTCGAGGGCGTCATGATGCCGGAGCTGTTCATGGCCGACGCCATGGGCGCGACCGGCAAGCCGCTGATCCGGGTGCACACCGCGGGATCGGTCGGCGGCTCCACCGGCGTGGTGGCCGCCAGTCTGGTGCAGTCCGGCAAGTACCGGCGCGTGCTGGCGATGGCCTGGGAGAAGCAGTCGGAATCAAACGCGATGTGGGCGTTGTCAATTCCGATCCCCTTCATCAAGCCGGTGGGCGCCGGCGCGGGCGGCTACTTCGCCCCGCACGTGCGCTCCTACATCCGTCGCTCGGGGGCGCCGACCAACATCGGTGCCATGGTCGCGGTCAAAGACCGGCTCAACGGCGTCCGCAACCCGCTGGCGCACCTGCATCAGCCCGACATCACCGTGGAGAAGGTGATGGCGTCGCCGATGCTGTGGGACCCGATCCGTTACGACGAGACCTGCCCGTCCTCCGACGGCGCGGCGGCGGTCGTGATCGGCAACGAGGAGGCCGCCGAAGCCCGCCTGGCGCAAGGCAATCCGGTGGCATGGATTCACGCCACCGCGTTGCGCACCGAGCCGCTGCAGTTCTCCGGGCGCGACCAGGTCAGCCCGCAGGCCGGCCGTGACGCGGCCGCCGCGCTGTGGAAGGCCGCCGGCATCACGAGCCCCGTCGATGAGATCGACGCCGCGGAGATCTACGTTCCGTTCTCCTGGTTCGAGCCGATGTGGTTGGAAAACCTGGGGTTTGCGCCCGAGGGCGAAGGCTGGAAGCTCACCGAAGCGGGCGAGACCAGGATCGGCGGTCGGCTGCCGGTGAACCCGTCGGGCGGCGTGCTGTCGTCCAACCCGATCGGCGCCTCGGGCCTGATTCGCTTCGCCGAAGCGGCGATCCAGGTCATGGGCAAGGGTGGCGACCACCAAGTACCCAACGCGCGAAAGGCCTTGGGACACGCCTACGGCGGCGGCTCGCAGTACTACTCCATGTGGGTCGTCGGCGCCGACAAGCCGGCGGCCCAAAAGGTCGAGGCGTGAGCGCGCCCAAGACTGAGCATCCCGCGCACGAGGCCGGCCGCCGCTCCCGCGAGGCGGTGGCGGCCCGGGACAAGGACGCCTGGCTGGCGGTGTTCGCCGACGACGCCATCGTCGAAGACCCGATCGGCCCCTCCGCGTTTGACCCCGAAGGCAAAGGGCATCGGGGGCGCGACGCGATTTCGGCGTTCTGGGACAAGGCGATCGCCCCGACCGCGAAGATCGAGTTCGTGTTCCGCGACACGTATCAGTGCGGCAACGAGGAGGCCAACGTCGGGCACATCCTCATCACGACGGGCGAATACCAGACGACCGCCGAGGGCGTGTTCACCTACAAGGCCAACGACGAGGGCAAGCTGGTGGCCCTGCGCGCCTATTGGGAGATGGACCGCGCGGCGGCCAACACGCGCAAGGTCTAAATCGGTTCCAGCCCGGCCAGATGCCGCTGTGCGAGGTCGCGGTAGGCCTGTGGATTCAGCTTGAGCCACATCTCCGCGCCGGTGCCGGCGACCGGGCCGCGGATTTGGGCGGGGGCGCCGACCGCCAGCATCCCGGCCGGGATCTGGGTGCCGGCGGTGACCAATGAGTGCGCGGCGACCAGGCTGCGCGCGCCGATGACCGCGCCGTCCAGCACGGTGGCGTGGTTGGCGATCAGCGCCTCGGGCCCCACGTGCACCCCGTGGACGACGCACAGGTGCGCCACGGTCGCGCCAGGACCGATGTCGACCGGGATACCGGGCGGGGCATGCAGCACCGATCCGTCCTGCACGTTGGCGCCCTCCCGGACCACGATGGGCGCGTAGTCGCCACGCAGGACGGCGTTGAACCAGATCGAGGCCCCCGCCTCCACGACAACGTCGCCGATCAGAGTGGCCGTGGGGGCCACGAAAGCGGTGGGATCGACCCGTGGTGACCGGCCCTCGAATGCAAACAGCGGCATCGTTTACATATACCCCAGCACGCATATGTCCCAGCCAGGCTCGCCGTCGTTGCGCGCCCCCGCCGCAAAACTGTAACGTGTTCTAGTTAGAGGGCTACGAGTTGGAGGTGACAGGTGAGTACCGACACCAAGGCGGTCGGCATCCGGGAGATTGATCCCGGCGCGTTGCCGACCAGGTACGCCCGCGGCTGGCACTGCCTGGGCGTCGCGAAGGACTTTCAGGACGGTAAGCCGCATTCGATCGAGGCTTTCGGCACCAAGCTTGTGGTCTTCGCCGACTCCCACGGGGACATCAAGGTCCTCGACGGCTATTGCCGACACATGGGCGGAGACCTGTCGGAGGGCACCATCAAGGGCGACGAGGTCGCCTGCCCGTTCCACGACTGGCGCTGGGGCGGTGATGGCCGCTGCAAGCTGGTGCCGTATGCCAAGCGCACGCCGAAGACGGCCCGCACCCGGTCGTGGGCGACCGATGTGCGCGGCGGCCTGCTGTTCGTCTGGCACGACCACGAGAACAATCCGCCGGACCCCGCCGTGCAAATTCCGGACATCCCGGAAGCCCACAGCGACGAGTGGACCGAGTGGCGGTGGAACAGCATCCTCATCGAGGGGTCCAACTGCCGCGACATCATCGACAACGTCACCGACATGGCGCACTTCTTCTACATCCATTTCGGATTGCCGACGTACTTCAAGAACGTGTTCGAGGGGCACATCGCGTCGCAGTACCTGCACAACGTGGGCCGGCCCGATGTCAACGATCTCGGCACGTCTTACGGTGAGGCGCACCTGGATTCCGAGGCGTCCTACTTCGGCCCGTCGTTCATGATCAACTGGCTGCACAACAGCTACGGCGGTTACAAGGCCGAGTCGATCCTGATCAACTGCCACTACCCGGTCACCCAGAACTCGTTCGTGCTGCAGTGGGGTGTCATCGTCGAAAAGCCCAAGGGCATGGACGAAAAGATGACCGACAAGCTGGCGAAGGTGTTCACCGAGGGTGTCAGCAAGGGCTTCCTGCAGGACGTCGAGATCTGGAAGCACAAGACTCGCATCGACAATCCGCTGCTGGTCGAAGAGGACGGCGCGGTCTACCAGCTGCGCCGCTGGTATCAGCAGTTCTACGTCGACGTCGCCGACATCGAGCCGGAAATGGTGGAACGCTTCGAGATCGAGGTCGACACCACCCGCGCCAACGAGTACTGGAATTCCGAGGTCTCCGAGAACCTCAAGGCCAAGGAATCCGAAGACGTTCCGGCGGAGCAGCACTAAGGACCCCATGGGCGACGATCAGCCGCAGGTACCTGACGTCGATCGGCTTGCGCGATCGATGTTGGCGCTGCACGGCGATCATCACGACCACGAGGAGAAGCCGGGCCGCGACAGCGGCTCCGGATCGTGGTCGAAGTCAAGGGATTTCGCCAACGATCCGCAGCGCGCGGCCGCCGTGGCCGAAGCCAGCCGCGCCGACCGTGAGCGCTACCTCAACTCGGGCCTGCTGCCGGTGGACTGCCGCTTCTGCCACGTCCGCGTCACGGTGCGCAGGCTTGGCCCCGGACACACTGCGGTGCAGTGGAACACCGAGGCGTGGCAGCGCTGCGCGCACTTCACCGAAGTGCGGGAGGCCGGCGGTGACACCGCGCGCACCCGGTCCTGCCCCAAACTGAGCGACAGCATCGAGCATGCCGTCGCCGAGGGCTACCTCGACGACGATCCGGACGCAGACTGACTCCGCGAGACTGTAACTACCGACGGCGCCGCTCGGGAAATGTGTCGCCAGTTGCAGTCTCGCGACGGATCACAGGCCCGCGAACCGCTCCTTGACCGTCTCGGTGCTGAGGCCATAGTCGGCCAGCGAGTAGGTGTGCTTGGGCGCCCGCTCGCCGGACCGGCTGTCGGCATGGGTCTTTTCCATGGCGGCTTTGGCCTCTTCGGTCAGGGTCAGGCCGAAGTGCCGGTAGATGTCGGCCACGGTGCCCATCGGGTCGGCGATCAATTCCTTGTAGTCGACGTCGTAGAACTGGTCCGGGCTGTATTTGGCCCGGGCGGTGTTGAACCGCTCCAACCCCCGCGACCAGGTTTCCATTGCGTCAGCACCGATTTGGGCGCCTGTGAACGTCGTCGACCAGCCCTCGGCGGTGTGCTGCGCGAGCGAGCACATCGAGGCCATGATCGTTTCGACCGGCCGATGGGTCTGGATCACCAGCGCGTCGGGGTAGGTCGCCATCAACGCGTCCAACGCGAACAGGTGACTGGGATTCTTCAGCACCCACCGCTTGTCGGCGTCGTTGAGCCCGATCAGCTGAAGGTTCTTGCGGTGCCGCCGATATGACGGCGTCCAGTCCTGCTCGGAGAGCCACTGCGCGTAGCTCGGCAGGTGCGCCAGCGTTTCGTAGGACACCGAGTGCAGCGACTGCCGCAGCAGCTGCCAGCACTCCTCCAGCTCGTAGGCGGCCATGAAGTGCAGCCCGGTGTAGCCGGGGTTTTCCTGGTGGTGCTGGGTGAATTGCGCGTCGAGCTGGCGATACAGCGGGTGCGACTCCCACGTCTCGCGCGGGGGGCGCGGTTGCGGGAATTCCGCCAGCCACATGTGCAGGCCCTGATGCGCGGGATCGGCGCCCAGGAGCCGGTGCAGCGCCGTGGTTCCGGTGCGCACCAGACCGGTGACGAAGATGGGGCGTTCGATGGCAACGTCGGCGTACTGCGGGTACTGCTTCCAGGCGGCCTCGGACAGCAATCGCGCCACCAGCGCCCCACGCAGGAAGAAGCGATTCATCTTGCTGCCCAACACCGTAAGCCCGGCCTCGGTCCGGTAGGAGTCCAGCAGCACGGAGAGCGCTTCGCGATAGTTGTCGTCGTCGACGCCGAAGTCGTCGAGCCCTGTCAGCTTGGTGGCCGATGCGTGGAGCTCGTCGACGGTACCGATATCGGTGCGATCACTCATTGTTGCGCCGCTTCCTCCTCATCGCTTCTGCATCGTCAGCGCCGACATCACGTGTGATACTCCCCGCAGTTGACGTCCAATGTCTGGCCGGTGATGCCGCTGGACAGATCGCTGGCCATGAACAGGATCGCCGAGGCAACCTCGTCCTCGGTTGGCAGCCGCTTCAGATCGGAGCCGGCCGCGGTGGCCTCGTAGATCTGCTCGGCCGTGGTGCCGTACTTGCCGGCCTGGTGGTTGAAGTAGCCCTGCAATGTCTCGCCCCAGATATAGCCGGGTGCAACGGAATTGACCCGGATCCCCTGCTCGCCCAGCTCGGTGGCCAGCGAATGCGACATGGACAGCAGCGCCGACTTGGCCATCTTGTAGGCGCCGTACTTCGCCTGCGAGTGCCGCAACACCATGGAGTTGACGTTGACGATCGAGCCCTTCGACTCGGCCAGCGCCGGCGTGAACCCCTGGATGAGCCGCAGTGCGCCGAGGGCGCTGAGTTCGATCGCGTCGCGGATATGCTGAAAGCTGGTGCCGGAGAACGGTTTCAGCGACGGCACCCGGAATGCGTTGTTGATCAGCACGTCGACCTTGCCGTAGGCCTCCAAGGTGGCATCGACCAGGTTGCTCACCTGGTCGTCCTCGGTGATGTCCGTGCGCACCGTCGTCGCCCGGCCTCCGAGGTCGGCGATCTGCTTGGCGACGTCGTCCAGGCGTTCCGGCGTGCGGGCCGCCAGCACCAGGTCGGCACCTTCTCGCGTGCATCGGTGCGCCAGCGTCGTGCCCAGACCCGGGCCGACGCCGCTGATCACCACTACCTTGCCGTCGAGCAACTTCGTCATCCCAGCATCCTCGCCTGAATTTGTTGGTGGCGCAACGCAATACGCGCGCGCCAGTCGCCCTCTGAGATCTTGTTGTGATCGTAGTACGGCAACGCGGCCGGAACCTTGTCGATGTCGACCACCTCGACGCTCGGACCGTCGGCATCGGTGAGCTCACGCGACACCCGCTGCCAGCGGAACTGCAGGAAGCCCCGCCGATGGCCGAGCGTCTCGACCCAGTTGGTCACTCCCGGGTTCTGGTCGGCGACGACGATGCGCACCTTGCCGTCCGGATCCGCCTGCGCCTGCGTGTTGTTCAGCGAAGTCTGGTGGTTGATGTAGTCCAGCGAGATGTACCAGAGGCTGCCCAGCTGGAAGCCGAGGTAGGGCGCGTCGGTGACCGGGATGGTGATGACCATCGCCTGATCCGGTCGCAGGTCGAAGTGCCCGACCGACGAGTACTGTGTGGCCAGTCCGCCCGGAGTCAGCCGCGGCGCCACCATGGTGTTGACCGGCAGGTCGAGATAAAACCATTGCGGGAATTGCAGCCAGGTCTTTACTCGCTGGACAAGCTGCTTTCCCGCCGTGGCGTAACGCTTTTCGATGAGCTCGCGGGTCAGCGGCGGCGGTGCGGTGCCCGCCGTGTCGAGCCGCGAGATCGCCAGCGTGCCGCGCTGGGCCGACCAGTCCCCGTACACCTCGCGGATCACCAATTGTCCGGGGCTGGTGGGTCGCACCCGCCACTCGAAGCTGCCGTCGGGCGCGATCTCGAGCTCGCGATCGTCGAACGCGGCCTGGCTGACGGGCACGAAGTCGTCCGTGTATTCGCCGCCGAGTAGCTGGAAACTCAAATCGGTGGTGGTTCCGCGCCTGCCGGTGACCACGTAATCGTGGTTGGCGTGCACCCGGGTACCGAAGTAGAGGGTGTCGGGGTTGTCCAGGCCCATCTTGGTGAACGGCCCGGTACCCGACTGCAGGAAGGGATGGTCGCGGTCGTAGTCCACGGCCAGATGGATGCAGGCCGAGATGCAGCCGGCCAGGTACTGCAACCCTTCGAGGAGGTCGGCTTCGGTCTCGATGAACGGCGCATCGGCCACCAGCTGTTCGGCCTCAGCGATCGCTTGGGTGAGCGGGCCGGAAAAGGAATTTGCGGACACGCCTAGACGCTAGAACGTGTTCTACTTTTTCGTCAATGGCGAACATTCCGGCGCGTCGGCCGCGGGGTTCAAGGACGAGGCAGCTTCGCTACGGCGGGCAGGCGTGGGACAGCTCGATCAGGTGCTGGCGCACGTCGGGATGCCGGTTCAGGTAGTCGATCACGCTGCCGTTACCGCCCTCGCCCTTTGACTTGTCGATCAGTTGCTGGTGGAGGTCGGGATGGCGCTGCAGGTACGAGTCGATGGAACTACCCACGTCCTGATTACACCCGGGATCCGCGTTGGCCACCGGCAGCGCGATCAACGTTGCCGCGGTGGCGGTTAGTAGCCCCCCGACGAGCAGGCCGTGCAGCCCACGGCGGCGGGCGCCGACTGTCTTGGATGTGCTCATGCGCGCCAGGTTACTCGCGCTACCTTTGCGTGCCCTGTGTGTGCTAGCGAGCGGTCGCGGCGCCGCTTTCCTGCTCGCGCTTGATCTCCAGCGCGATGTCGATCAGCTGGTCCTCCTGGCCGCCGATGAGCTTGCGCTGGCCGGCCCGGTGCAACAGCTCATGCGGCGGGACGCCGTAGCGCTCACCCTGGCGGATGGCGTGCTTGAGGAAGCTGGAGTAGACCCCGGAGTAGCCCATGATGAGGGCGTTGCGGTCGAGCAGGCACTCGGCGGGCATGGCGGGGGCGACGACCTCTTCGGCGGCGTCGGCGATGTCGAAGAAGTCGATGCCGGTTTTGACGCCGATCTTGTCGAACACCCCGATCAGCGCCTCGACGGGCGCGTTGCCCGCCCCGGCGCCGAAGCGGCGGCACGAGCCGTCGATCTGCTTGGCGCCGGCGCGCACGGCCTCGACGCTGTTGGCCACCCCGAGTCCGAGGTTCTCGTGGCCGTGGAAGCCGACCTGGGCGTCGTCGCCGAGTTCGGCGACCAGCGCGGCGACCCGGTCCCGCACGCCTTCGAGGACCAGCGCCCCGGCCGAGTCGACCACGTAGACGCACTGGCAGCCGGCATCGGCCATGATGCGGGCCTGGGCGGCCAGCTTCTCCGGGGAGATGGTGTGGCTCATCATCAAGAAGCCGACGGTTTCCAGGCCGAGTTCGCGGGCCAGGCCGAAGTGCTGGATCGAGACGTCGGCCTCGGTGCAGTGCGTGGCGATCCGGCAGATCGAGCCGCCGTTGTTCTGGGCCTCTTTGATGTCCTCCTTGGTGCCCACACCGGGCAGCATCAAGAAGGCGATCTTGGCCTCTTTGGCGGTTTCGGCGGCGAGCTTGATCAGCTCCTGCTCGGGGGTCTTGGAGAACCCGTAGTTGAAGCTCGAGCCGCCCAGCCCGTCGCCGTGGGTGACCTCGATGACGGGCACACCCGCGGCGTCCAGGGCGGCCACGATGGCGCCGACCTCGTCCTTGGTGAACTGGTGGCGTTTGTGGTGCGAGCCGTCGCGCAGCGACGTGTCGGTCATCCGGACGTCCCAGACCGGGTTGAAGAAGATGTCGGTGGTACTCATGCTTGCGCTCCTCCGGCCGTCGCGGTCAAGGATTCCTTGGCGATCTCCTCGCCGACCTTGGTCGCCGCGGCGGTCATGATGTCCAGGTTGCCCGCATAGGGGGGCAGGTAATCGCCGGCGCCCTCGACTTCGACGAACGTGGTGACCAGCGCCTGGCCTCCGGAGTTGATCGACGGATCGTCGAACTGGGGTTCGTTGAGCAGCCGGTAGCCGGGCACGTAGGTCTGCACCTCGGCGACCACGTCGTGGATGGATTGGGCGACCGCGTCGCGGTCGGCGTCCTCGGGGAGGGCGCAGAAGATGGTGTCGCGCATGATCATCGGCGGGTCGGCCGGGTTCAAGATGATGATCGCCTTGCCGCGGGCGGCACCGCCGATGGTCTCCACGCCCTTGCTGGTGGTCTTGGTGAACTCGTCGATGTTGGCCCGGGTGCCCGGCCCCGCCGACAGCGAGGCGACCGAGGCGACGATCTCGGCATACGGCACGCCACCGAGGTCGGCGACCGCGCGCGACACCGCGTACACGATCGGAATGGTGGCCTGGCCACCGCAGGTGATCATGTTGACGTTCGGCGCATCCAGGTGCTGGCGCAGGTTGGCCGGCGGGATCACCGCCGGACCCACCGCGGCCGGCGTCAGGTCGATGGCCCGGATGCCGGCGGCCTCGTACTTGGGTGCGGCGTCGCGGTGCACGTAGGCGCTGGTCGCCTCGAAGACCAGGTCGGGTTTGTCCGACTGCGCCAACAGCCAGTCCACGCCCTCGTGGGTGGTCTCCAAACCCAGCTTGCGGGCCCGCGCCAGACCCTCGCTTTCGGGGTCGATGCCGACCATCCAGCGCGGCTCCAGCCAGTCCGACCGCAACAACTTGTAGAGCAGGTCAGTGCTGATGTTGCCCGACCCGACAATGGCCACACTCGCCTTGGACGGCATGATGCCCCTTTTCGAACTACTGAGATTTAAGTTGGTCGATTTAATTCGAGCCTATTCGAACGCCAGACGCACCGAACCGAGGCCTGCGAAGTCGGCGACGAACTCGTCGCCGGGGTGCGCGTCGATCGCCCGCGTGCACGATCCGGGCAGCACGACGTCGCCCTTGCGTAACCGCACGCCGAACCCGTCCACCTTGCGGGCCAGCCACGCCACCGCGGTGACGGGGTTGCCCAGCACCGCGTCGGTGCGGCCCTCCGCGACGACCTCGCCGTTGCAGCGCAGCACCGCGTCGATCCCCTTGACGTCGATGTCGCGGGGGGACACCCGGGCCTGACCCAGCACGAAACCGGCCGACGACGCGTTATCGGCGATGGTGTCGCACAGCTCGATCTTCCAGTCGGTGATCCGGGTGTCGATCAACTCGATGGACGGGACCAGCGCCTCGGTGGCCGCCAGTACGTCGTCCTCCGTGCAACCGGCCCCCGGCAGGTCCGCGTTCAACACGAAACCGACCTCGACCTCCACCCGCGGATACAGGTAGCGGTTCGCCTTGACCGGGGTGTCTTCGAACAGCTGCATC
Organism: Mycobacterium sp. WUMAC-067; assembly: GCF_020217485.1. Lineage (GTDB taxonomy): Bacteria > Actinomycetota > Actinomycetes > Mycobacteriales > Mycobacteriaceae > Mycobacterium. Next base: position 77,139 of record NZ_JAEKMI010000005.1, on the reverse strand, counting down.
TCGTCGAGCAAATGCCCGTAGTCGGGCTCGTCGACGCCCATCATCTGCTGGATCGCCAACGACGACAGCCCCACCTTGTGGCCCAGCACGCGGGCGCCCTCGGCGACCCGCTGGCGGATGTTGATCAGCTGAATCTCGTAGGCGTCGACGACGTCGATGTCCGGATAGGCGGCGGTCAGCGGCGGGATCGGCTCACCGCTGCGCTCAGCCTGCGCCAAGTCGGCAGCGAGCTCGTCGCGGGTAGCAACACTGAGCATTTCTCTACGTCTCCTCGTACGGTCGACCGGGCCAGTAGCGGCCGCCCCGGGCAATTCTATAACGTGTTCTACATGTCAGCGCAGGAGTACGACGTCGTCGTGGTCGGGAGCGGCGGGGCCGGCATGGTGGCCGCCCTTACCGCCGCTCACCGGGGTCTTTCCACAATAGTCATCGAAAAGGCCCCGCACTTTGGTGGCTCGACCGCACGCTCGGGCGGCGGCGTTTGGATCCCAAATAACGAAGTGCTCAAGCGTGACGGGGTCAAGGACACCGCGGAAGCCGCCCGCACGTATCTGCACGGGATCATCGGCAACGTCGTCGAGCCGGAACGCATCGACACCTACCTCGAGCGCGGGCCCGAGATGTTGTCGTTCGTGCTCAAGCACACGCCGCTGAAGATGTGCTGGGTGCCGAAGTACTCCGATTACTACCCCGAGTCGCCGGGCGGGCGCGCGGAGGGCCGCTCGATCGAGCCGAAGCCGTTCAACGCCCGCAAGCTCGGGGCCGACGAGCGTGGCCTGGAGCCCGCGTACGGCAAAGTGCCGCTCAACGTCGTGGTGATGCAACAGGATTACGTGCGGTTGAACCAGCTGAAGCGCCACCCGCGCGGCGTGCTGCGCAGCCTGAAGGTCGGCGCCCGCACGATGTGGGCCAAGGCGACCGGCAAGAACCTCGTCGGCATGGGCCGGGCGCTGATCGGGCCGCTGCGAATCGGGTTGCAACGGGCCGGTGTTCCGGTGGTGCTCAACACCGCCCTCACCGACCTGTACGTCGACGACGGCGTGGTGCGCGGGGTCTACGTACGCGGCGCCGGCGAAGCCGAATCGGGTGAGCCCCAACTGATCCGGGCCCGTCGCGGCGTGATCCTGGCGTCGGGCGGGTTCGAGCACAACGAACAGATGCGGGTCAAGTACCAGCGCGCGCCGATCACCACCGAATGGACCGTCGGCGCGGTGGCAAACACCGGCGACGGCATCGTCGCCGCCGAAAAGCTGGGCGCCGGACTCGAATTGATGGAAGACGCCTGGTGGGGGCCCACCGTCCCGTTGGTCGGTGCGCCGTGGTTCGCACTGTCGGAGCGCAACTCGCCGGGATCGATCATCGTCAACATGTCCGGCAAACGGTTCATGAACGAGTCGATGCCCTACGTGGAAGCCTGCCATCACATGTACGGCGGCGAATACGGCCAGGGGCCGGGGCCGGGTGAGAACATTCCCGCGTGGCTGGTCTTCGACCAGCAGTACCGCGACCGCTACATCTTCGCGGGATTGCAACCCGGACAACGCATTCCACGTAAGTGGCTGGAGTCGGGCGTCATCATCACGGCCGACACGCTGGCGGAGCTGGCGACCAAGGCCGGACTTCCGGTGGACGAATTCACCGCGACCGTGGAACGTTTCAACGGTTTCGCGCGCTCCGGTGTGGACGCGGACTTCCAGCGTGGCGAGAGCGCCTACGACAGGTACTACGGCGACCCGACCAACAAGCCCAACCCCAACCTCGGCGAGATCAGCCACGCGCCGTACTACGCCGCCAAGATGGTGCCCGGCGACCTGGGGACCAAGGGCGGCATCCGCACCGACGTCCACGGCCGGGCGCTGCGCGACGACGGCAGTATCATCGAAGGGCTTTACGCCGCGGGCAATGTCAGTGCCCCGGTGATGGGCCACACGTATCCCGGTCCGGGTGGCACCATCGGCCCGGCCATGACGTTCGGCTACCTGGCGGCATTGCACATAGCGGGAGAGAACTGACATGCCTATCGACGTAGACGTCGCGCTGAACGCCGAGCTGGATCCCATCGAATTCTCTTGGGCCAGTAGCGATGTGCAGCTCTACCACCTCGGGCTGGGCGCGGGCGCCGATCCGATGGATCCGCGCGAGCTGCGCTACCTGGTCGACGACACCCCGCAGGTGCTGCCCACGTTCGGCAACGTGGCCGCCACCTTCCACGCCACGAAACCGCCGACCGTGCAGTTCCCGGGCATCGACATCGAACTGGGCAAGGTGCTGCACGCCAGCGAGCGGGTCGAGGTGCCCGGGCCGTTGCCACCGTCGGGCTCGGCGAAGGCCGTCACCCGGTTCACGGACATCTGGGACAAGGGCAAGGCCGCGGTGATCTGGAGCGAGACCACGGTGACCGCGCCGGACGGCACGCTGTTGTGGACGCAGCGACGGTCCATCTTCGCCCGCGGCGAAGGCGGCTTCGGTGGTGAGCGCGGGCCGTCGGGGGGCGACGCCGCGCCCGACCGCGCCCCCGATCTCGAGGTCGACGTGCCGATCCTGCCGCAGCAGGCGCTGCTCTACCGGCTGTGCGGCGACCGCAACCCGCTGCACTCCGATCCCGAATTCGCCGCTGCCGCAGGCTTTTCGCAGCCCATCCTGCATGGGCTGTGCACGTACGGGATGACCTGCAAGGCGATCACCGACGCGCTGCTCGACGGTGACACCGCCGCGGTGGCCGCCTACGGTGCGCGTTTCGCCGGGGTGGCATTCCCCGGCGAGACGCTCAAGGTCGGCATCTGGAAGGAGAGCGGCCGGTTTGTGGCCAGCGTCGTCGCGCCCTCGCGCGACAACGCCGTCGTGCTCTCCGGCGTCGAGCTGGTCCCGGCGTAGGGTTCCGGCCCTTCCGCCGAGCTCCAGCGCGCGGCTAGCTTCACGTTCGCGCTCTACTGTGCGGCCAGCTTCACGTTCGGCTGGCGCGGGCCGCTCGGACCCGACGAACGATATCGGCCGGTCGATTCCCAGCCACCACCCGGATTATCGTCCATCCACGACGCTGCATTCTCTCTAATCGCGTGATGTCCCAGTTGTATTGCGAACGATCGCTGCGATGGTGGTCGCCGTCGTACTCAACAGCGACTTTGACATCCTCCCAACCCATATCCAGATAGCCGATCACGCTGGCGAATTCGTCGAGCACCGGGATCTGTGTCTGCGGCTTCGGCAGGCCGGCTTGGATCAAGACAACGCGCAGCCACGACTCCTTGGGTGACTGGGCCCCAGCGTCGAATAGCTCCAACGCATGTCGTGCTCGCGCAATACCCCTGCGTCCCGCATACCTGCGACCCAACAAGTCGATATCCGCTGCTTTGATCTCCGTCGCTCGGGCGAGCGCATCGATGCCCGCAACAGCAGCCATGAGCGGGTACCAGCAACCCAGATCGAGTGCGGTCCTTGCCGGTGTCGTGACCGGCACCCCGCCAATGATTTCGACTTCGTCGTCCTCGATGAAATCGCCATGCACCTGGATTCCCGGAACGCGGTGGCGATTGTCGTGGATCAGCTCCACCACCCGCCGGTCATCCACCCACTTGCTGCCGTGTAGGGCCGCCGCCGAAAATCCCGCGACCACTCCCCGACGCCCGGCCCACAACCACCCCGCCTTCGCCCTCAGTGCCGCCGTGACGTCGGTGTCGGGATCGACGTAGACATCGCGGAACAACCGCATGTAGCGCGTGTACAGCCGGCTTTTGGTCACGATGCCACGCGCAACCGCCTCACTGCCTATGAACGGCTCGGCCATGACCGCAGCGTTGCATGCGACCGCTAGGGCGTCACTTCAGTTGACGAACGTGAAGCTAGTTTCACGTTCGTCGTCGAGCGTGCGGCTAGTCGCACGCTCGGCGGCAAGCTCGGCGGCAAACCGACAGCCGAAGGCGGCTAGCCGAGGATGAGGCCGGACGTGGGCACGCCCGTACCCGCGGTGACGAGGACGTGCTCGACATCGGGCACCGGGTTCACCGAGGTGCCCCGCAGTTGCCGCACTCCTTCGGCGATGCCGTTCATGCCGTGGATGTAGGCCTCACCGAGTTGGCCGCCGTGGGTGTTGATGGGGAGCCGGCCGCCGATCTCGATCGCGCCGTCGGCGATGAAATCCTTGGCCTCGCCACGACCGCAGAACCCCAACTCCTCCAACTGAATCAGCGTGAACGGGGTGAAGTGGTCGTACAGCACAGCGGTCTGGATGTCGGTCGGCTTCAACCCCGATTGCGCCCACAGCTGCCGACCGACAACCCCCATCTCGGGCAGGCCGAGTTCGGGCCGGTAGTAGCTGACCATCGTGTACTGGTCGGGGCTGGAGCCCTGCGCCGCCGCCTCGATGATCGCCGGGCGCTGCTTGAGGTCCCGCGCGCGCTCGGGCGAGGTCACCACGATCGCGACCGCACCGTCGGTCTCCTGGCAGCAGTCCAGCAGCCGCAGCGGCTCGGCGATCCACCGCGAATTCTGGTGGTCCTCAATGGTTATCGGTTTCTCGTAGAAGTACGCCTTCGGGTTCTTGGCCGCATGCTTGCGGTCGGCCACCGAAATCGCGCCGAAGTCCCGGCTGGTCGCCCCGGACAGGTGCATATAGCGCTGGGCGATCATTGCGACCTGCGCCGCAGGCGTCGAAAGCCCGTGCGGGTAGGAGAAGGAATTGTCGGCCGTGGTCGAATCCGCTTGTGCGCGGGCATCTCCCGCCAGCCGGGTCTGGACCTGACCGAACCGCATGCCGGAGCGCTCGTTGAACGCCCGGTACGCGACGACGACGTCGGCCACCCCGGTGGCGACGGCGATCGCGGCCTGCTGAACGGTCGCGCACGCGGCGCCGCCGCCGTAACCGATCTGCGAGAAGAACTTCAGGTCACCGATGCCGACCGCACGCGCCACCGCGGTCTCGTTGTTGGTGTCCATCGTGAAGGTGGTCAGCCCGTCGACGTCGGACGGGCTCAGCCCGGCGTCGTCCAGGGCATCCAAGACCGCCTCGGCGGCCAACCGCAACTCGCTGCGACCGGAGTCCTTCGAGAAGTCGGTCGCGCCGATGCCGACGATGGCGGCTCGGCCGTTCAATAAACCCGCTGACATCTACGCACCCCCCATCGTCAGCGTCACGGTCGCGATGACGTGGTCGCCAAGGCTGTTGCGCCCGAACACCTTCACGGTGGCCAGGCCATCCTCCACGGCGGTCACCTCACCGGAGAACGTCACGGTGTCGTAGGCGTACCACGGCACCCCGAGGCGCAACCCGATCGACTTGATCAGCGCCGACGGCCCGGCCCAGTCGGTGACGTAGCGCTGCACCAGCCCGGTGTCGGTCAGGATATTGACGAAAATGTCCTTGGAGCCCTTCGCGACCGCCTTGTCACGGTCGTGGTGCACGTCCTGAAAGTCCCTGGTGGCCAAGGCGGTTGAGATGATGAACGTCGGGTCGCCGTAGAGCTTGAGCTCCGGCAGCGTGGTGCCGACCTCGATGACCGGCGCGCTCATGCCCGAGCCTCCGCGGGCTCCCAGGCATAAAGGCTCCAATCCGGCCCGGTGTCACCGGCCGGGAAGTCGATATAGGTTGCCCGCACAGGCATTCCAATCTTCACGTTGGCGGCCTCGACGTTGCGCAACTCGCCGAGCATACGCACGCCCTCCTCGAGTTCGACGAGGGCAATCACGAACGGCAGGGTGCGGCCGGGCACCTTCGGCGCGTGGTGCACCACGAAACTGAACACCGTGCCCTTGCCGCTGGCCACCACATAATCGATCGGTGCGGCCTTTTCCTGCCACACCGCCGGCACCGGCGGGTGCTGCAGGCTGCCGTCGGGACGCCGCTGGATCCTCAGCTCGTGCTCCTTGACGCCTTCCCAGAAGAACGCCGTATCGCGCGACGACGAGGGCCGCATCATCGCGGCCGGGTCGAGGTCGTCGGGCACCGACGACGCGGGCGCCTCTGCCTCGCGGGGCTTGAACTTGAGGATGCGCCAATTCATCTCGGCGACGTCCTCGTCGCCCACCCGCCAGATGATGTGCTGGTTGATGAAATAGCCTTCACCCAAACCGGTCTGCTTGGGCCCGACCACATCACCCATCTCCGAGGTGATGCTGACCTGCTCACCGGGCTGCAGGTAGCGGTGATAGGTCTGCTCGCAGTTGGTGGCGACCACGCCGATGTAGCCGGCGTTGTCGAACAGCTCCATGATGGGGCCCATGGGGTCGTCCTTCGGACGCTCCCCGCCCAGGCCGAACATGGTCCACACCTGAATCATGGCCGGTGGGGCCACAATCCCAGGGTGCCCGACGGCGCGGGCGGCGGCCTCGTCGACATAGATCGGGTTGCTGTCGCCGATGGCCTCCACCCAGTTGTTGATCATCGGCTGGTTCACGGCATCACGGCCGGCGCGCGGCTTGGGCCCACCGGCGGCCTTGATTTCCGCGATGGCGTCCTGGATTTCGGTCATCGAGGCACCCTCGGCACTTTGAGTCCGGCGGCGGCGATCATCTCGCGCATCACTTCGTTCACCCCACCTCCGAACGTGATCACCAGGTTGCGCTTGGTCTGGGAGTCCAGCCAGTTGAGCAGGTCGGCGGTGTCGGAGTCCGCGGGGTTGCCGTACTTGCCGACGATTTCCTCGGCGAGCCGGCCGATGTACTGAACCCGCTCCGTGCCAAAGACTTTGGTCGACGCGGCGTCGGCGACGTTGATGTCCTCGCCGGCTGCGGCCACCTGCCAGTTGAGCAGTTCGTTGATCCGCCACATGGCGTGAATCTCGCCGAGCGCCCGCTTGACGTCGGCGTGGTCGATCGGCGTGACCCCGTCACTGCCCGGCTTGGACGCCCAGGCGTGTACCCGGTCGTAGATGCCGGCGGTGCGGCCGGCCGGGCCGAGCATGACCCGTTCGTTGTTGAGCTGGGTGGTGATCAACCGCCACCCGCCGTTCTCCTCGCCGACCAGCATGTCGGCGGGCACCCGCACGTCGTTGTAATACGTCGCGTTGGTGTGGTGGGCGCCGTCGGACAGGATGATCGGCGTCCAGGAGTAGCCGGGATCCTTGGTATCGACGATCAGGATCGAAATGCCCTTGTGCTTCACGGCTTCCGGGTCCGTGCGGCAGGCCAGCCAGATGTAGTCGGCGTCGTGGGCGCCGGTGGTGAAGATCTTCTGCCCGTTGACGATGTACTCGTCGCCCTGACGCACTGCGGTGGTCCGCAGGGAAGCCAGGTCGGTACCGGCCTCGGGCTCGGTGTAGCCGATCGCGAAGTGCACCTCGCCGGCCAGGATCGCCGGAAGGAACTTCTTCTTCTGCATCTCGCTGCCGAACTGTTGCAGGGTCGGACCCACCGTCTGCAACGTGACCGCGGGCAGGGGCACGTCGGCCCGATGCGCCTCGTTGACGAAGATCGACTGTTCGATCGGTCCGAAGCCCAAGCCGCCGAACTCCTTTGGCCATCCGACGCCGAGCTTGCCGTCGCGGCCCATCCGCCGGATCACCGCGCGGTAGGCCTCGTTGTGGCGGTCCTGCTCCATCGCCTTCATCTCGTCGGACGAGATCAGGTTCGAAAAGTATTCCCGTAGTTCCGCTTGCAGCTGACGCTGCTCCGGAGTCAGGTCTATGAACATTGCGCTCCCACCAGATCGAGACGATGAGAAGGACCGCCGAGCAACCGGGTCAGGTCCTTGATCGTGGAGTAGTACCGGTGCATCGGATAGGTGATGTCCATGCCCATGCCGCCGTGCAGGTGGTGGCAGAGCTGCATCACCGGCGGCGCCTGCGAGGTGACCCAGTACCCGAGGACATCGAGATCGTCGTCCGCGTCGCGGCCTTCGGCCAGCCGCCACACGACCGACTTCGCCACCAAATCGATGGTGCGCGAGGCGATGTAGACCTCGGCGAGCTGGGCGGCCACGGTCTGGAACGTCGACAGCGGCTTGCCGAATTGCTTCCGGTTGGCCACGTAGTCCGCGGTGAGGCGCAGCGCGCCCGCCACCAGCCCGTCGGCGTAGGCGCCGATGGAAGCCAGCGCCAGCTGGTTGACGCGGGGTGCGGTGGCACCCGCCAAGACATCGGAGTCGTCGACGGCGACGTCGGTGAACGTGACCGTGTACTCGTCGGAGTCGTTCGATGTCGGCGTTTGGACCACCTCGACGCCGCCGGCCTTCGGCGACACCACGACCACCGCGCTGTCGGCGGTGACGATCATCCAATCCGCTTGTCCGGCAAAGCCGACGCCGACCTTGGTGCCCGACAACCGGCCGCCCGCGAACGTGGTCGACGGCCGGTCCGGCAGCGCGGCGCCGGGCTCGTTGAGCGCCGCGGTCAGCACCCCGCCCTTCGCGACGCCCGCCAAAAACCGGTCCTGCTGGTCGTCGGAAGCCAGATCAAGCAGCGGCACCACGCCGAAACCCAGCGTGGCCAGGGCCGGTGTGATGGCGCCGTGGCGACCGATCTCCGTCAGCACGGTGGCGACCTCGGGCAGTCCCACCCCGTCGCCGCCGAGGCGCTCGGGCACCGGCAGCGCCGTCACACCCCCGTCGACCAAAGCGTCCCAACTCAATTCACGCTCGGACACCGACGTCACGACGTCGGCGACCGCCTGTTGCGTCGCGGTGAGATCGAAGTCCATCAGGACGTCACCGCGGACTTACCCGTGTAGTCGACCTGCCAGTGCTTGATCCCGTTGAGCCATCCCGACCGCAGCCGCTCGGGCTCCGAAATCGGCTTCAGGTCGGGCATGTGGTCGGCCACGGCGTTGAAGATCAGGTTGATCGTCATGCGCGCCAGGTTCGCGCCGATGCAGTAGTGGGCGCCGGTGCCGCCGAAGCCGACATGGGGATTCGGGTCGCGCAGGATGTTGAAGGTGTGCGGGTCTTCGAAGACCTCTTCGTCGAAATTGGCCGACCGGTAGGACATGACGACCCGCTGGCCCTTCTTGATTTGCACGCCGGCCAACTCGGTGTCCTCGTTGGCGGTGCGCTGGAAGGCCGATACCGGGGTGGCCCACCGGATGATCTCGTCCGCGGCGGTCGATGGGCGCTCCTTCTTGAAGAGCTCCCACTGATCGGGGTTGTTCGCCATCGCGATCATGCCGTGGGTGATGGAGTTTCGCGTCGTCTCGTTGCCCGCCACGGCGAGCATGACCACGAAGAAGCCGAACTCGTCATCGGAGAGCTTTTCGCCGTCGATGTCGGCTTCGATGAGCGTGGTGACGATGTCGTCGGTGGGATTCTTGCCCCGCTCCTCGGCCATCGCCATCGCGTACGTGATCAGCTCCATCGACGACTGCGCGGGATCGACGTGCGCGTACTCCGGATCGGTGCCGCCGGTCATCTCGTTGGACCACCGGAAGAGCTTGTCGCGATCCTCCTGAGGGACACCGAGCAGACCCGCGATGGCCTGCAGCGGCAGCTCGCACGACACCTGCTCGACGAAGTCGCCGGCGCCCTCGGCCGCCGCGGTCTTGGCAATGTTCTGGGCCCGCTGGTCCAGCTCGGCCTCCAGCCGCCCGATGGCCCGTGGCGTGAACCCGCGGGAGATGATCTTGCGCAGCCGGGTGTGGTGGGGCGCGTCCATGTTGAGCATGACGCTGCGCTGCAACTCGACCTGCTCGCGCTTCATCTCCGGCGGCCACGTCGGGATGGCGCCGTTCATCCAGCTCGAAAAGACTTCGCTGCGCTTCGACACGTCCTTGACGTCGGCGTGCTTGGTCACGAGCCAGTAGCCGTGGTCCTCGAACCCGCCCGCGCCGTCGGGGATGTCGACCCAGTGGATCGGCTCCGCCTTGCGCAGCCAGGCGAGCTCCTCGACGGGCAACCCTGCGAGGTTGACGTCAGGGTCGAGGAAGTCGAAGTCGGCGGGAATGTTTGGGGGTGCCATGTAGAGTGCGCTCCTTTTACAACACTAATTGCAACGTGTTCTAGTGCCAGTAAAACACGGCTCCTGCGCAGATAAAAGGCAGGTCACCATCCTCGCTTGTCAGAGTAATGAAACGTGTTCTAGCCTGACGGAATGGGTAACCCGGTAATCGTCGAAGCCACCCGCAGCCCGATCGGCAAGCGCAATGGATGGCTCTCAGGACTCCACGCCACCGAACTGCTCGGCGCGGTGCAGAAGGCACTCGTCGAGAAGGCCGGCATCGACGCCGGCGACGTCGAACAGGTCATCGGCGGTTGCGTCACACAGTACGGCGAGCAGTCCAACAACATCAGCCGGGTCAGCTGGCTGGTGGCCGGCCTGCCGGAACACGTCGGCGCCATGACCGTGGACTGCCAGTGCGGCAGCGGCCAGCAGGCCAACGGCCTGGTCGCCGGGCTGATCGCGGCGGGTGCCATCGACATCGGCATCGCCTGCGGAATCGAGGCCATGAGCCGCGTCGGGCTCGGCGCCAACGCCGGCCCCGACCGCAGCATCCTGCGGCCCGCGTCGTGGGACATCGACCTGCCCGACCAGTTCACCGCCGCGGAGCGCATCGCCAAGCGGCGCGGCATCACCCGCGAGGAGATCGACGAGTTCGGCTTCTGCTCGCAGGCCAAGGCCAAGCAGGCCTGGGACGAGGGCCGATTTGACCGGGAGATCTCCCCGATCGAAGCCCCGGCGCTCGACGAGAACAAGCAGCCGACGTCGGAGCGCGTCACCATCTCCCGCGACCAGGGCCTGCGTGAGACGACCCTGTCGGGTCTGAGCGCGCTGAAGCCAGTCCTCGAAGGCGGAATCCACACGGCGGGAACGTCGTCGCAGATCTCCGATGGTGCGGCGGCCGTGCTGTGGATGGACGAGGACAAGGCCAAGGCCCTCGGGCTGCGGCCGCGCGCCCGCATCGTCAGCCAGGCGCTGGTCGGCGCCGAGCCCTACTACCACCTCGACGGACCGGTGCAGTCGACGGCCAAGGTGCTGGAGAAGGCCGGCATGAAGATGGGCGACATCGACCTCGTCGAGATCAACGAGGCCTTCGCCTCGGTGGTGTTGTCCTGGGCGCGCGTGCACGAGCCGGACATGGCCAGGGTCAACGTCAACGGCGGCGCCATCGCGCTGGGCCACCCGGTGGGATCGACCGGCAGCCGGCTGATCACCACCGCCCTGCACGAGCTGGAGCGCACCGACCAGACCACCGCGCTGATCACGATGTGCGCGGGCGGCGCATTGTCGACCGGCACCATCATCGAGCGCATCTAGTTCCCCTTGCTCGTCTCCGAAGAGCGCCGCATCGCCGCGGCGCAGTCCTACATCGACGCGCTGGTCAGCCATGACGGCGACGCTGTCCCGTTCGCGGCCGGCTGCACCCGCATCGAACAGGGAATCAAGAACGGGTTCTCCGGAAATCATCTGCGGCGCAGCCTCAATCGTGGGCCGCAGTATCGGTTGCTCGCGCACACGACGACGCCGGAGTACCGCATCGACGGCGACGACGTGCACGCCGCGTACCAGGTGCTGACCAAGGCGGCGTTCGGCGGCCGTCGGCTCGCCGCGCACGTCACCGAGACCTTCGTCATCCCGGCCGAAAGCCCAAGCGGGAAAGCCGAAATCCACAACATCAAAGTTCGCTTCCACCCCTTCATTCACCAGCGCCGGTAACGACGCGGCCCGCATGGCGGGGTGCGGCGGAGCCGGCCAGATCGAGCACAGAGGACCGCAATGGAAAAGCCCAAATCTCTGAATTCGCCCGTCACCGGCTTCTTCATCAAGTGGATGTCGCGGGTCAACACCTGGATGTATCGCGTCAGCAAGGGTAAGTGGGGCGGCACATTCCAGAAGAGTCCGGTCGCGCTGCTGACCACCACGGGCCGCAAATCCGGGCAGCCACGCGTGAGCCCCCTGCTTTATCTGCGCGAGGGCAATCGGGTGATCCTGGTGGCATCTCAAGGCGGCCGCGACAAGCACCCGCTGTGGTACCTCAACCTCAAGGCGGACCCGAAGGTCTCGGTGCAGATCAAGGACGAGGTGCTGCATCTGCAGGCGCGCGACGCCTCGGAAGAAGAGCGCAAGGAGTACTGGCCGAAGTTGGTCGCCATGTATTCCTCGTTCGACGATTACCAGTCGTGGACCGATCGGGTGATCCCGGTCGTCATCTGCGATCCCTAAGTTTCGATTCGCCCGGATTGGGAACCATCCTGGGCAAGATGTCCGACCGTCACTGGATCCGCAATTCTCGCCCGATTGCGCTGCTGCTCAAGTACTTCGCGCGCGCGCACATTTGGGTGTACCGCCGAACCAACGGCAGGATCGGCGCGAAACTGCTGAGGTTCCCGGCGGCGCTGCTGACGACGACCGGACGCAGGTCGAACGAGCCGCGGACCACCGCAACGCTCTACCTGCGCGACGGAGAACGGGTGATCTTGCCCGCCTCCTTCGGCGGGCGCGACGAGGATCCGCTGTGGTATCTGAACCTTCAGGAGAATCCCGAGGTGCGGGTGCAGATCCATGCCCAGCGCCTGGAATTGATCGCGCGCGACGCGACCGACGCCGAGCGCGAACGCTATTGGCCGCCCCTGATGCGGATGTACCCGCCGTACCGTAGGTACCGCGAAGCCGCCGACCGGGTCATCCCGCTCGTCGTGTGCGAACCCCCTCGGCGAACGTGCACTGACGGCGAGAAATCGACCTTGGATTCATCGCCGTGAGTGCACGTTCGGCGCCGCGCTAGGCGCCGTAGACCGGAACCGGCGGGCGCGCCTTGGCGAGCAGGTCGGCGACGACGCGCCCCAGCTCCGCGGGATCCCACCGCGCCCCCTTGTCGATCTCCGGCCCGTGCGCCCAGCCCTCGGCGACACGGATCTTGCCGCCCTCGACCTCGAACACCTTGCCGGTCACGTCGCGCGATTCGGCGCTGCCCAGCCAAACCACCAGGGGGGAAACGTTTTCCGGGGCCATCGCATCGAAGTCCTGGTCCTGGGTGGACATCATCTCGGCGAACACGGTCTCGGTCATGCGGGTGCGGGCCGACGGCGCGATGGCGTTGACGGTGACGCCGTAGCGCCCCATTTCCGCCGCGCCGACGAGCGTCATCGCCGCGATGCCCGCCTTGGCAGCGCTGTAGTTGCCCTGACCGACGCTGCCCTGCAGCCCGGCGCCCGAACTGGTGTTGATGATCCGAGCGTCAACGGTTTTGCCCTCTTTGGACAGCCCGCGCCAATATGACGCGGCGTGCCGCATCGTGGCGAAGTGGCCCTTGAGGTGCACAGCGACGACGGCGTCGAACTCGTCCTCGCTGGTGTTGGCCATCATCCTGTCGCGCACGATGCCGGCGTTGTTCACCAAAACGTCCAGGCCGCCGAAGGTTTCGACCGCGGTCCGGATCAGGCCGGCCGCCTGGTCCCAGTCGGCGACGTTGGAACCATCGGCGACGGCCTCGCCACCGGCGGCGGTGATCTCGTCGACCACACCCTGGGCCGCGCTGCCGCCGCCCGCCGGCGAACCGTCGAGGCCCACCCCGATGTCGTTGACCACCACCCGCGCACCCTCGGCGGCGAAGGCCAGCGCATGCGCGCGACCGATACCTCCGCCCGCTCCGGTGACGATGACGACGCGGCCGTCAACCACTCCCATAGTTGTTGTCTCCTCTACTTGACCGCGCTCGCGGTGGTGGTGGACAGGTAGTGCGGCGGCTCGCCGCCGCCGTGCACCTCCAACGAGGCCCCGCTGATGTAGGAGGCCGCGTCCGAGGCCAAAAACGCTGCGGCCCAACCGACATCATCGGGCTTGGCCAGCCGGCCCAACGGCACATTCTTCGAGATCGCGGCGATCGATTCGGCGTCACCGTAGAACAGTTCCGACTGCTCGGTCTCCACCATGCCGACCACACAGGCGTTCACCCGGACCTTCGGCCCCCATTCGACCGCCAGGGTCTGGGTGAGGCTTTCCAGGCCCGCCTTGGCCGCACCGTAGGCGCCGGTGCCGGGCGAGGGCCGCCGGCCGGACAGGCTGCAGATGTTGACGATCGACCCGCCGCGCGGCTGGCCTTGCATCTTGTCGTTGGCGTGCTGCGAAACCGAGAGCGCCCCAATCAGATTGAGTTCGATGATCTTGCGGTTGAACTTGGCGCTGGACTCCGCGGTCAGCACGTAGGGCGATCCCCCGGCGTTGTTGACCACGACGTCGAGGCCGCCGTGCCGCTCCGCGACGGTGTCGATCAATTCCTTGACCGCGTCGTCATCGCGGACGTCGCAGGAGTGGAACTCATACGGCAGCCCCTCGACCGGCCGTCGCGCGCAGGTGACGACGGTGGCACCCTGGGCGGCGAAAACCGCGCTGATGCCGGCGCCCACCCCGCGAACGCCGCCGGTGACCAGAACCAACCGCCCGGCCAGCCCCAAGTTCATGACTTCTTCAAATGGGGGGCATGCTTCGGCGCGAGTCACTGTGCTAGCGTACCAAGCAAGTGCTTGCTTAGGTAGTTACCCCCACAAGGAAGTGGCACCGTGCCCATCACATCCAAAACCACCGAACCGGGCATCGTCGCGGTCACCGTCGACTTCCCGCCCGTCAACGCCATCCCATCGCGCGGCTGGTTCGAGCTGGCCGACACCATCACCGCGGCCGGCCACGACCCGCAAACCCACGCCGTCATCCTGCGGGCCGAGGGCCGCGGCTTCAACGCCGGGGTCGACATCAAGGAGATGCAGCGAACCGAGGGATTCACCGCGCTGATCGACGCCAACCGCGGCTGCTTCGCCGCGTTCCGCGCGGTCTATGAGTGCGCGGTGCCCGTCGTCGCGGCCGTGAACGGATTCTGCGTCGGCGGCGGCATCGGCCTGGTCGGCAACTCCGACGTCATCGTCGCCTCCGAGGACGCCACCTTCGGGCTGCCAGAGGTGGAACGCGGCGCCCTCGGCGCGGCCACCCATCTGTCCCGGCTGGTGCCCCAGCACCTGATGCGGCGGCTGTTCTTCACCGCCGCCACCGTCGACGCCGCCACCCTGCACCACTTCGGTTCGGTGCATGAGGTGGTGCCGCGGGACCAGCTGGACGAGGCCGCATTGCGGGTCGCGCGGGACATCGCCGCCAAGGACACCCGGGTCATCCGGGCGGCCAAGGAGGCGCTGAACCTGATCGACGTGCAGCGGGTCAACTCGAGTTACCGTATGGAACAAGGCTTTACGTTCGAGCTCAACCTGGCCGGCGTGGCCGACGAGCACCGCGACGCGTTCGCCGGTACGACGAAGGGCAAGGACGCGTGAGCGACAAGAGAACCACTCTCGACGAGGCCGTCGCGCAGGTGCGCAGCGGCATGACCATCGGCATCGGCGGCTGGGGATCGCGGCGCAAGCCAATGGCATTCGTGCGCGCCCTGCTGCGCACCGATGTCACCGACCTGACCGTCGTCACCTACGGCGGACCCGACCTGGGGCTGCTGTGCTCGGCCGGCAAGGTGAAGCGCGTCTACTACGGCTTCGTCTCGCTGGACTCCCCGCCGTTCTACGACCCGTGGTTCGCCAAGGCCCGGGCCGCCGGGGCGATCGAGGCCCGCGAAATGGACGAGGGCATGCTGCGCTGCGGGCTGCAGGCCGCCGCACAACGACTGCCGTTCCTGCCGATCCGGGCCGGGCTGGGCAGTTCGGTGCTCGACTTCTGGGAGGGCGAGTTGCAGACCGTCACCAGCCCGTATCCGGCGCCCGGCGGCGGCCACGAGACGCTGATCGCCATGCCGGCGCTGCGCCTGGACGCCGCCTTCGTGCACCTCAACCTCGGCGACGCCCAGGGCAATGCCGCCTACACCGGCATCGACCCGTACTTCGACGACCTGTTTCTGATGGCCGCCGATAAGCGCCACCTGTCGGTGGAGCGCGTCGTATCCACCGAGGAGCTGGTCAAGGCGGTGCCACCGCAGGCCCTGCTCGTCAACCGGATGATGGTCGACAGCGTCGTGGAGGCGCCCAACGGGGCCCACTTCACCACCGCCGCACCGGATTACCGGCGCGACGAGAAATTCCAACGGCACTACGCCGAGGCGGCCTCGACCGACGAAGGCTGGCAGAAGTTCACCCAGACCTACCTGTCGGGCAGCGAGGACGACTACCAGGCGGCGGTTCGCGCATTCGCAGAGGAGGCGTCCAAGTGAGCAGCACCCGCGCCGAGGTGTGCGCAGTGGCCTGCGCCGAATTGTTCAGGGACGCAGGCGAGATCATGGTCAGCCCGATGACCAACATGACCTCGGTCGGGGCGCGGCTGGCCCGGTTGACGTTCTCCCCCGACATCTTGCTGACCGACGGCGAGGCCCAGCTACTGGCCGACACCCCGGCGCTCGGTGCGACCGGAGCCGTGGAGGGTTGGATGCCGTTCGGCCGGGTGTTCGAGACGCTGGCCTGGGGCCGCCGCCACGTGGTGATGGGCGCCAATCAGGTTGACCGGTTTGGCAATCAGAACATCTCGGCGTTCGGCCCGTTGCAGCAACCCAAACGTCAGATGTTCGGCGTCCGCGGCGCCCCCGGCAATGCCATCAACCACGCGACCAGCTATTGGGTGGGTAACCACTCCAAGCGCGTGTTCAGCGAGAAGGTGGACGTGGTCTGCGGGATCGGCTGGGACAACGTCGATTCCGGCAATCCGGCCTTCCGCTTCGCCAACACGTACCGGGTGGTGTCGAACCTCGGCGTGTTCGACTTCGGCGGGCCCGACCGGACCATGCGGGCGCTGAGCCTGCATCCCGGGGTCGCGCCGGAGGAGGTCCGCGAAGCCACCTCGTTCGAGATCCATGGGCTCGAGGACGCCGAGGAGACGCGGCTGCCCACCGAGGACGAACTGCGCCTCATCCGCGAAACGATCGACCCGAAGTCGTTGCGCGACCGAGAGATACGCTGATGCCCAGATTGCGCACGCCGCTGACCGAGCTGGTCGGTGTCGAGCACCCGGTGGTGCAAACCGGGATGGGCTGGGTGGCCGGGGCGCGCCTGGTGTCGGCCACCGCGAACGCGGGCGGGCTGGGCATCTTGGCGTCGGCCACCATGACGCTGGACGAATTGGCGACGGCCATCGCCAAGGTCAAGGCCGCCACGGACAAGCCGTTCGGCGTGAACATCCGCGCCGACGCGGCCGATGCCGGCGATCGGGTCGATCTGATGATCCGTGAAGGCGTCAAGGTGGCGTCCTTCGCCCTGGCGCCCAAGCAGGAGCTCATCGCCCGGCTCAAAGAGGCCGGCGCGGTGGTGATTCCGTCGATCGGCGCGGCCAAGCACGCCCGCAAGGTCGCCGGGTGGGGCGCGGACGCGATGATCGTGCAGGGCGGCGAGGGTGGCGGGCACACGGGCCCGGTCGCCACGACGCTGCTGCTGCCCTCGGTACTGGACGCCGTGCGGGGCACCGGCATTCCCGTCATCGCCGCGGGCGGATTCTTCGACGGGCGCGGGCTGGCGGCCGCCCTGAGCTACGGCGCCGCCGGCGTCGCGATGGGCACGCGCTTCCTGCTGACCTCGGATTCGACCGTGCCCGACGCGGTCAAGCGGCGCTACCTGGAATCGGCGCTGGACGGCACCGTCGTCACCACCCGCGTCGACGGCATGCCGCACCGGGTGCTGCGCACCGGCCTGGTCGAGAAGCTGGAAAACGGGTCGCCGGTACGGGGTCTGACCGCCGCGGTGCGCAACGCGGCCAAGTTCAAGCACATGTCACGGATGACCTGGCGGTCGATGATCAGCGACGGCATGGCGATGCGGCACGGCAAGGAGATGACCTGGTCGCAGGTCGTCATGGCGGCCAACACCCCGATGCTGTTGAAAGCCGGTCTGGTGGATGGCAATACGGACGCCGGGGTGCTGGCCTCCGGGCAGGTGGCCGGCATTCTCGAGGACCTGCCATCGTGCGCCGAGCTGATCGATTCGATCGTGCGTGACGCCATCGAGCACCTGCGGGCAGCCTCGTCCTTTATCGAGGACTGACAGCTCCGCCGAGTGTGAATTCTGCGACGCGGCACGCCGATGGGGCGTCGCTGAATTCACTATCGGCGGTCAGGGACGCCAGCCGGCGGCGGTCAGCGCTGAGCCCACTCGGTGGGTCAGGGTGCCCTGGCGGTACCTGAGCATGTCGCCGCTCACCCGGATGATCGTCCAGCCGTTCTCAGAGAGTTCGGCGTGGCGATCGATGTCGCGGTTGCGTTGCATCGGGTCCGTCCAATGCAGCGCCCCGTCATACTCCACTCCGACAAGGAACTCCTCCCAACCGATGTCGATGCGTGCAATGAGATAGCCGCCGGGAACGACAACGGGGGTCTGGGTACGAGGAACAGGAAATCCTGCGTCTAGGAGCACCAAGCGAGTTCGCGTCTCCTGTGGGGACTCCGAGCCTCCGTCGACAAGCGGCAGTATCCGTCGCAACCGAACCACACCGCGCGCACCGGTTTTCTCGGCGGCCATGGCCTCGACATCACTGGCTTTCACGTCGGTTGCGTTCATGAGCGCGTCGAGCCGCTGAACGGCCTGCAGCCGTGGGATGGTGCGCCGCCCGATATCGAATGCGGTTCGAGCCGGCGTGGTTACCGCAACGTCGCTGACCGTGAGCACTTCGTGCGGGCTCAAGGTATCCGTGTGGACCGTGATCCCGCGGGGAGGCCGTCGGTTGTCGTGCACGAGTTCGGCGTCGAGTGCCGGGCTTACCCACTTCGTTCCCAGCAACGCCGCCGCCGAATTGCCCGCGACGACTGCCTTGCGCCGCGACCACAGCCACGCCGCAAATGCACGCTGGGCGGCGGTCAACTCGATGCCGGCCGGCGCGTACACCGGGATAGATGGGTTCGTGCAGGGCACGCATCGCCCGCTCCGGCAGGGCCTTCGCTGCCAACGTCTCCGAGCCCAAGAATGGCCACGGGTGTTCTTTCATGGGCGAATGCTGGCACCACCCACCGACAGCTCCGCCGAGTGTGAATTCTGCGACGCGACACGCCGAGCAAGCGTCGGCTGGTTCACACTCGGCGCAAGAGGCTACAAGCGCTCGATGATGGTCACGTTTGCGGTGCCCCCGCCCTCGCACATGGTCTGCAGGCCGTAGCGGCCGCCGGTGCGCTCGAGCTCGTTGAGCATCGTGGTGAACAGCTTGGCGCCGGTGGCGCCCAGCGGGTGCCCGAGCGCGATCGCGCCGCCGTTGGGGTTGACCTTCTCCGGGTCCGCCTTGACCTCCTTGAGCCACGCCAAGACCACCGGCGCGAAGGCCTCATTGATCTCGACGGTGTCGATGTCGTCGATCGACAGCCCGGTCTTGTCCAGCGCGTAGCGGGTCGCCGGAATGGGCCCGGTCAGCATGAACACCGGGTCGGCGGCGCGGGCACTGATGTGGTGGATGCGGGCCCGTGGCTTGAGTCCATGCTCCTTGACGGCCCGCTCGGACGCCAGTAGCACTGCGCTGGCCCCGTCGGAGATCTGGCTGGCCATGGCCGCCGTCAGCCGGCCGCCCTCGACCAGCGGCTTGAGGCCGGCCATCTTCTCCAGCGACGACTCGCGCGGGCCCTCGTCGACCCGGAACGGGCCGGATTCGGTTTCGACGGTGATGATTTCGTTGTCGAAGTGGCCGCCACGGATCGCCGCGAAGGCGCGCTCGTGACTGGTCAGCGCGTAGCGCTCCATCTCTTCGCGCGACAGGTTCCACTTCTCGGCGATCAGCTCCGAACCGCGGAACTGCGAGATCTCCTGATCGCCGTAGCGGTGCAGCCACTGCTTGGACTCGTTGGTCGGCGAGGTGAAGCCGAACTGTTCGCCCACGGTCATGGCCGACGAGATCGGGATCTGGCTCATGTTCTGCACGCCCCCGGCGACGATGAGGTCGGCGGTGCCGGACAGAATCGCCTGTGCGCCAAAGGAAATGGCCTGCTGGCTGGATCCGCATTGCCGGTCGACGGTGACGCCGGGCACCTCTTCGGGGTAGCCGGCGGCCAGCCACGAGAGCCGCGCGATGTTGCCCGCCTGGGCGCCGATCGCATCGACGCAGCCGGCGATCACGTCGTCGACGGCGGCGGGGTCGACGTCGACCCGGTCGAGAAGTCCGCGCCATCCCAGGGCACCCAGGTCGACCGGATGCACCCCGGCCAGCGATCCGCCGCGCTTGCCGACCGCGGTACGCACCGCGTCGATGACGTAGGCCTCAGCCATTGTGTCGCTCCTCCTCATCGCTTCGCTCTGCATCGTCGCCGACACGAGCCATGTTCAGATTCCTTCTTTGGTGATCCCGCCAAGAACGATGGCGAGGTATTGCTGACCCACCTGCTGCGCGGTGAGCGGACCGCCGGGCTGATACCAGCGCACCGACACCCACGTGGTGTCACGGATGAAACGGTAGACGAGGTCGACGTCGAGGTCGGGCCGGAAGTAGCCCTCGTCGACGCCCTGATGTAGCAGCTCGAGCCACATCTTGCGCTGCTGCCGGTTCATGTCCTCGATGTAGGAGAACCGGGGTTGCGACAGCAGCCGCTGTGCTTCGTCCTGGTAGATGACGACCTGCGCATGCCGATGCTCGATCGCCTCGAACGACGCCATGAACAGCCCCTTGAGCCGCTCCAGGGGGTTGGCCTCCCCGTCCACGATCTCGCGGTAACGGGTGAACAACCAGTCCAAGAAGCTGCGCAGCAGCTCGTCGACCATCTCCTCTTTGGACGAGAAGTGGTGATAGAGACTGCCGGAGAGGATGCCGGCGCTGTCGGCGATGTCGCGCACGGTGGTGGCGCGCAGGCCACGCTCGGCGAACATGGTCGCGGCAAGCTCCAGCAACTCGTCTCGCCGGCTGTTGGCCTGACCGGTCACTCGGTCCACCCGACCAGAGTATCAACCAAGCGCTTGCTTGGCTAGCGGGCGGCGCTCACGGATGCTGACTGGATACCGAGATGACCTCACCGGTCAGGTAGCTCGAGTAGTCGCTGGCGAGGAAGGCGATGGTGGCCGCGACCTCCCACGGCTCGGCGGCCCGGCCAAAGGCTTCGCCGGCCGAGAGCCGATCGAGTAACTCCGACGAGGACGTCTTCTCGAGGAACTTGTGCCGCGCGATGCTCGGCGACACCGCGTTGATCCGTACCCCATACTCGGCGGCTTCGATTGCGCTGCACCGGGTTAGGGCCATCACGCCGGCCTTGGCGGCCGCGTAGTGCGACTGCGAGTGCTGGGCCCGCCAGCCCAGGACGCTGGCGTTGTTGACGATGACGCCGCCGTGTGGTGCCTCGCGGAAGTAGCGCAGCGCCGCGCGCGTGGCACGCAGCACCGACGTCAGCGTCACGTTGAGGACGCGATCCCATTCCTCGTCGGTCATGTCGACGACCGGCGTCTGTCCGCCGAGCCCGGCGTTGTTGACCAGCACGTCGATCCGGCCCATCCGGGCGGTGGTCGAAGCGATGAGGGCGTCGACTTGAGCGGTCGAGGTCACGTCGCAGACCACGTGCTCGACGCGGCCCTGGCCCAGCGCGGACAGCTCCTCGGCCGTCTCGCCCAGGCGCCGTTCGTGGTGGTCGGAGATCAGCACGTCGGCCCCCTCGGCCAGCGCCCGCCGCGCAGTCGCCGCGCCGATCCCGGTGCCGGCGGCGGCGGTCACGACCACCACCTTGCCTTGCAGAAGTCCGTGTCCGGCAATCTCTTTGGGAGCTTCGGACAGACTCATCCCTTGACCTCTCGCGGTAGGCCGAGCACCCGCTCGGCAATGATGTTGCGCTGGATCTCGTTGGACCCGCCATAGATGGTGTCGGCGCGGGTGAACAGGAACAGCCGCTGCCATTCGTCGAACTCGCCGTCGGCCAGGGTCAGGCCCGGTTTGCCGACGACGTCCATCGCCAGCTCGCCCAGATCGCGATGCCAGTTGGCCCACAACAGCTTCGACACGTTGTCCTGCCCCGGCTGCTCGACGTCCATGGTGGCCAGCGCGTACGAACGCATGGCCCGCAACCCGGTCCACGCCCGGGTCAGGCGCTCACGGATGAACGGATCGTCGGCCGCACCGGTGCGCTGCGCGAGCTCGGCCAGGTTGGAAAGCTCACGGGCGTAACGGATTTGTTGCCCGAGCGTCGACACGCCGCGTTCGAAGGTCAGCGTGCCCATGGCGACCCGCCAGCCGTCACCGGGCTCGCCGACCACCAGGTCCGCATCGGTGCGGGCGTCGTCGAAGAACACCTCGTTGAATTCCGAGTCACCGGTCAGCTGGATGATCGGCCGCACTTCCACGCCCTGCTGGTCCAGCGGCACCAGCAGATACGACAGCCCCGCGTGCCGCTTGGAGCCCTTTTCGGTGCGCGCGACCACAAAGCACCATTGCGCCCAGTGCGCCAACGACGTCCACACCTTCTGGCCGTTGATCACCCAGTGGTCGCCGTCGAGCTCGGCGGTGGTCGCCACGTTGGCCAGGTCGCTGCCGGCGCCCGGCTCCGAATAGCCCTGGCACCACAGCTCGGTGACATCCAGAATCCGCGGCAGGAAACGCTGCTGCTGCTCGGGCGTCCCGAACGCGATCAGCGTCGGCCCCAGCAGCTCCTCGCCGAAGTGATTGACCTTGTCCGGGGCGTCAGCGCGGGCGTACTCCTCGTAGAACGCCACGCGGTGCGCGGTGGAGAGACCGCGGCCGCCATGTTCGACCGGCCAGCCCAGGCAGGTGAGTCCGGCCTTGGCGAGATGTTGGTTCCAGGCCCGGCGTTCCTCGAAGGCCTCGTGCTCACGGCCGGGACCACCAAGGCCCTTGAGGGCTGCGAATTCGCCGACCAGATTGTCGGCGAGCCAAGAGCGGACCTCGGCCCGGAACTCCTCGACGTCCTGCATGCCTTGTAGGCTAACCTACCAAGCACTTGCTTTGTAGCTCGGTCACGAGGCATGCCATGTGGCGGCATGAGGAGGAACCGAGCGATCGCACTCAGAGCATTCGAGGAGCGTCGCCGATGACCACCGATCCCCGCACCGTGCCCGCGGCGCTGGATCGTTTCGCGGGCCGACTCCCCGATCACGACGCCCTGATCACCGAGGAACGATCCTTCACCGCCGCCGCCTTGCGCGACGAGGTGCACCGGGCGGCGGCGGCACTGATCGCGCTGGGTGTGCAGGCCGGCGACCGGGTGGCGATCTGGTCCCCCAACACCTGGCATTGGGTGGTGGCCTGCCTGGCCATCCACCACGCCGGCGCCGCCATGGTTCCGCTGAACACCCGCTACACGGCCGCGGAGGCCGGTGACATCCTGGCCCGCGTCGAGGCGCCGGTGCTGTTCGGCATGGGCGAGTTCCTGGGCAACGATCGCGTCGCCGATCTGGATCGGGCGGCGCTGCCCGCGTTGCGGCACATCGTGCGGATACCGATCGACGCACCAGATGGCACCTGGGACGAGTTCGTCGCCGGCGGCACCGACCTCGACGCGGTCGCCGCCCGGGCCGCGGCGGTCACGCCCGACGACGTCAGCGACGTCCTGTTCACCTCGGGCACCACCGGCCGCAGCAAAGGCGTGCTGTGCGCGCACCGGCAGTCGCTGTCGGCCTCGGCGTCGTGGGCGGCCAACGGCAAGATCACCGCCGACGACCGCTACCTGTGCATCAACCCGTTCTTTCACAACTTCGGCTACAAGGCCGGCATCCTGGCCTGTCTGCAGACCGGCGCGACGCTGATCCCCCACCTCACCTTCGACCCGCTGCGCGCGCTGCAGGCGATCGAGCAACACCGCATCACCGTATTGCCCGGTCCGCCAACGATTTACCAGACCTTGCTGGATCATCCGGCTCGCGACGATTACGACCTGAGCTCGCTGCGCTTCGCGGTGACCGGGGCGGCCACCGTGCCGGTCGTGTTGGTCGAGCGCATGCAGTCCGAACTCGACATCGACATCGTGCTGACCGCCTACGGGCTCACCGAGGCCAACGGCATGGGCACCATGTGCCGCGCCGACGACGACGCCGTCACCGTCGCCACCACCTGCGGGCGCCCGTTCGCCGACTTCGAATTGCGCATCGA
This sequence comes from Mycobacterium sp. WUMAC-067, assembly GCF_020217485.1. GTDB lineage: Bacteria > Actinomycetota > Actinomycetes > Mycobacteriales > Mycobacteriaceae > Mycobacterium. The sequence continues at coordinate 53,260 of NZ_JAEKMI010000005.1, read as the reverse complement.
CTCCGGGGAATCCGGCGAATCGGGAGAGGTGCTGCTGCGCGGGCCCAACGTGATGCTGGGCTACCTCGACGACCCGCGGGCCACCGCGGCCGCCATCGACGCCGACGGTTGGCTGCACACCGGTGACATCGGCGTGCTCGACGCGGCCGGCAACCTGCGCATCACCGACCGGCTCAAAGACATGTACATCTGCGGAGGATTCAACGTGTACCCCGCCGAGATCGAGCAGGTGCTGGCCCGCCTCGACGGCGTGGCCGACGCCGCGGTGATCGGGGTTCCCGACGAGCGGCTCGGCGAAGTGGGCCGGGCGTTCCTGGTCACCCGGCCCGGCGCGCAACTCGACGAACAATCTGTGATCGCTTACACCCGTGAGCATTTGGCGAACTTCAAGGCGCCGAGGTCGGTGCGGTTCGTCGACGCGTTGCCGCGCAATGCGGGCGGCAAGGTGGTCAAACCACAACTGCGAGAGCTGGACTGATGGATCTGGATCTAGACGACGACACCTTGGCCTTCCAGGCCGAGGTCCGGGAATTCTTGTCGGCCAACGCCGAGTCGATCCCGACGAAGTCATACGACAACGCCGAAGGCTTTGACCAGCACCGGCGTTGGGACCGGGTGCTGTTCGACGCCGGGCTTTCGGTGATCACCTGGCCGAAGCGCTACGGCGGCCGCGACGCGCCGCTGCTGCACTGGGTGGTGTTCGAAGAGGAGTACTTCCGCGCCGGGGCGCCGGGCCGGGCCAGCGCCAACGGCACCTCGATGCTGGCGCCGACCCTGTTCGCGCACGGCACCGAAGAGCAACAGGCCCGGATCCTGCCGAAAATGGCCAGCGGCGAAGAGATCTGGGCGCAGGCGTGGTCGGAGCCCGAGTCCGGCAGCGACCTGGCGTCGCTGCGGTCCACCGCCACACAGACCGACGGCGGCTGGCTGCTCAACGGGCAGAAGATCTGGAGCTCGCGGGCGCCGTTCGCCGAGCGGGGATTCGGGCTGTTCCGGTCCGACCCCGGCGCCGAGCGCCACAACGGGCTGACCTACTTCATGTTCGACCTGAAGGCCAAGGGCATCACGGTGCGGCCGATCGTCCAACTCGGCGGCGACACCGGATTCGGCGAGATCTTCCTCGACGACGTCTTCGTTCCCGACGAGGACGTGATCGGCACCCCGCACGAGGGCTGGCGGGCGGCCATGAGCACGTCGAGCAACGAACGCGGCATGTCGCTGCGCAGCCCGGCCCGCTTCCTGGCGACGGCGGAACGGTTGGTGCAGCTGTGGAAGGACAGCGGCGCGCCGGCGGCGTTCGCCGACCGGGTCGCCGACGGCTGGATCAAGGCGCAGGCCTACCGGCTGCAGACCTTCGGCACGGTGACCAGGCTGGCCCTCGGCGGCGAGCTGGGCGCCGAATCGTCGGTGACCAAAGTGTTCTGGTCCGACCTCGACGTCGAACTGCACCAGACCGCGCTCGACCTCCTCGCCGCGGACGGGGAACTCGCCGGCCCGTGGACCGAAGGCCTGCTGTTCGCGCTGGGCGGTCCGATCTACGCCGGCACCAACGAAATTCAGCGCAACATCATCTCCGAGCGGTTGCTGGGCCTGCCGCGCGAGAAGTCCGGAGGCAAGAAGTGAAATTTGCGCTAGACGAACAGCAGCGTGACTTCGCCGCCAGCATCGATGCCGCGCTCGGCGCCGCGGACCTGCCCGGCGCCGTGCGCGCGTGGGCCGCGGGCGACACCGCGCCGGGCCGCAAGGTGTGGGAACAGCTGGCAAACCTGGGCGTCACGGCCCTGGCCGTGCCGGAGAAATTCGACGGCATCGAGGCAGAGCCGATCGACCTGGTCGTCGCCCTCGAGCGCCTCGGGCACTGGTGCGTGCCCGGCCCGGTGGTCGAATCCATCGCTGTGGCACCGATATTGCTCGCCTCCGACGACCACGCCGAGCGGTGTGCCGGGCTCGCGTCCGGCGAACTCATCGCCACGGTCGCGCTGCCGCCGCGGGTACCGCGGGCCGTTGACGCCGACGCGGCCGGCCTGGTGCTGCTGGCCGGCTTAAACGAGACTGATGGGGTCACCGAAGCCACCGCGGGTGACGAGCACGAGTCCGTCGACCCCAGCCGCCGGTTGTACGACGTGACCCCGACCGGCTCGACGTGGCGGGCGGACACCAAGCGCGCCTTCGAGTTCGGCGCGCTGGCCACCGCGGCGCAACTGGTCGGCGCCGCCGAGGCGCTGCGCGACGCCGCCGTCGACTACGCCAAGCAACGCACCCAGTTCGGCCGGGTGATCGGCTCGTATCAGGCGATCAAACACAAGCTCGCCGATGTGCACATCGCCATCGAGCTGGCCCGGCCGCTGGTGCACGGCGCGGCGTTGACGCTGGACCCGCGCGACGTGAGCGCGGCCAAGGCGGCGGCGTCCGAGGCCGGACTGCTGGCGGCGCGCTCGGCGCTGCAGACCCACGGCGCGATCGGCTTCACCCAGGAACACGACCTGTCGCTGTTGCTGCTGCGGGTGCAGGCCTTGCGGTCCGCGTGGGGGACGCCGGAGGAACATCGGCGGCGAGTGCTGGAGGCGCTATGAGTGAAGAACGGCAGATGCTGGCCGAGACCGTTGCCGCCCTGGTGGCCAAGCACGCCGGCCCGGCCGCGGTGCGCGCCGCCATGGAATCCGACCGCGGCTACGACGAATCGCTCTGGCAGCTGCTGTGCGAGCAGGTCGGCGCCGCGGCCCTGGTGATCCCTGAGGAGCTGGGCGGCGCCGGCGGCGAATTGGCGGACGCCGCAGCGGTTTTGCAGGAACTGGGCCGCGCCCTGGTGCCCTCCCCGCTGCTGGGCACCACGCTCGCCGAGCTGGCGCTGCTCAGCGCGCCCGAGCCGGACGCCGCGACGCTGGTGCGCCTGGCCGAGGGCGCCGCGATCGGCGCGCTGGCGCTCGATCCCGACTACGTGGTCAACGGCGACGTCGCCGACGTCGTGGTCGCCGTCGAGGACGGCCGGCTGAGCAGGTGGACCCGGTTCAGCGCGCAGGCCGTCACCACCATGGACCCGACCCGACGCCTGGCGCGGGTGCAACCGGAGGAGACCGAGGCGATCGGAACGGACCCTGGCCTGGCGGACACGGCGGCCATCCTGCTGGCCGCCGAGCAGATCGGCGCCGCCGAACGCTGTCTGGAGCTGACCGTCGAGTATGCCAAGGACCGCGTGCAATTCGGCCGGCCGATCGGCAGCTTTCAGGCGCTCAAGCATCGGATGGCCGATCTGTATGTCACCGTCGCCGCGGCGAAGGCCGTCGTGTCCGACGCGTGTGACGACCCCACTCCCACCAACGCCGCCGCCGCCCGGCTGGCCGCCACCGAGGCGCTGAACACCGTGGCCGCCGAAGGCATCCAGTTGCACGGCGGCATCGCGATCACCTGGGAACACGACATGCACCTGTACTTCAAACGCGCCCACGGCAGCGCGCACCTGCTGGATTCGCCCCGACAGTTGCTTAACCGCCTGGAATCCGAGGTACTCCAGACGCCGTGACCGACCGTGTCTCGCTGCGCGCGGGCATCCCACCGTTCTATGTGATGGATGTCTGGCTGGCGGCCGCCGAACGCCAGCGCAGCCACGGCGATCTGGTCAACCTGTCGGCGGGCCAGCCCAGCGTGGGCGCGCCCGAGCCGGTGCGGGCGGCGGCCGCGGCGGCGGTGCACTCCAACGAGCTGGGTTACTCGGTGTCGCTGGGCATTCCCGAGCTGCGCGCCGCGATCGCCGGGGACTACCGGCGCCAGCACGGGCTCGACGTCGAACCCGACGCCGTGGTGATCACCACGGGCTCCTCGGGTGGATTTCTACTCACCTTCCTGGCCTGCTTCGACGTCGGCGACCGGGTGGCGCTGGCCACTCCCGGTTACCCGTGCTACCGAAACATCTTGTCGGCGCTGGGATGCGAGGTGGTGGAGATCCCCTGCGGGCCGCAGACCCGCTTCCAGCCCACCGCGCGGATGCTCGCCGAACTCGACCCGCCGGTGCAGGGAGTCATCGTGGCGAGCCCCGCCAACCCCACCGGAACGGTTATCGCCCCGGACGAGCTGGCCGCGATCGCCGCCTGGTGCGATGCGTCCGGAGCGCGGCTGATCAGCGACGAGGTCTACCACGGGCTGGTCTACGAGGGCGCGCCGCAGACCAGCTGCGCGTGGCAGACATCGCGAAATGCCGTGGTGGTCAACAGCTTTTCGAAGTACTACGCGATGACGGGCTGGCGGCTGGGCTGGCTGTTGGTGCCGGCCGAGTTACGCCGTGCGGTGGATTGCCTCACCGGGAACTTCACCATCTGCCCGCCCGTGCTCTCGCAGCTGGCCGCGGTGGCGGCCTTCACCCCGGAGGCCACCGCCGAAGCCGACGGCCACCTGCACCACTACGCCACCAACCGCTCGCTGCTGCTGGACGGGCTGCGCGGCATCGGCGTCGAGCGCCTGGCCCCCACCGACGGCGCCTTCTATGTGTACGCCGACGTCTCGGATTACACCGACAACTCGATGGAGTTCTGCTCAAAACTGTTGGAAGAGACCGGCATCGCCATCGCGCCCGGTATCGACTTCGACACCGCCCGCGGCAATTCGTTCGTCCGGATGTCCTTCGCCGGGCCCACCGCCGACATCGAGGAAGCGGTGCGACGGCTCGGCCCGTGGCTTTCGGCCCGCTAGCCGAGGACTAGGCGTCCAGCACCTGCCCGATGCGGGCCTCGAGCGCACCGCGCTCGCCGATCCCGGTCACGTCGATGCCGAATCGGTCACCGAGGACGTCGACGACCGCCGCCGCATCATCGAGCCGGATTTTCTCGCTGCCGTCGGCGCGGTGGATGGTCAGGTTGCGGCCGGCCAGGTTGTAGCGGGCGTCGGCGGTCGTCACCGCAGCCATCAGCGCGGTCACGAAGTGCGACTCGGGGTGCGTGGAGACGTACCAGCTGCCCACCCTCAGATCGATCTGCGGAACGGTCTGGGTGCCGAACACGTACAGCGGTTTCCACTCGTCGCGGAGCAGGGCTTGCAGCACCAGGCCGTCGCCGCGATCGTTGAGCCGGTACGGCTCGTGCGTTGTCTGCTGGGCGTTTCCGGTCTCGAAGCGGATGGGTGAGGTCAGCGTCTGACCACCGAACCCGACGTCGACCAGATAGGAGCCCTGCGAGCCCGGGAACGTCACCGCCAACGCCGTGTGTGTCTGGGCGCCGGGCGGCGCGTCGGGCGGCTGCATCCACACCACCCGCCCGGCCAGGCGGCGCACCCGGAAGCCGATCTCGGCCAGCACGTACCCCATCAGGCCGTTCTGCTCGTAGCAGTAACCGCCCCGGCGCCGGTACACCAGCTTGTCGGTGAGGGCTTCGGGGCTCAGGTCGTCGACCGGCACCCCCATCAGCGGATCGAGGTTCTCGAACGGGATCGACCCGGTGTGCGCGGTCATCAGATCCTGCAGCACCTCAAGATTCGGCTCGGCCGCGCCGCGGTAGTCGATGCGATCGAAGTACGCGCCCAGATCCAGCGTCATGGAACCATTCTGGGCCCCGCGCGGGGCTCTACGGCGGCCGGGTGTCCCGCGGCCGTAACGCCACGGCGGAAGAACACGCGAAAAAGTCGCCGTGGCGTTACGCCCGCGGGACGCTCTAGAGCCAGGTGTCCTGGGTGGTGGTGGTGAGGAAGGCTTCCAGGTCATCGCGCCACTGCGCCGGCGTCGTCTTGTCCGGTTCGATGCCCGTGTATTCACCGCGATAGAACAGCAGCGGGCGCGGCTTGATCTTGGGCGCCTCCGAAAGCGATTGCACCGCACCGAACACCACGAAGTGGTCTCCCCCGTCGTGCGCGGAGGCCACCGTGCAGTCGATGTAGGCCAGCGACCCGTCGATGATCGGTGACCCGAGATCGGAAGGGTGCCAGTCGATGCCGGCGAATTTATCGGGTTCCTTGGAGCCGAACCTGGCCGAGACGTGCTTCTGGTGCTCGGTCAGCATGTTGACGCAAAACCGGCCGGAGGCCTCGATGGCCTTCCAGGACCGTGACACCTTGGTCGGGCAGAACAGCACCAGCGGCGGGTCCAGCGACAGCGCCGCGAACGACTGGCAGGCGAAGCCGACGGGGGCGTCGTCGTGCATCGTGGTGATGATGGTGATGCCGGTGCAGAACTGGCCCAGCACCTGCCGGAAGGTCCGCGGATCGATGGGCGCTGACATGGTCAGCCGCGCATGCCGACGGTGAAGTCGTGGCCCCACAGGCTGACCGCGGTGCTCTCCCGGGCGACCCAGTCGTTGTCTTCGACTTGCCTTCCCTCGCAACCGAATTCGATGTCGAACCCGCCGGGTGTCTTCATGTAGAACGACAGCATGAGGTCGTTGACGTGACGGCCGAGGGTGGCCGACATGGGCACCTTGCGGCGCAGCGCACGGTCCAGGCACAGCCCCACGTCGTCGGCGTTCTCGACCTCCATCATCAGGTGCACGATGCCGCTGGGCGTCGGCAGTGGCAGGAAGGCCAGGCTGTGGTGGCGCGGGTTGCAGCCGAAGAAGCGCAACCAGGCCGGCGCCCCGTCGGCGGGCCGGCCCACCACCTGCGGCGGCATCCGCATCGAGTCGCGCAGCTTGAACCCGAGGACGTCGCGGTAGAAGTGCAGCGCCTCGTCGTCGTCGCGGGTGGACAACACCACGTGTCCCAGGCCCTGCTCACCGGTGACGAACTTGTGCCCGTAGGGGCTGACCACGCGGCGGTGCTCAAGGGCGACGCCGTGGAAGACCTCCAGGCAGTTGCCCGACGGGTCGGAGAACCGGATCATCTCGACGACCCGGCGATCGGCCAGTTGCGCGGCGGTGGCTTCCTTGTAGGGGATGCCCTCGACGTCGAGCCTGTCCCGGATCTCTTGCAGGCCTTCGGCGTTCGCGCACTCCCAGCCGGCCTCCATGAGGTGGTCGCGTTCGCCGGGCACGATGACCAGCCGGGCCGGGAAGTCGTCCATCCGCAGATATAGGGCGCCCTCGGTGTTGCCGCTGCCCTCGACCATGCCGAGAACCTTCAGGCCGTACTCACGCCAGGCCGCCATGTCGGTGGCCTCGATGCGCAGATAGCCCAGCGAACGGATGCTCATCTCGCACCTCCCAGGAAATCGATGGTGAGCTTGTTGAACTCGTCGAACTTCTCCACCTGCGCCCAGTGCCCACATTGCCCGAAAACGTGCAGCTGCGCACGCGCAATGGTCTTGAGCGCGACCAGCGCCCCATCCAGGGGGTTGACCCGGTCCTCGCGGCCCCAGATCAGCAGCACGGGCTGGCGCAGGCGGTGCACCTCGCGCCACATCATGCCGAGCTCGAAATCGGTGCCCGCGAACGACATTCCCATCGCGCGAGTCGCCGTCAGCGACTCCGGCGTGCTGGCCAGCGCGAACCGCTCGTCGATCAATTCGTCGGTGATCAGTTTCTGGTCGTAGACCATCACCCGCAGGAACGCCTCGAGGTTTTCCCGCGTGGGCTCGGCCGAGAACTTGCCCAGCCGCTTGACGCCCTCGGTGGGATCCGGGGCGAACAGGTTGATGCTCAGCCCGCCGGGCCCCATCAACACCAGGCGCCCGGCGTGGTCGGGGTAGTCCAGGGCGAACCGCACCGCGGTGCCCCCGCCCAACGAATTGCCCACCAGCGGAACGCGTCCCAGGCCAAGCTGGTCGAAGAGGCCCGCCAGGGCCCTGGCCGCGTAGTGATTGAACTGCCCGTGCTCGGCGCGCTTGTCGGAATGGCCGTAGCCGGGCTGATCGACGGCGAGCACGTGAAACCGCTCGGCGAGCACCGGGATGTTGCGCGACCAGTTGGTCCAGCTCGCCGCCCCGGGACCGCCGCCGTGCAACAGCACGATCGTCTGATCGTTGCCGACACCCGCCTCGTGGTAGTGCAGCTTCAGCGGCCCGTCGACGTCCACCTCGGCGAAGCGGGAAGTCGATTCGAACGTCAGCGCTTCGACTGTGGTCATGGGTTAGACCATCGTGTCGCCGGGCGGCAACCCGAACTCGTTGTTCCCGAAGATCTGGTAGGCCCGCTCGGGGTCGTTGGCCGCGTGCACCCGGCCGGCGTGCGCGTCACGCCAGAACCGTTGCACGGGTTGGTCGTTGGCCAGGGCGGTAGCGCCGGACGCCTCGAACAACCGGTCGATGGAGGCGATGGCCCGGCCGGTGGCGCGCACCTGGTCGCGGCGGGCGCGGGCGCGCAGGTCGAACGGGATCTCCTTGCCGGCCGACAGCAGCGCGTACTCGTCGGCGACGTTGCCGCTCAGCTGCCGCCACGCGGCGTCGATGTCGCTGGCCGCCTCGGCGATGCGGACCTTGGCGAACGGGTCGTCCTTGGCCTTCTCGCCGGCGAACGCCGCACGCACCCGCTTGCCCTGGTGCTCGACGTGCGCGTCGTAGGCGCCGTAGGCCATGCCGACGATCGGCGCCGAGATGGTGGTGGGATGCATTGTGCCCCAAGGCATCTTGTAGACCGGGGCGGTGTTGGTCTCGTACCCGCCGGCGGTGCCGTCGTTCATCGCCTTGTAGGACAGGAACCGGTGCCGCGGCACGAAGACGTCCTTGACGACGACGGTGTTGCTGCCGGTGCCGCGCAGGCCGACGACGTGCCACACGTCGTCGATGCGGTACTCGCTGCGGGGGATCAAGAAACTGCCGAAGTCGACCGGGCGGCCGTCCTTGATCACCGGGCCACCCAGGAACGCCCACGTCGCGTGGTCACAGCCCGAGGACCAGTTCCACGCGCCGTTGACCAGGTAGCCGCCGTCGGTCACCACGCCCGCACCCATCGGGGCGTACGACGAGGAAACCCGGGTCTTGGGGTCCTCGCCCCAGACCTCCTCCTGGGCCTGCTGGTCGAACAACGCCAGATGCCAGTTGTGCACGCCGATGATGGAGCTCACCCAGCCGGTGGAGCCGCACGCGCTGGCCAGCCGCCGGACCGCCTCGTAGAACAGCGTCGGATCGCACTGCAGCCCGCCCCACTGTTCGGGCTGCAACAAAGTGAAGAAGCCCACGTCCTGCAGGTCCTGGACGGTCTCTTCGGGCAGCCGCCGCAGATCCTCCGTCGCCTGAGCGCGTTCCCGAATCCGCGGGAGCAGATCATCGATGCCAGCCAAAACCGACTGCGCATCACGCTGTTGAATGGACGTCACTTAAGTTTGCCTCCTGGGCCAGACTTACACAGCGGACTTACACCAGAGACTAGAACACGTTCCGATTTGTGTCGAGCAGGGTATTCCTGCGGCTGGTAGCGATACGAATCCACTTTTCTGTAACATGTTCTAGTTGCCCGTGGCGATCGCAAGAGCGGCGGAGCCGGTCGCAGCGGGTCGACACGTTTTGCGACGAAAGGAAGGCACGGGCCTTGACCGAGGCGGATCTGGACCAAGCAGCCGACGAGCCACTCGGTGACCACGTCCTTGAACTCAAGATCGCCGAGGTCATCGCCGAGACCGACGATGCGCGCTCTCTGGTGTTCGCGGTGCCCGACGACGAAGGGGATCCCGGCATCCCGCCCGAGCGGCTGCGGTACTCGCCGGGTCAGTTCCTGACGCTGCGCGTTCCCAGCGAGCGCACCGGGTCGGTGGCGCGCTGCTATTCGCTGTGCAGCTCGCCGTTCACCGACGACGCCCTGGCCGTCACGGTCAAACGAACCGCCGACGGCTACGCCTCCAACTGGCTGTGCGACAACGCGCGGGCGGGCATGCGGATCCACGTGCTGGCGCCGTCGGGCAACTTCGTGCCGAAAACGCTGGGCGACGATTTCCTGCTGATGGCCGCGGGCAGCGGGATCACCCCGATCATGTCGATCTGCAAGTCGGCGCTGGCCGACGGCGGCGGACAGGTGACGCTGCTGTATGCCAACCGCGACGAGGATTCGGTGATCTTCGCCGAGGCGCTGCGCGAGTTGTCCGCCAAGTACCCCGACCGGCTCACCATCGTGCACTGGCTGGAATCGCTGCAGGGCCTGCCCAGCGTCGCCGCGCTGGCCAAGCTGGCGGCCCCCTACACGGATCGGCCCGTCTACATCTGCGGCCCCGGCGCGTTCATGGATTCCGCCAAAGAAGCGCTGGAATCGCTGAAAGTCCCTGCGCCGCAAATACATATCGAAGTGTTCAAGTCGCTGGAGTCGGATCCGTTCGCGGCGGTGAAGATCGAGGACACCCCCGAGGGCGACCAGCCGCCGGCCACCGCGGTGGTGGAGCTCGACGGTGAGACCCACACCGTGTCGTGGCCGCGCAACGCCAAATTGCTCGACGTGCTGCTGGCCAAGGGCCTCGACGCGCCGTTCTCCTGCCGCGAGGGACACTGCGGCGCGTGCGCCTGCACCCTGCGCGGCGGCAAGGTGAACATGGAGGTCAACGACGTGCTCGAGCAGCAGGACCTCGACGAGGGCCTCATCCTGGCCTGTCAATCCCACCCCGAATCTGATTCGGTAGAAGTGACCTACGACGAGTAGTCGCGGGGTTAGGTTCACCCTTGGCGTCAGCAAACGGGGAAGGGGAGCATCGATGATGCGGCTGGTATCGGGATTCGCGGTCGTCGCAACGCTGCCGATGTTGCTGCCCGTCGGGGTGTGCGCCGCGGCGAGCAACACCGCCACCACGCTGTTCCCGCTCGACGGACCCAACCAGCTGGAGACGCGGGTCGTCCTCAACTGCTTCAAATCCGACGGCCACTGCGACTTCACCGCCGGCGCGGACATGCTCACGCCCGACGGCGTGAGCGGCTTCCCGCCCGGCCTGTGGGCCCGCCAGACCACCGAGATCCGATCCTCAAATCGGCTGGCCTATCTCGACGCGCACGCCGACGGTCAGTACGAGCGGGTCCACAAGTCGATGGGTTCCGACGAGATCACCACGATCTACATGGGTGAGGGCCCGCCGGAGAAGTACCAGACGAACGGGCGCATCGACTCCACCGATTGGCAGACGGGGCAACCCAAGACCGACAACAACGTCATCGCCTGCAGCCACATCCAGGTCGTCTACTCCGGGGTCAACATCACCTCCCCCAGCACCTGCGCGCAGACGACGTTCTCCTGATTTCTCAGTCCGGGTAGTCGCCGATCGCCAGGTCGTCGAGCAGGCTTGGGCCCGTCGGTTTCCATCCGAGTCGCCGGCGGGTCAGCGCGCTGGACGAGGGCTGGTCGGCGGCGAATATGGCGCCGAGCGGGCCGAAGGCCTCGGCCGGGGCGGATTCGACGGGCACACCGAGCCGGCGGCCGATCACCTCGGCGATCGCCCGCATCGGGTCTCCTTCGTCACCCACCGCGTGCAGTACCGACCCGGCGGGCGCCTGTTCGAGGGCGAGCCGGAACAGCGACGCCGCGTCGTCGCGGTGCACCGCGGGCCAGCGTTGCGCGCCGTCGCCCACGACGGCCGACACGCCGCGCTGCCGCGCAATCTGAATCAGAATGCCGGCGAAGCCGTAGCGCCCGCCGGCGTCGTGAACCGACCGCGGCAGCCGCACCACGGCCGATCGGACGCCTCGCTCGGCCAGGTCGATGACGGCTTGCCCGGTGCGGCCACGCCCGGCCATCGGGCCCTCGGCGTTGAACGGGTCGTCCTCGGTGCTGGCTCGACCGGCCACCGCGGGGGTGCCGCTCGCGACCACCAGCGGCTTGCCGGTGCCGGCCAGCACGTCGCCGAGCGCGGCGACCGCGCGGGCCTCGTCGCCGATCGCGTCCCCGATGGCGTCGCTCGCGGTGAAGTCGTGCGAGAACGCCAGGTAGGCGACGCCGTCGGCGTCGGCGGCGGCGCCGCGCAACACGTCGAGGTCGGCGATGTCGCCGCGCAGCGACTCGGCGCCGAGTCCGCTGATGGTCGCCGCCGCGGCCTCCGAGCGGGCCAGGCCCACGACCTTGTGATCGGCGGCGATCAATTCCGAGACGACGGCCGAGCCGATTCCTCCGCTGGCGCCGGTGACGAATACGCGCACGAGAAGCTCCTTCAGCTGATGCGACAATTGTCCCATCACCCTACACCCCTGATGGGACAATGGTCGCATCACTAGGGTGGGGCCATGGCTCGTTGGGAACCCGACGCGCGCGAGCGCCTGGTCGCCGCGGCACTCGACCTGTTCAACGAACGGGGCTACGACGAGACGACGGTCACGCAGATCGCCGAGCGCGCCGGGCTGACGAAAAGCACGTTCTTCCGGCACTTCCCGGACAAGCGGGACGTGCTGGCGGCCGGCCAGGACGCGATCGCGCAACTTCTGCGCGAGGGCATCGGCGCCGCGCCCGCCGACGCGACACCGCTGGCCGCCGTCTGCGCGGGCATGAAGTCGGCCGCGGCGGCGTTCACGTCATTCAACCGGGATCTGGCGCCCAGGCTCAAGGCCGCGATCGCGGCCAGCACCGAACTTCAGGAACGCAACGCGCTCAAACAGATTGGGCTAGCGCGCGCGGTGGCCGACGCGCTCCAGGCCCGCGGCGTGCCCGAGCCGACGGCGGTATTGGCCGCCGAGCTCGGTGCGCTGGCGTTCAAGACCGCCTACGCCCGCTGGGGCGAACCGGACGAAGACCGAGACTTGGGCTCGATGGCGTGCGAGGCGCTGCACGAATTGCACGCCGCCGCGGCCGATCTCGACTAGCGGGGCAAACCGAGCAGGCGCTCGGCCGCCACGGTCAGCAGGATCTGCTCCGTGCCGCCCGCGATCGTGAGGCAGCGGGTGTTGAGGAAGTCGAAGACCGCGGGGTCCCCGTCCGCCCGGCGGTCGACCAGGCCGCCGCCTTCGGCGACATCCATCGTGAATTCGGCCAGCGCCTGGCGGTAGCGGACGCCGATCAGTTTGCGCACGCTCGATTGCGCGCCGGGGTCCTGGCCGCCCACCGCGAGCTGAGCGATGCGCTGGTCCAGCAGCGCGCCGGTCTGCGCCAGGATGATCAGGCGCGCCAGCCGATCCTGCTCGGCGACGTCGAGATCCCTTGCCGCCAAGAGCTTCAACAGCTCTTCCATCGGGTTGCCGAGCGCCGTGCCGTTGGCCATCGCCACCCGCTCGTTGGCCAGCGTGGTGCGGGCCAGCCTCCAGCCGTCGTTGACCTCACCGACCACCATCTCGTCGGGCACGAACACGTTGTCCAGGAACACCTCGTTGAACAGCGAGTCGCCGGTGATCTCGCGCAGCGGCCGGATATCGATGCCGGGCGACTTCATGTCGACCAGAAAGTAGGTGATGCCTTTGTGTTTCGGGGCATCGGGGTCGGTGCGCGCCAGGCACACGCCCCAGCGCGCCTTGTGCGCCGCGGACGTCCACACCTTTTGTCCGGTCAGCAGCCAGCCGCCGTCACCGCGCACCGCTTTGGTGCGCAGCGACGCCAGGTCGGAGCCCGCGCCGGGCTCGGAAAACAGTTGGCACCACAGGAATTCACCGCGCAGCGTTCCCGGCACGAATTGCTCGATCTGCTCCGGTGTGCCGTGCTCGAGGATGGTCGGCGCGGCCCACCAGCCGATCACCAGGTCCGGCCGTTCGACGCCGGCGGCGGCCAGCTCCTGATCGATCAGCAGCTGCTCGGCCGGGGACGCGGCGCGCCCGTACGGCTTCGGCCAGTGCGGCGCCTGCAGGCCCGCCTCGGCCAGACCCACCTGTCGCTTTTCGGCGGGCAGCTCGGCGATCTCGGCGACGGCGGCGGCGATCTCGGCGCGCCGGCTCTCGACCTCGGTGAGGTCGATGCTCAGTCGCCGGCGCACGCCGCCCTGGGTGAGCGCGGTGATGCGCCGCTGCCAGCGCTCGGCGCCACCCAGGAACCGGCCGATGGCGTGCGCGCGGCGCAGGTACAGGTGCGCGTCGTGCTCCCAGGTGCAGCCGATGCCGCCGAGCACCTGGATGCAGTCCTTGACGTTGGCCTTCACGGCGGTGATGCACGTGCTCGCGGCCAGCGCCGCCGCGATGGAGCACTGGGATTCGTCGCCCTCGGCTGCGGCGCGCGCGGCGTCGGCCGCGGCCACCTCGGCCTGCTCGGCGCGGCACAGCATCTCCGCGCACAGGTGCTTGATGGCCTGGAAGCTCCCGATCGGCTTGCCGAACTGCTCGCGCACCTTGGCGTAGTCGACGGCGGTTTCCAGCGCCCATCGGGTGATGCCGGCCGCCTCGGCCGCCAGGACGGTCGCGGTCAATTCCGCGACGCGCGCGCCGTCTTCCGATACCAGCGTGGCCGGGGCCGAGCTGAGCACCACCCGGGCCAACGGCCGGGAGAAGTCGGTGGCCTGCAGCGGCTCGAGCTGCACGCCCTCGCCGGCGGTGTCGATCAGCAGCCATTTCCCGTCGGCCGGAGCCAACAACACGGCGCCGCGCACCGTGTTCGAGGCGCCCAGCGCAAACGGCAACGTGCCCGACGCCGTCGACGTCGCGCCGTCGAACCGCACGTCACCGTCGAGCGCCAGCCCGGCGAAGCGCTCCCCGCCGGCCAGCGCTTCCAGCAGTTCGGGGTCGGCGACGACGAGCGTCGCCAGCGCGGTCGTCGCGACCGGCCCGGGGATCAGCGCTTTGGCCGCCTCCTCGACCATCGCGCACAGGTCTTCGACGCTGCCGCCCGCCCCGCCGGATTCCTCCGGGATCGCGACGCCGAAGATCCCCAGCTCGGTCAGCCGGGAGAACACCGGTCGCCACGCGTCGGGCTCGCCCTGCTCGACGTCGCGGATCGCCGCGGTGCCGCCCGGTCCCGACGTCGCATTGCGGGCCCAATCGCGCACCAGGGCGCGCGCGGCAAACTGCTCATCGGTGACGGTCGCTACCACCTGAAGGGGCCTCCGATCTTTCCGCAAGCGGGGACATCTCCACCGCGAGTTGGCGCGCAACCCGCTCACCGGAGACTAGAACGTGTTCTAATAATGCCAGTGATCGACCGTGAAGTCGAACGCCATCGCAGCAGCACATGCGCTTGTCCCCGGCGGTATGGAGGTGGGAAATTCACACGCAGAATGCGTATCGTTTGCAAACGAACCGCCCGGAACAGGAGCAAACCGTCACATGCCAGCCAGCGCCAACGCCAAGGCCACTTCCAAGGCTAGTTCCGACTCGCAGCCGCGCGAGGTCATAAACGTGGCGGTGCTGGCGGAGTCTGAACTCGGGTCGGAGGCGCAGCGGGAACGCCGCAAGCGCATCCTCGATGCCACCATGGCCATCGCGTCCAAGGGCGGCTACGAGGCGGTTCAGATGCGTGCGGTGGCGGATCGCGCCGACGTGGCGGTGGGGACGCTGTACCGATACTTCCCGTCGAAGGTGCACCTGCTGGTGTCGGCGCTGGGCCGCGAGTTCGGCCGCATCGACGCCAAGACCGACCGCTCGGCGATGACCGGGGGCACACCCTTTCAGCGGCTGAACTTCATGGTGGGCAAGCTCAACCGCGCGATGCAGCGCAACCCGCTGCTGACCGAGGCCATGACGCGCGCCTACGTGTTCGCCGACGCGTCGGCGGCCAGCGAGGTCGACCAGGTCGAAAAGCTGATCGACTCCATGTTCGCGCGCGCGATGGCCGACGGCGAACCGACCGAGGACCAGTACCACATCGCCCGGGTGATCTCCGACGTGTGGCTGTCGAACCTGCTCGCCTGGCTCACCCGCCGGGCCTCGGCCACCGACGTCAGCAAGCGGCTCGACCTGGCCGTGCGGTTGCTGATCGGCGACCAGGACTCCAAGTAGCGGCGCTCACCCCGGTGGGCCGGCGGTGCGGCCGCGGATCAGCTCGGTGTCGAGGAGTTCGGAAATCTCCGTGACCGGCAGACCCGATCGCGGGGGCGTCAACAACAGCTCGCCCGCGCGGCGGCCCTTTTGCAGGCTCGACTGCGACACCGTGGTCAGGCCGCGGTTGATGGCCTCGGGCACGCCGTCGAATCCGGTGACGGTCAGCTGGCCGGGCACGTAAATGCCATGTGCCCGTAGGTAATCCATGGCGGACAGGGCCAAGATGTCCGCGGTGCACAGCAGCGCGGTGATGCGCGGATTGGCTTCCAGCGCCACCTTGGCGGCCGTGCCGCCCGATTCGGCCAGGTGCTCGTAGCTTTCCACCACGGTCAGCGAATCCGGGTCGATGCCGGCGGCCGTCATCGCCTCCCACACGCCGATGATGCGCTCACGTTGCACGTCGAAGGCGGGCGAGCGCAACCGCTCGGCGTCCACCAGGCCCTGCCGCCGGTCCCGGCCCAGCCGCATGGTCAGCAACCCGATCTCGCGATGCCCCAGGCCGAGCACGTATTCGGCGAGCTCACGCATCGCCGCGCGGTCGTCGATGCCCACCCGCGAGGCGCCGGCCAGACCCTTGGGCTGATCGACCACCACCACCGGCAGCCGTCGCTGCAACACCACCTGCAGGTAGGGATCGTCGTCGCACACCGAATACACCACGAAGCCGTCCACGCCGGCCGACAGCACCGCGTCCGTTCCCTCTTTCAGGCTGCGGCTGGGCCCCACGGCCACCAGTAGCAGCCCCTGCCCGACCGCCTCGCATGCCTGCGCCACCCCGGTGACGAAATCGCGGGCGGCGGGGTCGCTGAAGAAATAGGTCAGCGGCTCGGCCATCACCAGACCGACCGCGCCGGCCTTGCGGGTCCGCAGCGATCGCGCCACCGGGTCGGGGCCGGCGTATCCCAGCCGCTTGGCCGTCGCGAGCACGCGTTCGCGCAGGTCGGCGGAGAGCTGATCGGGACGGTTGAAGGCGTTCGAGATCGTCGTGCGCGACACGTTGAGCTCGTCGGCCACCGACGCCAGGGTCGCTCGCCGGCGCGGTGTGGGGCTCACGTTCGGTGACGCTACAGCGGATCGGTCCGCGGCCCATGCGCTTCCGCCCGCGGCTTTGTAATGGAAACGATTTTCATTAGTATTGTGGATCGGCTTGCTGGCGGGCGGGAGGAAATCGGACGTGCGCATGGCACTGACGGGTGGGCGACCGCGCGCCCGCGCGACGTGTCGGCTGGCGGCCGTCCTGGCCGTGGCCGGCTCGTCGGTGCTGATCGGCTGCGGCGGCCACCAGGCGCATCCGCACGCGTCCGCCGTCGTCGCGTCGACCGACGTGTGGGGCAGCGTCGCGCGGGCCGTCGCGGGCCGCCATGTGCCGGTCAAGTCCATCCTGAGCGGGGCGGAAACCGACCCGCACTCCTATGAGGCCAGCCCCTCGGACGCCGCCGCCATCGCCGACGCCGCGCTGGTCGTCTACAACGGCGGCGGCTACGACGGATGGGTCGACGACGTGCTGGCCCGCCAGCCCGGGGCCAAGCCGGTCAACGCCTACTCGTTCCTCGAGAACGACGGGCAACCGCGCAACGAGCACGTCTTCTACGACCTGGGCGTCGCGAAGTCGGTGGCCGCCACGATCGCCGACCGGCTCGCGACGATCGACCCGGGCAACGCCGCGGACTACCGCGCCAACGCCGCCGCGTTCGAGCGCGACGCCGACGCCATCGCCGGCACCGAACACGGCGTCGCCGCCACCCACCCGCACACCCCGGTCGTGGCGACCGAACCGGTCGCCTTCTACCTGCTCAAGGCGACGGGCCTGCTGAACCGGACTCCGCCCGCCTTCGCCGCGGCCATCGAGAACGAGACCGACCCCGCGCCGGCCGATCTGGCGTTGGTCCTCGACCTGATCGACCGGCACCAGGTGTCGGCGCTGATGGTCAACCCGCAGACGTCGACGGCCACGATCGCCAGCCTGCGCGACACCGCGCGGCGCGCGGGTGTGCCGGTCACCGAGGTGGCAGAGACTCTGCCGGACGGCGCGGATTACCTGAGCTGGCAACGCAATACGGTCGACCAGCTGCTGGCCGCGCTCCAGTCGAGCCGGCCCGTCCAGCCGTGACGATCGAAACGGCGCCCGCCGTTGACGGGCACGCGGACACCGTCTCACTGCGCGGGGCCCGCCTGGCGTTCGGCGACCGGGTGTTGTGGGACCACCTGGACCTGTCGGTGCCGCGCGGCGAGTTCATCGCGGTGCTCGGCCCCAACGGCAGCGGCAAGACGTCGCTGCTCAACGTGCTCCTCGGGCAGCTGCCGCTGAGCGCCGGCGTCGGCTTGGTGGACGGAAGACCGATCACCTCGGGCAGCCGGCGCATCGGCTATGTGCCGCAACACCGCCCACTGGATCACGACGTGATGCTGCGGGGGCGCGACCTGGTTCGGCTGGGTATCGACGGGGCACGCTGGGGCGCGGTCCCGCTGCGGCCCCGCGACCGCGTCCGGCGGCGCGAAGCCGTCGCCCGGGCGCTGAGCCAGGTCAACGGCGAGCACCTGGCGGATGTGCGGGTCGGCGTGATGTCGGGCGGCGAGCTGCAGCGGGTGCGCATCGCCCAGGCACTGGTCAGCGACCCGACGCTGCTGCTGTGCGACGAGCCGCTGCTGACGCTGGACCCGGCGAACGCGAAGCTGGTGTCGGCGCTGATCGAGCGGCGCCGCCGGGAGGCGGGGACCACGGTCATCGTCGTCACCCACGAGATCAACCCGATCCTGCCGTATGTGGACCGGGTGCTGTATCTGGTCGACGGGCGGTTCAGGATCGGTGCCGTCGACGAGGTGATGACCAGCCAGACGCTGTCTGCGCTGTATCGATCCGACATCCAGGTGGTGAAGGTCAAGGACGGCTACGTGGTGGCCGGCGAGCGCACCGACGGGCACGGCTGATGGAGCATCGGCTCGCCGACATGGGACACCACCTGTTCTCCTTCGACATCACCGCGCATCTGCTCAGCCACGACTTCGTGCAGCAGGCGCTGGTGGCGGCCGCCCTGCTGGGGTTGGTGGCCGGGCTGATCGGGCCGTTCATCGTGATGCGGCAAATGTCGTTCGCCGTGCACGGGTCCAGCGAATTGTCCTTGACCGGAGCCGCTTTCGCGCTGCTGGTCGGGTTCGGGGTGGGTGTGGGCGCGCTGATCGGCAGCGCACTGGCGGCGGCGCTGTTCGGCGTCCTCGGCCGGCGCGCCCGGGAACGCGATTCGGTGATCGGGGTGGTGCTGGCGTTCGGCCTGGGCCTGGCGGTGTTGTTCATCCACCTCTACCCGGGCCGGACCTCGACCAGTTTCGCCTTGCTGACCGGCCAGATCGTCGGGGTCGGCTACACGGGGCTGACGATGCTGGCGCTGGTCTGTGTGCTCGTCATCGCCGTGCTCGCAACGTGTTACCGCCCCCTGCTGTTCGCCACCGTCGACCCCGACGTCGCCGCCGCCCGCGGCGTGCCGGTGCACACGCTGGGGATCGTGTTCGCCGCGCTGGTCGGGGTGGTGGCGGCCCAGGCGGTGCAGATCGTCGGGGCGCTGCTGGTGATGTCGCTGCTGATCACGCCGGCGGCCGCGGCGGCCCGGGTGGTCACCTCACCGGCGGCGGCCATGCTGACCTCGGTGGTGTTCGCCGAGGTGGCCGCGGTCGGCGGGATCGTGTTGTCGCTGGCGCCGGGCGTGCCGGTGTCGGTCTTCGTCGCGAGCATCTCGTTTCTGATCTACCTGGTCTGCTGGCTGGTGGGGCGCCGACGGGAGGCTGCCACTTAGGCTGGCCGCACACATCGTCGGAAAGGCCGGGAAAGGCTGGGAAAGACCATGGCGCGCAGGCGAATCGCGGTTCTGGTGCAGGCGGCGGTGTCCACCCTCGCGGTCGGCTGCACCACCGTCGTCGCCGGCAGCGCTGTGACCGCAGACACCTCCGGACCGCTGCCGCGGACCCCGGTGGCCGTCGCGGCCCTGGACGGCCTGCTGCTCGACGTGAACGAGATGAACTCCGCGCTCGGGGCGGGGATGCGGCTTAGGAACCGGACGGAGGCGATGTGGGACGCGAGCCCGACCTTCAGCGACAGGGGCTGCCTGGCGATGGACGGCCCCGCCCAGCAAGCCGTGTACGCGGACACCGGCTGGACCGCGATGCGCGGCCAGCACTTCGACGACAGCTTCGACGACCCCAGGGTCCGCAATGATTCGGCCACCGAGGCGGTGATCGCCTACCCCACCGCGCGCCAGGCCAACACCTTCTACGACGCCTCGGTGCGACGATGGTTCGCCTGCGCCAATCGCAAGTTCTCCGAACATCCCATGGACAAACCCGAAGTCGTGTGGACCGCGGGCGACGCGCACAAAGTCGGCGGCACGCTCAGCACGTCGGAAGTTCAGGAATCCAGCGACGGCTGGACGTGCCAGCGGGCGCTGACCGTGCGCAACAACGTCGCCATCGACATCGCCACCTGCGGCTCCTTCCTGGCCGGCGGGTCCGCCGTCGACATCGCCCAGCAGATCGCGGCCAGGGTCGCCGGGCAGTAGCCCGACCCATAAGCTGATCGGGTGGCCGGTATCGACCTCAACGCCGACTTGGGCGAGGGCTTCGGCGTCTGGCACCTCGGAGACGACGACGCCATGCTCGAAATCGTCACCAGCGCCAACGTGGCGTGCGGGTTCCATGCCGGGGACCCCGCCGGGCTGGTGCGGGTATGCAGCTCGGCCGCCCGGCGCGGGGTGCGCATCGGGGCCCAGGTGAGCTATCGCGACCTGGCCGGGTTCGGCAGGCGCTTCATCGACGTCGCCGCCGACGACCTGGTCGCCGACGTGGTGTATCAGATCGGCGCGCTGCAGGCGATCGCGCACGCGTCCGGTTCTCGCGTGTCCTACGTCAAACCGCATGGGGCGCTGTACAACACGATCGTGACCAACGGCGAACAGGCCGCCGCGGTCGCCGAGGCGGTGCGCCTGGTGGACGACGGCCTGCCGGTACTGGGCATGGCCGGTTCGGCGTTCTTCGACGAGGCCGCCCGCCGCGGTCTGCGCACCGTGGCCGAGGCGTTCGCCGATCGGGCCTACCGGCCGGACGGCCGGCTGGTCCCCCGCCGCGAACCGGGCGCGGTGCTGCACGATCCGGCGGCGATCGCCGAGCGCGTCACCACCATGGTGGCCACCGGCCAGGTCACCGCGGTCGACGGAAGCCGGCTCGATGTGAGCGTGGAATCGGTTTGCGTGCACGGTGATTCGCCGGGAGCGGTGAAGATCGCCGCCGCGGTTCGCGATCGCCTCACCGCGGCCGGCACCGACCTGCGGGCCTTCTGCTGATGCGGCTGAAACTCGGGCGCCCCGACATCGCCCGGTACGCGGACCGATTCGACGCCCCCGCGGCCGGACCCGACGCGCTCTCGGTGACCTGGATGGGCGTGGCGACGCTGCTGATCGACGACGGCTCGTCGGCGTTGCTGACCGACGGCTACTTCTCCCGGCCGGGCCTGGCCAAGATCGCGGCCGGCAAGGTGGCGCCGTCGCCGGCGCGCGTCGACGGATGCCTGGCCCGGGCCAAGGTGTCGCGACTGGCGGCCGTCATCCCGGTTCACACCCACATCGATCACGTGCTGGACTCCGCGCTGGTCGCCGACCGCACCGGAGCCCAGCTGATCGGCGGGCAGTCCGCGGCCAACGTCGGGCGCGGCTACGGCCTGCCGGAGAATCGGATCGTCGTCGCGGTCGGCGGGCAGCCAATTCGGTTGGGCGCCTACGAGATAACGCTGGTGGAGTCCCACCACTGCCCGCCCGACCGGTATCCCGGGGTGATCGACGAACCGCTGATCACCCCGGTGAAGGCCTCGGCGTACCGCTGCGGGGAGTCGTGGTCGACACTGGTGCACCACCGGCCGACGGGCCGGCGGCTGCTGATCCAGGGCAGCGCCGGTTTCGTCAAGGGGGCGCTGGCCGGCCACCGCGCCGACGTCGCCTACCTGTCCGTTGGACAGCTGGGGCTGCAGCCGCGGTCGTATCTGGTCGACTACTGGGCCGAGACCGTCCGCGCGGTGGGGGCCCGCCGGGTGATCCTCATTCACTGGGACGACTTCTTCCGCCCGCTGACAAAGCCGTTGCGCGCCTTGCCCTATGCGGGCGACGACCTGGACGTCTCCATCCGCATCCTCGACGAGCTGGCCGCACAGGACGGTGTCGCGCTGCACCTGCCCACGGTGTGGCGGCGCGAGGACCCGTGGAGCGAAGCGGTCTAGACATTGGCCCTGACCGTTGCGCTGTTGCTGCTCGCCGTTGTCCTGGGGTTCGCGGTCGCGCGCCCGCGGGGCTGGCCCGAGGCGCTGGCCGCGGTTCCGGCCGCGCTCATCCTGATCGGGATCGGCGCGATCTCGATCCATCAGGCGGAGAAGGAGATTGCCGACCTGTCCGGGGTGGTCGCCTTCCTGGGCGCGGTGCTGGTGCTGGCCAAGCTGTGCGACGACGAGGGCCTGTTCGAGGCCGCCGGCGCGGCGATCGCGCGTGGACGCGTCGGGTCGGGCGCGCTGCTGCGGCGGGTGTTCGTGATCTCCTCGGTGATCACCGCCGTGCTGAGCCTGGACGCCGCCGTGGTGCTGCTGACCCCGGTGGTGCTCGCCGCCGTGCGACGACAGCGCACCCGGGTGCGGCCCTACGCCTACGCCACCGCCCATCTGGCCAACGGCGCCTCGCTGTTGCTGCCGGTGTCCAACCTGACCAACCTGCTGGCCTTCCACACGGCCAACATCTCGTTCACCAAGTTCACGCTCGTGATGGCGCTGCCGTGGCTCGGCGCGGTGGCCACCCTCTATGTGATCTTCCGGTGGTTCTTCGCCAAAGACCTGCGGGTGCAACCGGAGCCGGAGCAGCTCGGCGCGCCACCGCGCCCACCGGTGTTCGTGTTGACGGTGGTCGCGCTGACGCTCGCCGGGTTCGCGGTCGCCCAGTCCGTGGGGGTGGCGCCGGCCTGGGTGGCGCTGTGCGGCGCCTCGGTGCTGGCGGCGCGCAGCCTGCGCCGTCGGCACACGTCGGTGTCGGAGATCGCGCGCTCGGTCAATGTGTCGTTCCTGGTGTTCGTGCTGGCGCTGGGCGTCGTGGTGCAGGCGGTCATGCTGGGCGGGATGGACCGGGCGATGTCGGCGGTGCTGCCGTCGGGCTCGAGCCTGCCCACCTTGCTGGCGATCGCCGCGATCGCCGCCGCGCTGGCCAACGTCGTCAACAACCTGCCGGCCACGCTGGTGCTGCTGCCGCTGGTCGCGCCGGCCGGGCCGGTGGCGGTGCTGGCGGTGCTGATCGGGGTCAACATCGGGCCGAACCTGACCTACGTCGGGTCACTGTCGAACCTGTTGTGGCGACGCGTGCTTCGCAAGCACGACGTCGACGCCGGGGTCGGCGAATACACCCGCCTCGGGGTGTGCACCGTGCCCGCCTCGCTGGCGGTGGCGGTGCTCGCGCTGTGGGCCTCGGCGCGGCTGCTGGGCCTCTAGCGCCGAGGGTATGCCGGCGGCAACGGCATGGACAGCTCGGCGAGGACGCCGCGCAGCACCGTCGGATAGTCGGTGATGATGCCGTCGACCCCGTACCCGATCTGCCGGCGCATCGCGTCGGCGTCATCGACGGTCCACGGAACGACCTTGAGCCCCAACGCATGCGCGCGCTCGACGTAGGGATCGCCGGTGACCAGACGGTAATCCGGTGAGACGGTGTCGGCGCCCACCGCCAGCGCGTCGATCACCGGATCACCGGGAGTCTGCTCGTCGTACAGCGCCACCAACGGAATCGACGGTTCGGCCCGGCGCACCAGCGGCAGGGTGCGCCAGTCGAAGCTCTGTATCTCCACACGCTCGGTCTTGCCCGCGGCCCTGACCGCGGCCAGTATCACGTCGACGAACTCCTGCGGCTCGGCCGACGCGCCGGGCTCATCGGCCTCCACCTTGGTTTCGATGTTGTAGCGCACGGCGTCGGCGCCGTAGGAGTCGGCGAGCGCGAAAACCTCGGGCAGCGTGGCGATCTTGTTGCCCCGCACCACTTCGGCGTGCGGGAAGTCATCCAGCCGGCGCCCGCAGTCCAGGGTTCGGAGCTGCGCCAGGGTGAGCTCGTGCACGAGTTTGCCGACGTAGGGATACTGCGGGTCTCCGGCGAACGCGGGCGCGGTGTCGCTGCATTTCTCGGCGGCGATCGCCGGATCGTGCCACACCAGCGGTTGCCGGTCCCGGGTGAGCACGATGTCGAATTCCAGTGTGGTGACGCCCAATTCGAGCGACCTGGCGAAGGCCCGCAGCGACTGCTCGGTGGCCTCCCCGCGTCCGCCGCGGTGGGCCTGCAGGTCGAATCCGGGCGCTTGCGCTGATGCGGCCGGCGACGCCACGAGCACCGTCGCCGCCAGCAGGGCGGCGACGAGGCGGGCGATCACCTAACCCCTGCGCTGACGGGAGATTTCGGCGAGCACCACCCCGGCGGCCACCGAGGCGTTCAGCGATTCGGCATTGCCGGCCATCGGAATGGACACCACCTCGTCGCAGTTCTGCCGCACCAGCCGCGACAGCCCCTTGCCTTCCGACCCGACGACGACCACCACCGGGTCGGTGCCGTCGAGGTCGTCGAGCGTGGTGCCCCCGCCGGCGTCCAGCCCGATCACCCGCAGGCCGCGATTCGCCCAATCCGTCAGTGTCCTGGTGAGATTGGTGGCCCGGGCCACCGGGACCCGGGCGGCCGCCCCGGCGCTGGTGCGCCAGGCCACCGCCGTCACCGAGGCCGACCGGCGCTGCGGGATCAGGACGCCGTGACCGCCGAACGCCGCGACCGAACGCACGATGGCGCCCAGGTTGCGCGGATCGGAGATGTTGTCGAGAGCGACCAGCAGCGCGGGCGGCGAGCCGGTCGCCGCCTCGAGCAGGTCGTCGGGGTGGGCGTAGTTGTACGGCGGCACCTGCAACGCGATGCCCTGGTGCATGTGGTTGCTGGTCATCCGGTCCAGGTCGGTGCGCGGGACCTCGAGGATCGCGATGCCCAAATCGGCCGCGCGGGAGACGGATTCGGTGAGCCGCTCGTCGGCTTCGCTGCCCAGCGCCACGTAGAGCGCGGTCGCCGGCACGCCGGCGCGCAGGCATTCCAGCACCGGGTTGCGCCCCAGCACCGTCTCGGTCTCGTCGGTCCTACCCCGCGCGGGCCGGCGCGACGCCGACTGGGCGCGCTTGGCGGCGGGGTGGTTGGGGCGCATGTGTGCGGGAGGCGTAGGGCCGCGGCCCTCCAGCCCGCGGCGGCGCTGGCCGCCCGAACCGACCGTCGGGCCCTTCTTGGTGCCTGCCTTGCGGATTGCGCCACGGCGTCGCGAGTTGCCGGCCATATACGTGGTCCCTTACTGTTCCGGGCCGGCCTGCAGCGACCACTGCGGCCCGTCGGCGGTGTCGGTGACCTCGATGCCGGCGTGCTTGAGCCGGTCGCGGATCTCGTCGGCGAGCGCCCAGTTGCGCTGCTCGCGCGCCTTCTCCCGATTCTCCAGCTCCGCGTGCACCAACACGTCGACGGCGGCCAGCGCCGCCGACGTCTCGTCGCGGGATTCCCAGCGCTCGTCGAGCGGGTCGCAACCCAGAATGCCCATCATCGCGCGGATCGCCCGGGCATGGCGTAGCGCGCCCTCGTGATCGCCGGTGTCCAGCGCGCGGTTGCCTTCGGCGCGGGCGGCGTGCACCTCGGCGAGCGCGGCCGGCACCGCGAGGTCATCGTTGAGGGCCTCGGCGAACCGCGGCGTGCATTCGCCGGGCTCGACGGCACCGACCCGCACCCGCACCCGGTGCAGGAATTCCTCAACGCCGACATAGGCTTTCACCGCGTCCTGCAGGGCGGTCTCGGAGAATTCCAGCATCGACCGGTAGTGGGCGCTGCCCAGGTAGTAGCGCAACTCGGCGGGGCGCACCCGCTGCAGCATCGCCGGGATGGCCAGCACGTTGCCCAGCGATTTGCTCATCTTCTCGCCGCCCATGGTCACCCAGCCGTTGTGCAGCCAGTAGCGGGCGAACCCGTCGCCGGCGGCCCGGCTCTGGGCGATCTCGTTCTCGTGATGCGGGAACACCAAATCCATTCCGCCGCAATGGATGTCGAATTCGGTGCCCAGATAGGTGCGGGCCATCGCCGAGCATTCTAGATGCCAGCCCGGCCGGCCCCGGCCCCACGGGGTGGGCCAGGACGGCTCGCCAGGCTTGGCGGACTTCCACAGCGTGAAGTCGCGCTGATCGCGCTTGCAGGTGGCCGAGCCTTCGCCCTGATGGACGTCGTCGATCTTGTGGCCGGACAGTTGCCCGTATTCCGGGTAGCTGAGCACGTCGAAGTAGACATCGCCGCCGGCGGCATACGCGTGCTCGGTTTCGATCAGCCGTTCCATCAATTCGATCATCTGGGTGATGTGGCCGGTGGCCCTCGGCTCGGCCGACGGCGGCAGCACGTCCAGGGCGTCGTAAGCCGCGCTGAAGGCGCGTTCGTAGGTGGCGGCCCACTCCCACCACGGCCTGCCCGCCGCGGCGGCCTTGTTGAGGATCTTGTCGTCGATGTCGGTGACGTTGCGGATGAAGGCGACGTCGCAGCCGCGCGCGATCAGCCAGCGGCGCAGGATGTCGAAGGCCACCCCGCTGCGGACGTGGCCGATGTGCGGCAGGCCCTGGACGGTGGCGCCGCACAGGTAGATGGAGACGTGGCCCTCGCGCAGCGGAACGAAATCACGCACGGCACCGGCTGCCGTGTCGTGTAGCCGCAAGCGGGCGCGATCGGTCACGACGTGCCAGCTTACCGGGTAGTTCCCCGGCGCCCGGCGCTGCGCGGGCTTAGCCGGTGGGGACCACCAGCGCGGTGGCGATGGCGGCCAGGCCCTCACCGCGTCCGGTCAGCCCTAACCCGTCGGTGGTCGTCGCCGACACCGACACCGGCGCCCCCAGCAATTCCGACAACACTCGCTGCGCCTCGGCGCGGCGCGGGCCGACCTTCGGCCGGTTCCCGATGACCTGCACGGCGGCGTTGGAGACCCGGAAGCCTTCGCCCGACGCCAGGTCGGCGACGTGGCGCAGCATGTCCGCGCCGCTGATGCCCTCGAAGCGAGGATCGTCGACCCCGAACACGGCGCCCACGTCGCCGAGCCCCGCCGCCGACAGCACCGCGTCACACAGCGCGTGCGCCCCCACGTCGCCGTCGGAATGGCCGGCGCAGCCGTCGGCCTCGGCGAAGAGCAGGCCCAACAGCCAGCACGGCCGGCCGGGTTCGATCGGGTGCACGTCGACGCCCAGGCCGACCTTGGGAAGGGGAAGGGGCGCGCTCACCGGCGCACGATCGCATCGGCCAGCATCAAATCGAGCTGAGTGGTGATTTTGAAGGCCAGCGGATCGCCGTCGACCACCTGAACCTGCCCGCCGACGTGCTCGACCAGCGACGCGTCGTCGGTGAATCCGGTCGCGCCGGCGGCCGCTCGATAGGCGCGCAGCAGCAGTTCGGTGGCGAACCCCTGTGGCGTCTGCACCGCCCGCAGCCCGTCGCGCTCCGGCGTCCCCAGGACCACCCCGTTGGCGTCCACGGCCTTGATGGTGTCATGCAGCCGCAACGCGGGCACGACGGCGTCGTGGCCGGCGCGCAGGGCGTCGACCACGCGGGTGATCAACGTCGGGGGAGTGAGCGCGCGCGCCGCGTCGTGCACCAACACGAACGCGGGGCTACCGGCGAGGGCGGCCAGGGCCAGGTCGACGGATTGGGTGCGGTCGGGCCCGCCGGCCACGACGGTGGCCCGGTCGGCAAGGACGCGCTTGGCCTCATCGATCCGGTCGGCGGGGACCGCCGCCACGACGTGATCGACCACGCCGGATTCCAGCAGGCCGGCGACGGCGCGCTCCAGCAGGGTGCGGCCGGCAACCTCGCAGAATGCCTTGGGAATTCCCGCCGCCAGCCGTTCGCCCGACCCTGCGGCCGGGACGACGGCGATCACGTTGCCCGAGGTGCCCGTCTCCGGGGCCACCGAAGCGTCAGGGCCTTCAGGAAGCGGCGGCCAGAACCTCGTCGAGGATGGTCTCCGCCTTGGCGTCGTCGGTGCTCTCCGCCAACGCCAATTCACCGACGAGAATCTGGCGGGCCTTGGCCAGCATGCGCTTCTCACCTGCCGACAGGCCACGCTCCTGGTCGCGGCGCCACAGGTCGCGCACTACCTCGGCCACCTTGTTGACGTCGCCGGAGGCAAGCTTTTCGAGATTGGCCTTGTAGCGGCGCGACCAGTTGGTCGGCTCCTCGGTGTGCGGGGCGCGCAGCACCTGGAACACCTTGTCGAGACCTTCCTGTCCGACGACGTCACGGACGCCGACATATTCGGCGTTCTCCGCGGGAACTCGAACGGTCAGGTCTCCCTGCGCCACCTTCAAGACGAGATATTCTTTTTGTTCCCCTTTGATCGTCCGGGTTTCGATCGCCTCGACTAACGCAGCACCGTGATGTGGGTAAACAACGGTGTCGCCGACCTTGAAGATCATCTGATTCGAGCCCCTTTCGTTACTTCATCCTAACACGGCCGCCTAACCACGCGCGAAGCAACGATGCAGGTCAGGGGCACAACACGCGCAGATTAGGGGTTGACATGGGGAGCAAGTCGTGCAATGGAGCACATTACCAACGCCCCCGTTCGGCCTTCGAAGCGGCTTCGAAGCGGTTTGGGAAGAGGCTCGGAAGCGGTTTGGGAAGCGGCTCCGGCGGCGGCGCGAAAGCCCTCGCGCCGCGCTCCCGCGCTGGTCCCGCGCCCCGCGCTACCGCGGGCACGGCGTGCCTACTACTGTGCATAGTTGCATAAGTCGAACGGGCCGAGCAGGAGGCTGTAGAGAGTGAACCGCTTCAAGATCCGCCTCGGCCTCCCCGCGTTCGCGTCCCGGGTCGCTATCGCCGGCGTGGTGGCCGTCGCGGCCGCCCTACTCAGCGGTTGCGGAGCCGGTCAGGTCTCGCAGATGGCGGTGCAGGAGCCCGCCATCAACGGCAACAAGGTCACCTTCAACAACGTGGCGTTGCGCAACATCCACATCCAGGCCACGCAGACGGGTGACTTCCTGCAGCCGGGCCGGGCGGTGGACCTGGTGCTGGTGGCCGTCAACCAGTCGCCAAGCGCCCCAGACAGACTGGTCGGCATCACCAGCGACATCGGCACCGTGGCGGTCAGCGGCGACACCCGGTTGCCCGCCGGCGGAATGCTGTTCATCGGCACGCCGGAGGGCCAGAAGGTGGCGCCGGGCCCGATCGATTCCAGCACCGCGGCCAAGGCGACCGTCACCTTGGCCAAGCCCATCTCGAACGGCCTCACTTACAACTTCACCTTCACTTTCGAGAAGGCCGGACAGGCCACCGTGCAGGTCCCGATTTCGGCCGGAGTGACCCCGCCGCACCAAAATCACGCGGGGTGACCGCCTGTCGTGACGGGGGCTTGTCGTAGCGGCTCGATACCGTCATCACGTGGCAACCGCGCGCTCGCAATACCGCTGCTCGGAATGCCGGCACGTCACCGCGAAGTGGGTCGGCCGCTGCCTCGAGTGCGGCACCTGGGGCACCGTTGACGAGGTCCCGGTGCTCAGTACCGTCGCCGGGCGCCGCGCCGCCCGGGCGGCCGGGTCGCAGGCCGTGCCGATCACATCCATCGAGCCGGGCGCCAGCCAGCACCGCACGACGGGCGTAGACGAACTCGACCGGGTGCTCGGCGGCGGCGTGGTGCCCGGCTCGGTCACGCTGCTGGCGGGCGATCCGGGCGTGGGCAAGTCGACGCTGTTGCTCGAGGTCGCCCACCGCTGCGCGGAGTCCGGCCGCCGCGCGCTGTACATCTCCGGTGAGGAGTCCGCCGGCCAGATCCGGCTGCGCGCCGACCGCATCGGCTGCGGCGGGGACGAGGTGTACCTGGCGGCCGAATCCGACCTGCACACGGTGCTCGAGCACATCGCCACGGTCAAGCCCGCGCTGGTGATCGTGGACTCGGTGCAGACCATGTCCACCACCGAGGCCGACGGCGTCGCCGGCGGCGTCACGCAGGTGCGCGCGGTGACGTCGGCGCTGACGGCCGCGGCCAAGGCCAACGGGGTCGCGCTGATCCTCGTCGGACACGTCACCAAGGACGGGGCCATCGCGGGGCCGCGTTCCCTCGAGCACCTCGTCGATGTGGTCCTGCACTTCGAGGGTGACCGCAACGGCTCGCTGCGGATGGTCCGGGGCATCAAGAACCGGTTCGGCGCCGCCGACGAGGTCGGGTGTTTCCTGTTGCACGACAACGGGATCGAAGGCGTCGCCGATCCGTCGAACCTGTTCCTGGATCAGCGCCCGGCGCCGGTCCCCGGCACCGCGATCACGGTGACGCTCGACGGCAAACGTCCGCTCATCGGCGAAGTGCAGGCGCTGCTGGCGACGCCGTCGGGCGGCTCGCCGCGCCGCGCCGTCAGCGGCATCGACAATTCGCGGGCCGCGATGATCACCGCCGTGCTGGAAAAGCACGCCAAGTTGCCCGTCGCCGCCCACGACATCTACCTGTCTACCGTCGGCGGCATGCGGCTGACCGACCCGTCATCGGATCTAGCGGTCGCGGTCGCGCTGGCCTCCGCGCTGGCCGACCTGCCGCTGCCCACCACCGCGGTGATGATCGGCGAGGTGGGACTGGCCGGGGACCTGCGGCGGGTCAGCGGCATGGAGCGGCGGCTGAGCGAGGCCGCGCGGCAGGGCTTCACCATCGCGCTCATCCCGGACGGCGACGACCCCCGGCGCGACATCGTGCCGCGCGGGATGCGGGCGCTGCGGGCGCCCACCATCGGCGCGGCGCTCGAGCACATGATCGACATCGCCGGCCGCCGCGGCGGGCCCGCCAAGCCGTACCGGCTGGACGCATGACGCGATGGGCCGCAGAATGCACGCTGTGACCCGTCCGACGTTGCGTGACACCGTTGCCCGCCTGGCACCGGGGACCGGGCTGCGCGACGGTCTGGAACGCATCCTGCGCGGCCGCACCGGCGCGCTGATCGTGCTCGGCAACGACGAAAACGTCGAAGCCATCTGCGACGGCGGCTTCGCCCTGGACGTGCGTTACGCGCCGACCCGGCTGCGCGAGCTGGCAAAGATGGACGGCGCCGTGGTGCTGTCCACCGACGGCAGCCGCATCGTGCGGGCCAACGTGCAGCTGGTTCCCGATCCGTCGATCGCCACCGATGAGTCGGGGACTCGGCACCGCTCGGCGGAGCGGGCGGCGATCCAGACCGGATACCCGGTGATCTCGGTGAGCCACTCGATGAACATCGTGACGGTGTACGTGGGCGGGGAGCGTCACGTCGTCGCAGATTCCGCGACCATCCTGTCGCGGGCCAATCAGGCCATCGCCACCCTCGAGCGGTACAAGATCAGGCTCGACGAGGTCAGCCGGCAGCTATCGCGGGCCGAGATCGAGGACTTCGTCACCCTGCGCGACGTCCTGACGGTGGTGCAGCGGCTCGAGCTGGTCCGGCGGATCGGCCAGGTGATCGACAACGACGTGGTCGAACTCGGCACCGACGGGCGCCAGCTGCGGCTGCAACTCGACGAACTGCTGGGCGGCAACGACATCGCCCGGGGGTTGATGGTGCGGGACTACCACGCCAGCCCGGAACCGCTGTCCGAAGCGCAGATGACCGCGACGCTGGACGAGCTGGATGCGCTCTCGGATACCGAGCTGCTCGACTTCACCGCTCTGGCAAAGGTTTTCGGCTACCCGACGACGACGGAGGCGCAGGATTCGGCGGTCAGCCCGCGTGGCTACCGCGCGCTGGCCGGCATCCCCCGGTTGCAGTTCGCCCACGCCGACCTGCTGGTCCGCTCGTTCGGGACGCTGCAGAACGTGCTGGCGGCCAGCGCCAGCGACCTGCAATCGGTCGACGGCATCGGCGCGATGTGGGCGCGCCACGTGCGGGAGGGCCTCTCGCAGCTGGCGGAGTCGACGATCACCGACTCACTGAGCTGATACGCGTTGGGCTCAGCCGGCCGGGGGCATCGGCGGGGCCTCCGGCTGCGGCACGGCCCCGGGCTGGCCCGGCCCGGGCACGGGGCCCGGCGGCGGTGGGGGCTGGTTCATGATGAACGGCACCGGCATCGAGCGCAGGTTGCCCAGCTGTACGACCAGGTTGTAGGTGCCCGGCCCGATCGCCGGCCGCGGCAGCGGGCAGTGCGGCGCCGAACCCATGCCCGTCCAGGTCACCGCGGTGGTCACCTGCTCGCCCGGCGTGAAGGTCTTGATCAGTGTCTCGTTGGACGGCGCGCAGTCCAGGTTCGACCACAGCCGCTTGTTGTCCAGCGAGTAGACGTAGGCCGCCAGCACCGCGGCGCCGACGTCGCGCTTGCAGGCGACCAGCCCGATGTTGGTGACGACCATGGTGAACTTCGGCTGGTCACCGATGAAGTACTGGGGCGCGTTGGTCAGGCCCTTGACCGCCAGCGTCGAGTCGGGGCAGTCGTCGCCCTCCTTCAGCACCGGCGGCGGCTGCACGGCGGCGGTGGGGGTGGGCGTCTCGGGGCTCTGGCCCTGCGCCGGCGGCGCCCCCGGCGCGGGGCTTTCCGGTCCCGCCGGTGGGGGCGCCTGGGGCGCAGGCGATCCCGGCTTGCTCTGAGCGGAGTTCGGCTTGTCGGTGCTGGCGGGCTTGGCGCCCGAGCTGTGTCCCATGAACGCGATGACGGTGGCGGCCACGATCCCGATCACGACGACCGCGATGCCCACGGCCAGGCCTCTGCGCCGCCAATAGATCTCGGTGGGTAGCGGGCCACGCGGTTCCAGATCGAGCACGTTCGCAGCGTAGGCCCAGGTCACGCCGATTTGGCTGACCCGACTCGGCGTGTCGCTAGGTTTGCCGGCCAATCGCCGTGTTAGTGGCGGCCGATCGCGTGCCCCATTCGCCCGCGATCCGGCCCGCTATTCGCCGCCTATTCGCCGCTTATTCGCCGATGTCGCCGACGTGGTCGCACAACGCCGCCTGCCCGTCGGCGAGGTGGTAGGTGACACCGGCGACCGCCACCGTGCCGTCGGCGATGCGCTCGGCGATCGCCGTGGACCGCGACACGAGCTGCGCCACGGTTTCGCGCACGTGTCGTTCCACGAACTCTTCGACGCGGCTCAGGCCGTCGCGGCGGCCCATGAGGATGGACGGCGCCACCCGCTCCACCACATCGCGCACGAAACCGCCGGGGATGGATCCCTCATCGATCGCGCCCAGGGCGGCCTTGATCGCGCCGCAGCTGTCGTGACCCAGCACGACGATGAGGGGCACGTTGAGCACGCTCACCGCGAACTCGATGGAACCCAGGACCGCGGTGTCGATGGCCTGCCCCGCGGTGCGCACCACGAACATGTCGCCCAGGCCCTGATCGAAGATGAGCTCGGCGGCGACCCGGCTGTCCGAGCAGCCGAACACGACCGCGGTGGGACTCTGACCGGCGGCCAGGCTGGCCCGGTGCTCAACACTTTGGCTGGGATGCTGCGGCTTACCGGCGACGAATCGCTCGTTACCCTCTTTGAGTGACTTCCATGCGGTTACCGGACTGGTGTTAGGCATGGCTGCCATCATGCCGGAACACCCAGAGCCCGGCCCGGCATACATACCAGTTACCAATCTTTTGGCCTGGTATGAGCGATCCCGCCGCGACCTGCCCTGGCGAGAGCCCGGGGTCAGCGCCTGGCAGATCCTGGTCAGCGAGTTCATGTTGCAGCAAACGCCGGTGGCCCGGGTGTTGCCGATCTGGTCGGACTGGGTGCGGCGCTGGCCGACCCCGTCGGCGACGGCCGCTGCCAGCGCCGCGGATGTGTTGCGCGCCTGGGGCAAGCTGGGTTATCCGCGGCGGGCCAAGCGTTTACACGAGTGCGCCACCGTCATCGCGCGCGATCACGACGACGTCGTTCCCGATGACGTCGACACGCTGCTGACGCTGCCCGGCGTCGGCAGCTACACGGCGCGCGCCGTCGCCTGCTTCGCCTATCGCCGGCGGGTGCCGGTGGTCGACACCAACGTGCGCCGGGTGGTGGCGCGCGTCGTGCACGGCCTGGCCGACGCGGGCGCGCCGTCGGCGAACCGTGACCACGCCGACGTGGCCGCGCTGCTGCCCGACGACGAAACCGCACCGCAGTTCTCCGTCGCGCTGATGGAGCTGGGAGCGACGGTGTGCACCGCGCGCGCCCCGCGGTGCGGGCTGTGTCCGCTGGGCCGGTGCGCCTGGCGGCACGCGGGCTTTCCCGCCGCGCAAGGACCGCCGCGACGCGTCCAGACCTACGCGGGCACCGACCGGCAGGTCCGCGGCCGGTTGCTGGATGTGTTGCGCGCCAAGGATTCCCCGGCCACCAGGGCCGAGCTGGATGTCGCGTGGCTGACCGATACCGCGCAGCGCGACCGGGCGCTGTATTCGCTGCTCGCCGACGGTCTGGTGACGCAGACCCGCGACGGCCGGTTCGCGCTGGCCGGCGAGGAGTAGCGCGTCAGGCCCGCGAATCCGGCGCGGCCAGGAAAGCCTCCACCGCTGCGCGGTATTCCTCGGGCGCTTCGTCGTGGATCAGGTGACCCGCCTGCGGAACCCGCAAATACGTTGCCGCGGTGGCGCTTTCGGCCATCCGCTGCATCTGGCCCGGCGGGGTGACCGAGTTGCCGGCCTCGATGAGCAGCGACGGCACACGCACCGCCCGCCACTGCGCCCAGTAGTCGCGGGTACCCCATTCCGCGGCGATCTCGATCCATCGCGAGGTGTGCCCGTGCAGCCGCCAGCCGGTTTCGGTGCGGTCGAACGCCTCCAGGAAATACCGCCCGGCGACGGGACCGAATTCGGCGAACACCTGCTCGGCGGAATCGAATTCGACCGGAAGCGCGTGCAGCCACGGCTCCCAGGGGCCGGTGGTGCGGCCGCGGAAGTCCGGCGCCATGTCCTCGAGCACCAGGGCGGAAACCAGTTCGGGGAGCTCGGCGGCCAGGCACCACGCGTGCAGGGCACCCATCGAATGCCCGACGATCCTGACCGGCGCGCCCAACGCGCTCACCGCATCACCCAGGTCGGCCACGAACCGCTCGGTGCTGATCGGGTGCGGATCGTCGACGTCGCGTCCCCGGTGCCACAGCGCGTCGTAGCTGTAGACGGTGCCCACGCGGGTCAGCCACGGCAGTTGACGCGTCCACGTGGTCCCGCGCCCCATCAGGCCGTGCACCAGCACCAATGGTTCGCCGCGCCCCCCGCGGCGAGTCAACAAATCGCTGGGCATGCCACCATCTTGCGTGGACCGCCCTCGTTGAACGGTGCGGGGGGCGGGGTAGCCTAGCGGCATGCCGCCAGTGGTGAAGATCAACGCAATCGAAGTTCCCGCCGACGCCGGCCCCGAACTGGAGAAGCGGTTCGCCCACCGCGCGCATGCGGTGGAGAATCAGCCCGGCTTCCTCGGCTTCCAGTTGCTGCGTCCGGTCCAGGGCGAGGACCGCTACTTCGTGGTGACGCACTGGGAGTCCGATGAGGCGTTCCAGGCGTGGGCGAAGGGTCCCGCCATCGAGGCCCACGCCGGCCATCGGGCCAACCCGGTGGCGACCGGGGCGTCCCTGCTGGAATTCGAGGTTGTGCTGGACGTTGCCGCAAACAAGCAGGCTGGCTAGCGGGCGGTCGGCCTGGCGCCGCGCGCTGGCGCTGAGCGCCGCCACCACACTGATCGTGACCTCGGCGCCCGGTTGCGCCCCCTCCCCCTCGCCGCAGGCGAACGCGGCGAACGCGGGACGCCAAATCGACACCCGGACCCCGCCCGGCATCCGGGCCCAGCAGACGTTGGACATGCTCAACTCGGATTGGCCCATCGGGCCGGTCGGGGTCGGCACGCTCGCCGCTGCCGACAAGGTCGAGTCGGTGGAAACCACCATGGAGGCGCTGTGGTGGGATCGTCCGTTCAGCCTCGACGGCGTGGACATCGGTGCGAGCGTGGCCACGCTGCACCTGACGTCGTCTTACGGTGCCCGCCAAGACATCCGGATCCACACCGACGACGGCGGGTGGGTGGACCGGTTCGACCTGGACACCCGGGCGCCCACGGTCAGGTCGTGGCAGGACATCGACGCGGTGCTGAGCAAGACCGGCGCGCGCTACTCCTATCAGGTCGCCAAGGTCGATGACGGCCACTGCAACCCGGTGGCGGGCACCAACACCCGCGAATCCCTGCCGCTGGCATCGATTTTCAAGCTGTACGTGTTGCACGCCCTGGCCGGCGCCATCAAAAACGGCACGGTGTCCTGGGATGACCAGCTGACCGTCACCGACAAGAGCCGGGCCGTCGGCTCGTCGGGTCTGGCGCTGCCCGCCGGCGCCCACGTCTCGGTCCGCAAGGCCGCCGAGAAGATGATCGCCACCAGCGACAACATGGCAACCGATCTGCTGATCGAAAAGATGGGCACGCACGCCATCTCCGAAGCGCTCGCCACGGCCGGCCATCACGACCCGGCCAGCATGACTCCCTTCCCCACCATGTACGAGCTTTTCTCGGTCGGCTGGGGCAGACCCGACCTGCGCGGCCAATGGGAGCACGGGTCCCCGCAAGTGCGGGCCCAGCTGCTGGAGCAAGCGAATTCCACGCCGTACGACCCGGATCCGATGCGTGCTCACTCGCCCGCGTCCTCGTACGGCGCGGAGTGGTACGGCAACGCCGAGGACATCTGCCGGGTCCACGCGGCGCTGCAGGCCGACGCGGTCGGCGCGGCGGCTCCGGTGCGCGAGATCCTGTCCGCGGTCGCGGGTATCCAGCTGGACCGCAACGTATGGCCCTACATCGGCGCGAAAGCCGGTGGCCTGCCGGGTGATTTGACGTTCAGCTGGTACGCCGTCGACAAGACGCGCCAGCCGTGGGTGGTCAGCTTCCAGCTGACCTGGCCGCGCGATCACGGGCCGACCGTGACCGGCTGGATGCTGCAGGTCGCCAAGCAGGCCTTCGCGTTGATCGCGCCGAAGTAGCTGTCACAACCGCAGCGTCCAGCGTCCGTCGCGGAAATGCATGAGGACGCGGCCCGCCGGTGCGACGTCGATGCGCCAGAACGACGCCGGCGGGATGCCCAGCGCCGCCAGGATCGCCGCCCGGATCACCGCGGGGTGCGTCACCGCCACCACGGGTGAGGTGTTGGCGGTCAACGACTTCAACCAGCCGGCCACCCGGTCGACGAGGTCGGTGATCGACTCGCCGCCGTGCGGCGCCCGGGTGGGATCGGTCAGCCACGCCTCGAGCTCCCCGGGGGGCACGTCCCCGAGCGCCATGCCTCGCCACCGCCCGCAATCGAGGTCGGAGAGCCGCGGCTCCGTGACGGATTGCAGGCCCAGCAACGCCGCCGTCTCCCGAGCGCGCCGCTCGGGTGCGACGAAATGGCGTGCCCCAGCGGGGATTTCGTCGGTCACGGCTTTGGCCTGGCGGCGGCCGACGTCGTTGAGCGGCTCGTCGGCGGGAAACCGCCCGGCCGCCATCGCAGCGGTCACCGCGTGCGAGACGAGCGTCAGCCGGACGACCTGCGTCACGCCGCGGTGCTCGGGGCGCGCTCACTCAGTAGCCGGGACGCCACCACGGAGAAGACCAGGCCGATGCCCGCCCACAGCACCAGCTGAGTCGCCAGCGATACCAACCTGAACTCATAGAGGACGTCGGCGGGAAAACCCGGATAGATGATGGCGCCCGCCGCGTCGCGCAGCGGTCCCGGCGTCTCGTCCACGCCCGGCAGCAGCACCGCCACCACGACGATCGCCACCAGATAGGACCCGGCCGCCAGCAGCCGCGCGTTCCCCACCCCGAAGCGGGCGGTGAGCGAACGCGCCAACCATGCCGCGCCGATCGCCAACACCACCGACGCCAGCACCATCACCAGATACCAGCCGGTCCGCGCGCCGATCGTGTCGGACTGGCCGACCGCCGGCGGGTTCGGCGGATACTTCAGAAACGGCACCACGTACACCGCCCAGAACGCCCCGGCCGCCAAGAGCAACGAAAGCGCCTGCGGCCGCGCATGATTCGTGCGGGCATAGACGACGCTGAACAGCACGGCGAACAAGGCGCCCATGGCGAGGCCGAAGATCAGCACCCCGAATCCCAGCCCGGCGTTGGCCTGCACCGTCCGGGTGAACAGCTCGGCGCCGTGCTCGTGCACGCCGTGCGCGTTCTCGGCGTCCGTGCGGCCGTCCTCAAAAGCGATCGCGCGCCCGATGACGGGCTCGGCGCACAGCCGGGCGAATACGAACGCCAGCACCGAGCCGACGGCACCCGCCAGAAGTCCGCCCCCGATCAGGCGTTTCTCCACGAGACCGGCTCAGTGGCAGGGGAAGCCGAGGAGATGGCGCGCGTCGTGCACGAACTCGTGCACATGCGAGTCGCTGCCGAACAGCGACACCGCCCCCTGGTCGACGCCGACGAAGTACAGCGCCAACAACGCGAGAAAGACGGTCGCCGCCAACCAGAGCGCGGCGCTTGCCGCCGACAGGTCGAGCGGACGGGTGCGGGCTACCTGGGAGTTCGCCACGAGAGCCTCCTTGTGCGGTGCACGCCCTTCTCGACGCGCAAGTGTGAACCCTGCGACGCGGCACACAATCCACGCGCCGCCGGGTTCACCCTACTGCGCGTCCGGCGCCTGCGGTGCGGCGTGCGCCCCGGCCTTGGCCAGGTCCGGCTCGGCCGGCGGCTTGCGGGTGCCGGTGAAGGTGAACTTCGCGTCCTCGCCGGCGCTCTCGCCGTCCCAGTTGTCGACGTCGACCGTGACGACCTGGCCGGGACCGACCTCCTCGAAGAGGATCTTCTCCGAGAGCTGGTCCTCGATCTCGCGCTGGATGGTGCGCCGCAGCGGACGGGCACCCAGCACGGGGTCGAAGCCGCGCTTGGCCAGCAATGCCTTGGCCTTGTCGGTCAGCTCCATCGCCATGTCCTTGCTCTTGAGCTGGTTGCCGACGCGCTGGATCATCAGGTCGACCATCCGGATGATCTCGTCGCGGGTCAGCTGGTGGAACACGATGATGTCGTCGATGCGGTTGAGGAACTCCGGGCGGAAGTGCTTCTTCAGCTCGTCGTTGACCTTCTGCTTCATCCGCTCGTAGTTGTTCTCACCGCCACCCTGGGTGAAGCCCAGGCCGACCGGCTTGGAGATGTCGGACGTGCCGAGGTTCGAGGTGAAGATCAGCACGGTGTTCTTGAAGTCCACCGTGCGGCCCTGGCCGTCGGTGAGCCGACCGTCCTCGAGGACCTGCAACAGGCTGTTGTAGATCTCCTGGTGCGCCTTCTCGATCTCGTCGAACAGCACCACGGAGAACGGCTTGCGGCGCACCTTCTCGGTGAGCTGGCCGCCCTCCTCGTAGCCGACGTATCCCGGCGGGGCGCCGAACAACCGCGACGCGGTGAACCGGTCGTGGAACTCGCCCATGTCGATCTGGATGAGCGCGTCGTCGTCGCCGAACAGGAAGTTGGCCAGCGCCTTGGACAGCTCGGTCTTACCGACACCGGACGGGCCGGCGAAGATGAACGAACCCGACGGGCGCTTGGGGTCTTTCAGCCCGGCGCGGGTGCGGCGGATCGCCTTGGAGACGGCCTTGACGGCGTCCTCCTGGCCGATGATCCGCTTGTGCAGCTCGTCCTCCATGCGCAGCAACCGGGTGGTCTCGGCCTCGGTGAGCTTGAACACCGGGATGCCGGTCCAGTTGCCCAGCACCTCGGCGATCTGCTCGTCGTCCACCTCGGCGACCACGTCGAGATCGCCGGAGCGCCACTGCTTTTCGCGCTCGGCACGCTGGGCCACCAGCTGCTTCTCCCGATCCCGCAGGCTGGCCGCCTTCTCGAAGTCCTGGGCGTCGATCGCCGATTCCTTCTCCCGGCGCGCGTCGGCGATCTTCTCATCGAACTCGCGCAGGTCTGGCGGCGCCGTCATCCGGCGGATCCGCATCCGGGCGCCCGCCTCGTCGATCAGGTCGATCGCCTTGTCCGGCAGGAACCGGTCGTTGATGTAGCGGTCGGCCAGGGTGGCCGCCGCGACCAGTGCCGGGTCGGTAATCGAGACCCGGTGGTGCGCCTCGTAGCGGTCGCGCAGACCCTTGAGGATCTCGATGGTGTGCTCCACCGTCGGCTCACCGACCTGCACCGGCTGGAAGCGGCGCTCCAGGGCGGCGTCCTTCTCGATGTACTTGCGGTACTCGTCGAGCGTGGTGGCGCCGATCGTCTGCAGCTCGCCGCGGGCCAGCTTGGGCTTAAGGATCGACGCGGCGTCGATCGCTCCCTCGGCGGCACCGGCACCCACCAGGGTGTGCAGCTCGTCGATGAACAGGATGATGTCGCCGCGGGTGTTGATCTCCTTGAGCACCTTCTTCAGGCGTTCCTCGAAGTCACCGCGGTAGCGCGAGCCCGCGACCAGCGAGCCCAGGTCCAGGGTGTAGAGCTGCTTGTCCTTCAGCGTCTCCGGGACCTCGCCGTGCACGATGGCCTGCGCCAGGCCCTCGACGACGGCGGTCTTGCCGACGCCGGGCTCGCCGATCAGCACCGGGTTGTTCTTGGTGCGCCGGCTCAGCACCTGCATCACCCGCTCGATTTCCTTCTCGCGGCCGATGACCGGGTCCAGCTTGCCTTCCATCGCGGCGGCGGTCAGGTTGCGGCCGAACTGGTCGAGCACCAACGAGGTGGACGGGCTGCCGGACTCGCCGCCACGGCCACCGGTGCCCGCCTCGGCGGCCTCCTTGCCCTGGTAGCCGCTCAGCAGCTGGATGACCTGTTGGCGCACCCGGGTCAGCTCCGCGCCCAGCTTCACCAGCACCTGCGCCGCCACGCCCTCACCCTCACGGATCAGGCCCAGCAGGATGTGCTCGGTGCCGATGTAGTTGTGGCCGAGTTGCAGCGCCTCGCGCAGGCTCAGCTCGAGAACCTTCTTGGCGCGCGGGGTGAACGGGATGTGGCCCGACGGGGCCTGCTGGCCCTGGCCGATGATCTCCTCGACCTGGCTGCGGACGCCCTCGAGCGAGATGCCCAGCGACTCCAGCGACTTCGCGGCGACGCCTTCGCCCTCGTGAATCAAACCCAGCAGGATGTGCTCGGTGCCGATGTAGTTGTGGTTGAGCATCCGGGCCTCTTCTTGCGCCAGGACGACGACCCTGCGGGCACGGTCGGTAAATCTTTCAAACATCGGGTTACCTGCTCTCCCTCAACATCGGTACAAACTGGTTAGCGGCCCTTCTAGCAACCCTGCCGGTTCCCTGTGGCCGGAATCGCGTACCTGCCATCCACTGTAATGGTCGGCTTGCCAGCGGGCCTAACCTTGTGCGGCCTCGTTCGCTGCGGACGCAACTTGGTCCTTCCGGCCGTAAATCTCTCCTGCGACTGCCTGCGGCGTTACGCGCCGTATGGACGCCGTACGGAGAGGAAACGTCGCAAAGTCTCAATTCGTTTCCCGGGACGCCCGTCGATCATTTCGCGCCCAGCGAAATGACAAACCGGCGCCCGGGCGTGGACCCGGGCGCCGGTTCGAAGACTGTCAGGTTGCCGCGTGGAACGCGTCGATGACGTCGGCCGGGATGCGGCCGCGCGTCGACACGTTGTGCCCGTTCCGGCGAGCCCATTCGCGGATCGCTGCGCTCTGCTCGCGGTCGATGGCGCCGCGGCCGCGTCCCGAGCCGGAACGCCCGCGCCGGCGGCCGCCGACGCGGCGGCCGGCTTCCACCCATTGCTTCAGATCTCCGCGAAGTTTCGCGGCATTCTTGGACGAAAGATCAATCTCATAGGTCACCCCGTCAAGCCCGAATTCGACCGTTTCGTCGGCTGCGCCGGCACCGTCGAAATCATCGACCAACGTGACGGTCACTTTTTTTGCCATTGGCTTACCCTCGCATTTCGTCCTGAGCAGTTACTGAGCAGATTGGAACGACCTCCCCGGTCACCAATGTGCCATAACAACGCAGCATACTCAATCTGTACGGACGCTGCAGCGTTGAGCTTTTCGACTACTAGTGCGGGCGAACAATGGGGAACAAAACTGTCTCCCGAATTGACAGTCCGGTCAAAGTCATCAACAACCGGTCGATACCCATTCCCGTTCCGGTGCATGGCGGCATCGCATACTCGAGTGCGGCGAGAAAATCTTCGTCGAGCACCATGGCCTCGTCGTCGCCGGCGGCCGCAGCGCGCGCTTGGTCGGCGAACCTCTCCCGCTGCACCACCGGATCGTTCAACTCCGAGTACCCGGTGGCCAGTTCGACTCCGCGCACATACAGGTCCCACTTCTCTGTGACGCCCGCGATGCTGCGGTGCTGACGCGTCAAAGGTGTTGTCTCGACCGGGAAATCCCGCACGAACGTGGGTGCGACGAGCGAGTTGCCCACCGTGTGCTCCCACAGTTCCTCGATGATCTTTCCGTGTCCGTAGCCGCGGTCACGCGGAATCTCGACACCGAGCCGGTCGGCGATTCCGAGCAGCTTTTCGACCGTCGCCTCCGGTGTGATCTCTTCACCGAGCGCCGCCGACAGCGACGGGTACATTTCTATAGAAGCCCATTCTCCGTCTATGTCGTAGACACTGCCGTCGGGCAGCGGTAGTTGTCTGGTTCCGATCGCCTCGTCGGCGACCTCTTGAATAAGCTCGCGCGTCACTACCGCCGAATCGTCATACGTTCCGTAGGCCTGGTAGGTCTCGAGCATGGAAAATTCGGGAGAATGTGTGGAATCCGCACCTTCGTTTCGAAACACGCGATTTAGTTCGAAAACTCTGTCGAAGCCACCGACGACGCAGCGCTTGAGGAACAGTTCCGGTGCGATCCTCAGGTAGAGATCGATGTCCAGCGCATTGGAATGCGTGATGAAGGGCCGCGCGGCCGCGCCGCCGGCCAGCGTCTGCAACATTGGGGTTTCGACTTCGAGAAAGCCGCGCCGTTCCAATGCGTTGCGGATGGCGCGGATGACCGCGATTCGCTGCCGGGCCACGGTGCGCGCCTGCGGGCGGACGATCAGGTCGACGTAACGCTGCCGCACCCGCGCTTCTTCACTCATCTCCTTGTGCGCGACGGGCAGCGGGCGCAACGACTTGGACGCCATCCGCCACGAATCGGCCAGCACCGACAATTCGCCGCGCCGCGAGCTGATCACGTTGCCGTGCACGTAGACGATGTCGCCCAGGTCGACGTCGGCCTTCCACGCGTCGAGGGAATCACGACCCACCTTGTCGAGGCTGACCATCACTTGCAGGGTGGTGCCGTCGCCCTCCTGCAGCGTGGCGAAGCACAGCTTTCCCGAGTTGCGGGCGAAGATCACCCGGCCCGCGACGCCGACGAGGTCATCGGTCGCCGTGTCGACCGGCAGGTCGGGGTGGGCGGCGCGGACCTGCGCCAACGTGTGGGTGCGTTCGACGGCGACCGGGTAGGGATCGCGCCCCTCGGCGAGCAGCCGAGCGCGCTTATCCCGGCGGATCCGGTACTGCTCGGGAATATCTAGGTCGTCGGCACTCACGACGTGCCAGCTTAAATCAACTCTGGTGGCGCCTTTGACCGGCGGGCCGCCCTAGCGGGCCGTCTTCAGCCGGCCGCGCTGGGCGTCGCGGTTGCGTTCGAAGACCAGCCGCAGGCCGTGCAGGGTCAGGTGCTGTTCGTAGTGGCTGACGGTTTGCAGCTCGGGCAGCAGCAGGGGCGCGGTGTGTCCGGTGGCCACGATCGCGACCTGATCTCCCAGGTCGGTCCCGAATCCCGCCACGTCCTCACGGATGCGCCCGACCAGGCCGTCGACCAGCCCGGCGAATCCGAACACCGCCCCGGCCTGCATGCACTCGACGGTGTTCTTGCCGATCACGGATCGGGGTCGGGTCAGCTCGACTCGGCGCAGCGCGGCCGAGCGGGCCGCGGCGGCGTCGGAGGAAACCTGCAACCCGGGCGCGATCGCGCCGCCGAGGAATTCACCCTTGGCCGACACGACGTCCACGCAGATCGAGGATCCGAAGTCGATGACGATGGCGGCCGTGCCGAACTTGTGAAAGGCCGCCAGGCAGTTGACTATTCGGTCGGCGCCGACCTCTTTGGGATTGTCCACCAGCAGCGGGATGCCCGTGCGCACCCCGGGCTCGATCAGCACGTGCGGCACCGACGGCCAGTACTGGTCGAGCATGAGCCGCACCTCGTGCAGCACCGAGGGGACGGTCGAGAGGGCGGCGGCGCCGGTGAGCCGCTCGGAATCGTCGCCGATCAAACCGTCGATAGTCAGGGCCAATTCGTCCGCGGTGATTTCCGCTTCGGTGCGAATCCTCCACTGCTGCACGACGTTTGCGTGCTCTTTGGCGCCCGATATCAGCCCGACGACGGTGTGGGTGTTACGGACGTCGATCGCCAGCAGCACGGCTACCGCGCAACGATCCGGGGATCCAGCAGCTCGGCCGCGTCTGCGGGCACGAACGCCGGGTCGTTGCCGAGGTCGATCGGCTTGTTGTCGGCGTCGACGAAGACGATCCGCGGCTGATAGGTCCGGGCCTCCGCCTCCTCCATGGTCCCGTACGCGATCAGGATCACCAGATCGCCGGGGTGGACGAGATGTGCTGCCGCACCGTTGATTCCGATCACTCCGCTGCCGCGTTCGCCGGTGATGGCGTAGGTGACGAGCCGGGCACCGTTGTCGATGTCGACGATGGTCACCTGTTCGCCTTCGAGCAGGTCCGCGGCGTCCATCAGATCGGCGTCGATGGTCACCGAGCCCACGTAGTGCAGGTCGGCCTGCGTGACGGTGGCCCGGTGGATCTTCGACCTGAGCATCGTCCGTAGCATCAGTTCCTCCAAGGTGATTGGGCGTATTCGTGATTACCGTCCGGCCCGGAGGTGCCGGCGGGAGTTTCGATCTGCATTTCGACGTTGTCCAGCAGCCTGGTGGCGCCCAGCCGCGCCGCGACCAGCAGCCGGGCCGACCCGTGGGCGGGCGCCGGACGGAGCCCGGCGTCGCGCAATTCGAGGTAGTCGACCGTGAGCGCGGGCACGGCGTCGAGCACCGCGCGCGCCGCGTCCAGCGCGGCCGCCCCGCCGCGGTGGGCGGCATGGGCGGCGGCGGTCAGCGCGGCCGAAAGCGTCACGGCCAGTTCACGTTGCGTGGGGTCCAAGTAGCGGTTGCGCGACGACATCGCCAGCCCGTCGCCTTCCCGCACGGTCGGCACTCCGACGACCTGCACGTCGATGTTGAGGTCGGCGACCATCTGGCGGATCACCACCAGCTG
Source organism: Mycobacterium sp. WUMAC-067 (assembly GCF_020217485.1). GTDB lineage: Bacteria > Actinomycetota > Actinomycetes > Mycobacteriales > Mycobacteriaceae > Mycobacterium. Next base: position 8,361 of record NZ_JAEKMI010000005.1, on the reverse strand, counting down.
CTGATAATCCTTCTCGCCGAAGAAGATCCGGTCCGGGCGCACGATCTGCAGCAGCTTGCACACGACGGTGAGCACGCCGGCGAAATGGGTGGGCCGGTGGCGGCCCTCGAGTTCGGCGGCCAGCGGCCCGGGCTGCACCGTGGTGCGCAAACCGTCGGGGTACATCGCCGTGGCCGTTGGGGCGAAGACGATTTCGACGCCTTCTTCGCGCAGCAGCGCGAGGTCGTCGTCCATGGTCCGGGGATAGGCGTCGAGATCCTCGCCGGCGCCGAATTGCAGCGGGTTGACGAAGATCGAGACCACGACCACCGACCCGGGCACCCGCTTGGCGGCACGCACCAGCGCCAGATGGCCGTCGTGCAGCGCGCCCATGGTGGGCACCAGCATCACCCGGCGGCCGGTGTGGCGCAGGGCGCGGCTGACGTCGGTGACGTCGCGCGGGTTCGGGTACAGGTTGAGTTCGCCCGCCTTGAAGGCCGGGGGCTTGCCGGGGGTCATGGCGCCAGCACCTCGACGATGTCTTGGGGAGCGCGTGCGCGCTGGGCGGTGCGCAGGGCGTTCACCCGATACGCCTGCGCCAGTTCGGGTCCGACCTGGGCGAGCGCGGCCAGATGCCCGGCGACCGCGGCCGCGTCGCCACGCGCGACCGGGCCGGTGAGCGCGGCTTGCCCGCGTTGCAGGGTGTTCTCCAGCGCGGCCCGGGCCAGCGGCCCGACGATGCGTTCGGCGATGCCGCCCGGCTGGTCGGCGACGGACTGCTGGCCGAGCAGCTCGCTGCCGCGCAGCGCGGCGCGCAACGCCTCCAGGGCGTCCGCGAGCACGGTCACGATGTGGTTGCCCGCGTGGGCCAGCGCCGCGTGGTAGAGGACGCGGGCGCCCTCGGCGACGCAGAACGGCTCTCCGCCCATCTCCAGGACGAGCGATTGACCGATCGCGTATCCGACCTCGTCGGCCGCCGTGACGCCGAAGCAGGTGTCCGGCAGCCTGCTGATGTCCTCGTCGGAGCCGGTGAACGTCATGGCCGGGTGGATCGCCAGCGGGATGCAGCCCTGTTCGGCCAGCGGAGCGAGGACGCCCACCCCGTTGGCGCCGGACGTGTGGACCACGATGGTGCCGGGCCGCACGGCCGAGGTCGCGGCCAGCCCGGACACCAGACCGGCCAGTTCGGCGTCGGGAACCGCGAGCAGCAGCAGTTCGGCGGCGGCGGCGACGTCCGGCGGCGTCGCCACCGGGGTGTCGGGCAGCCGGCGCTGGGCCCGCTGCCGCGACGCATGGGAGATGGCGCTGCACGCCACCACGACGTGGTCCGCGCGCTCCAGCGCGACACCGAGCGCGGTGCCCACCCGGCCGGCGGAGATGATGCCCACCTTGAGCCTGGCCGGGCGCAGACCGTCGAACTGCACCATCGCAGACGACCTCACAGATTCTTGGTTTCGTTCCGGTCCCACCGGGTGGGTACCGTTCGGTCACTGAGACTCTAGCCGATTACCAGGCGTTTCCCAATGTGAGGAAGCTCCCAGCTCAGCCTTCGCGGCTATTCACGTCTGCGGCGCCGGCCGCCTTCGGAGGGCTGCACCTGCAGGCGGGCCAGCAGGTCGGCGACCGACTGGCCGCCCGTCGAGGTGGTCTCGCCGACGGCGTCGGCGTCCTCGGGCTGCGGTTCACCGCCGTGCCGGGGCGCGTGCTCCGGTACCGGCGGTGGCGCCAGCCGCGGTGGCGGGGGCGCGGCGGCGGGCGGGCCCTGGTGCACCGGGGGTGGCGGCGCCTGCGGCTCGCTGCCGGGAGCGAAATTGCGCATCCCGTAGTCGCGGTACTCCGCCGAGTGGCGGGACCGTGCCCGGCGGCCGGACTCGGTGTAGGGCGGTGGGGGTGGTGGCTCGACGGGCAGGCCGTCCCAGGCTTCGTCCCGGGGTTCGCCTCGGGATTCCTCGGGGCCCGAATGCCGTGCGCGCCGCCGCCCGCCCGCCGATTCGCCGGGGGCGTCCGCGGCCCAGTTGCTGCCCGGCGCCCCGGGCGGCAACCACTGCCCTTCGGTGGCCGCCGGCTGCCATTCCTGGCGTCGCCGTTCCGCCTGCGGTTGCGGTTCGGGCTCCGGCGGGGGCTGCGGTTCGGGTTGCGGTTCCGGCGGCGGCGGTTGGTGACGAGGTTCGAACCGCGGCTCCGGCGGTGCGGAGTAGGTGGGCTCCTGCGGTGCGGCGTAGGCGGGATCCGGCGCCGGATACGCGGGTTCTTGGGCCGGTTCGTACTGGTAGCGGGCACGTTCCCGCCGGGGAGGCGGCGGCTGACGGGGCGGCAGCAGGGGTTCTTCGGGCACGTCGATGATGGCCGTCTCGTCGGCGCGGCCCCGCGCGTTGTCCTGGGGCACCGACGTGACCCGATCGCTGGACACCCAATCGACGGGGTTGTCGCGCGGGGTCTCCCCGTTGCGATCCCACTCGCTGTACGCGCGCTCCGGTTGCGGCTCGGTCTCGACCGTCCCGAGGGCCGGGCGGTGCGCGAGGTCGGTGTCGAACAGAATCTCCAGGCTGGTGCGCAATGAACTCAGCTCCGCGCGCAGCTCGGCCAGATCGTCGGCGGCCTGGGCGCGCAGCTCCGAGGCCAGCTCGCGACGCAGCTGGGACTCCACGGTCAGTTCGTATTCGCGCCGGGCCGAGATCTCGCGGTCGAGCTGGAGGTCGTAGACCAACTTGAGGTCGCGGACACGGGCCTGGTCGGCGTCGCTTTGGCGGCGATAGAGCACGGACACGAAGGCGCCGGCGACCGCGGCCCACAGCGCCAGGATCACAGCGAGCTTGAGGAGTTCCACCCGATTGGTGAAAACCAATGCGGAACTGGCACCTATCGCGAGGACCAGCAACGCGGTCAAGAGCACCCACCCCGGCCTGCGGCCGCCGCGCCGGACCCGGGCGCCGCGGGACAGAACGGTCATGGCCTGACTGTACCTGCGCGAGGTCAATCCGCGTGTCGCCCTACTCCGGCGATTCTCACGTGGGTTGATCCGCGACTCGATCGGCGCTAGGTTTCGGCGCCCTCGCCGTGATCGGTCGGGTCGTACGGGGACTTGCAGCAATGTTGCAGCCACAGCGCGGCAACCACCAATGCCAGCGCGCTGATGGCCGCCACCACCGTTCCGGAGGTGTCCTCGGCGGCGGCCCGCAGCCAGGACCGGCGCGGCAGGAAGTACACCAGCAGTCCCACCCACCAGCCCAGCATCAGCGCCCCCACCCAGGCCGAGGCCTTGGCGACCATCAGGCTGCGCGCCACCGCGAGCGGGTGCAGCCTGCCCGGACCGGGGCCGATTTCGCCGTCGCTGATCTTGGCGCGCACGTAGCGCGCCCACAGCGCCTCTCCGATGGCCACCGCCAGCAGCGACAGGCCGGTCAACACCGTGATCGGGGGAAACCACCGGTACAGGCCCGTGACCAGCAGGTAAGCCAGCACGGCAGCGCCGACGACCGCGGCCGACAGGTCACGCTTGCGGGTGGGTCCCATCAGGTTTTGCGCTCGAGCGTCAGGCTGGTCGGCCGCACACCCTCGCGGTCGGCATCTTCCAACTGGGCGAGCAGGCCGGCGACCGGTTGCGGACCGCCGGCCAGGGTCAGCCGCGCGTCCGGGTCGACGGCCAGCCACGGGATCAGCACGAAGGCCCGTAAATGGGCCAGCGGATGCGGCAGCGTCAGGTTGTTCTCCCGGGAGGTCACCTCGGTTTGCCCGTAACAGGCGATGAGATCGACGTCGAGGGTGCGCGGCCCCCAGCGCTCGCCGCGGACCCGGCCCGCCGCCCGCTCGAACTCCTGCGCCCGGGCCAGCCAGCCCTGCCCGTCGCAGGCCGGGTCGTCGGCGATCAGCACCGCGTTGAGGAACGGCGCCTGATCCACCCGGCCCCAGGGGTCGGTCTCGTACACCGGCGACACGGCGAGCACCGTGTCCCCCAGCCCGTCGACGACCGACTGCAACCGCGCCAGCCGGTCCCCCAGGTTGGAGCCGACGGACAACACCACACGCGTCATAACGGCACCACCGAACCTCGACCCCGCCGCGACCGCCGCACCACCACCGAGACGTCGGCGAACTGCTGCGGGATGGGGGCTTGCGGCTTGTGCACCACCACCTCGACGGCGTGCACGCGTTCGTCGTCCATCACCTGATCGGCGATCTGGGCGCCGACGGTTTCGATCAGGTTGCGCGCGGGTCCCGCCACGACGTCGGCCGCCAGCTGGGCCAGCGCGGCGTAGTCGTAGGTGTCGACGAGGTCATCGGTGGCGGCGGCCGACGCCAGGTCGATCCACACCGTGACGTCGATGACGAAGTCCTGCCCGTTCGCGCGTTCGTGGCCGAAAACCCCGTGTTGTCCGCGAACCTTCAACCCGCGCAACTCGATTCGATCAGACATCGTGTTCAGCCAGCCCAGTGTGAGTTTCATCGTTCCACGCCGCCACCACCTTGAGCGCATCGACCGTGGCGCGCACGTCGTGCACCCGCACGCCCCAGGCCCCGTGCAACGCGGCCAGCGCGGAAATCACCGCGGTCGCCGTCTCGCGCCCGTCGGGCGGGCGCGGAGAGCCGTCGGGCCCGGCCAACAACGTACCGAGGAACCGTTTGCGCGATGCGCCCAGCAGCACCGGGATCCCGGTGCCGACCAATTGCGGCAACGCATGCAGCAGCGCCCAATTGTGTTGTGCCGTCTTGGCGAATCCCAGCCCGGGATCGATCATCAGCTGGGCGGGATCGACACCGGCGCACACCGCGGCGTCGACGCTGGCCAGCAACTCGGCGCGCACCTCGGCGACCACGTCGCGGTAGCTCGGGGCCGCGTGCGGACGCTCGGCCGAAACCGAGCGCCAATGCATCAGCACCCAAGGCACTTTCGCCTCGGCCAGCAGCGGCGCCATGGCGGGATCGGCCCGGCCGCCGGACACGTCGTTGACGATCCGCGCGCCGCTGCCCAGTGCCGCCCGCGCGACATCGGCGTGCATCGTGTCGATGCTCACCGTAACGCCTTGTGACGCAAGCTCTTTGATGACGGGGGCGACCCGGGAGGTCTCGACACGGGAATCGACGCGCGTGGCGCCGGGGCGGGTCGATTCCCCCCCGACGTCGACGATGCTTGCGCCGTCGGCGACCAATGCCAGTCCCTGTGCCACGGCTTTGTCGGGATCGAGATAGCGGCCGCCGTCGGAGAACGAATCGTCAGTGACGTTCAGAACTCCCATTACCTGCACAGGCGCCAGGCTCACTTACGCAGGATGAGGTCGAGCGCTTCGGCTCGAGAAGCGGCGTTGGTTTTGAACAGACCGCGCACCGCCGAGGTCGTGGTCGTCGCCCCGGGTTTGCGGACACCGCGCATCGCCATGCACAGGTGCTCGGCCTCGACCACGACGATCACGCCGCGCGGATTGAGCTTTTTCACCAGGGCGTCGGCGATTTGGCTGGTGAGCCGTTCCTGCACCTGGGGCCGCTTGGCGTACAGGTCGACCAGCCGTGCGATCTTCGACAGGCCGGTGACCCTGCCGTCGTTGCCCGGGATGTAGCCGACGTGGGCCACCCCGTGGAACGACACCAGGTGGTGTTCGCACGTGGAATACAGCGGGATTTCCTTGACCAGCACCAGCTCGTCGTGATCCTCGTCGAACATGGTGTTCAACACGGAGTCCGGATCGGTGTAGAGCCCGGCGAACATCTCCTGGTAGGCGCGGGCCACGCGGGCCGGGGTTTCCCGCAGGCCGTGCCGGTCCGGGTCTTCGCCGATCGCGCACAGCAACTCGCGGACCGCGGCCTCGGCACGCTCCTGGTCGAAGACCCGCATCTGGAACATCGCGGTGTCCGGCAGTGCCATCGAATCCTCCGTTTGCTCAGCCGTGGGCCGGCGGATTGGACCGGCTTACGTCGTCATCCTGCCGGTCGGGTGAGCCACCCTCCGGGGCGGGCTGGCCCGGTGGGGGATACGGCGGATACGGCGGGTACGACGGCTGCGCCTGACCCGGCTGACCGGCACGACCCGGCCCGCCCGGATACCCCTGCTGGTGGCCGGCGTGGCCCTGCTGTCCGGGATACGGCTGCGGGCCCGGGTAGCTGGGCGCCGGTTGCTGCCAGTAGGGCTGCTGGGGCGACTGTGCCGGCGGATGCCAATAGTTGGGCTGCGGCTGCTGCGGCTGCTGCGATTGCTGCGGCGGCCATCCCGGCGCGCGCCAACCGGCCGGCGCGCCGTAGTCGGGTTGGGTGGGCCCGGGCGGCGCACCCTTACCGCTGCCCTGGCTCCCGTGAGAACCGTTGCCGCCGTTGGCGTTTCGGGAGGCCTCCAGTCGTGCCGCTTCGCTGGCCCGTGCGATGGCCGCCTTGAAGGCCGGCTCGGGGGTGGGCGGCGGCCAGGGCTCGCCACGCTCGATGGCCAGCTCGCCGGGGGTCTTGATCGGCGGCTTGTCCGACGGGATGCGGCCACCGAAGTCGTCGAACATGGTGAGCCGCGGGCGCTTTTCGACGCCGGAGAAGATGCCTTCCAGCTCGGCCCGGTGCAAGGTTTCCTTTTCCAGCAGCTCGCCCGCCAGGGTGTCGAGGATGTCGCGGTATTCGGTGAGGATCTCCCACGCCTCGGTGTGCGCGGCCTCGATCAGCTTGCGGATCTCGTCGTCGATGTCGCGGGCGACCTCGTGCGAATAGTCCGCTTGCGTTCCCATGGTGCGGCCCAGGAACGGGTCGCCGTGTTCCGAACCGTATTTGACCGCACCGAGTTTGGAGCTCATCCCGAATTCGGTGACCATGGCGCGCGCGATCTTGGTGGCCTGCTCGATGTCTGACACCGCGCCCGTGGTCGGCTCCCGGAACACCAACTCCTCGGCGGCGCGCCCGCCCATCGCAAACACCAACTGCGCGATCATCTCCGAGCGGGTCCGCAGTCCCTTGTCTTCCTCCGGTACCGCCACCGCGTGCCCGCCGGTGCGGCCCCGCGCCAGGATCGTCACCTTGTAAATCGGTTCGATGTCGGGCATCGCCCAGGCCGCCAGGGTGTGGCCGCCTTCGTGATAGGCGGTGATCTTCTTTTCCTGCTCGCTGATGATGCGGCCCTTGCGGCGCGGGCCGCCGATCACCCGGTCCACCGCCTCTTCCAGGGCGGCGCTGGTGATGACGGTGCCGTTCTCCCGGGCGGTGAGCAGCGCCGCCTCGTTGATCACGTTGGCCAGGTCGGCGCCGGTCATGCCGACGGTCCGCTTGGCCAGCCCGGCAAGGTCGGCGTCCGGGCCGATCGGCTTGCCCTTGGAGTGCACCTCCAGCACCGCTTTGCGACCCGCCAGGTCCGGGTTGGACACCGGGATCTGCCGGTCGAAGCGGCCGGGCCGCAGCAGCGCCGGGTCCAGAATGTCCGGCCGGTTGGTGGCCGCGATCAGGATGACGCCGGCCCGCGGGTCGAACCCGTCCATTTCGACCAGCAACTGGTTCAGCGTCTGCTCGCGCTCGTCATGCCCGCCGCCCAGGCCCGCGCCGCGCTGGCGGCCCACGGCGTCGATCTCGTCGACGAAGATGATGCACGGGTTGTTCTGTTTGGCCTGGTCGAACAGGTCGCGCACCCGGGACGCGCCGACACCGACGAACATCTCGACGAAGTCGGAGCCGGAGATGGTGAAGAACGGGACGCCGGCCTCGCCCGCCACCGCGCGGGCAAGCAGGGTCTTACCGGTCCCGGGCGGACCGTAGAGCAGCACGCCCCGGGGGATCTTGGCGCCCAGCGCCTGATAGCGGCCGGGGTTCTGCAGGAAGTCCTTGATCTCGTAAAGCTCCTCGACCGCCTCGTCGACGCCGGCGACGTCGGCGAACGTGGTCTTGGGCATGTCCTTGGAAAGCTGCTTGGCGCGCGATTTGCCGAATCCGAAGCCCATGCGGGCGCCGCCCTGCATGCGGGAGAACATCACGAAGAGCCCCACCAGCAGCAGCAGCGGCAGGACGTAGACCAACAGCTCGCCCAGGATGCTGCCCTGGTTGACGACGGTGCTGACCTTCGCGTTCTTGGCGGTCAGCGCGTTGAACAGGTCGACCGCATACCCGCTGGGATATTTGGTGATGACCTTGTCGGAATTGTCCGTGTCGCCATTGCCCTTCTTCAGGGTCAGGCGCAGCTGTTGTTCACGATCGTCGATTTGTGCGCTTTTGACGTTGTCGCCGTTGATTTGGGACATCGCCACAGACGTGTCGACGGGCTTATAGCCGCGAGTGTCGTCGCTGAAGTAGAAGAACGACCAGCCGAGCAGCACCACGACAGCGATCGCCGTGATGGTGCGAATAACGTTTTTCCGGTTCATCAATCATCGGCCTTGCTGGCCAGGTCCTTCCCCGATATACACGCAGCTGGAAAAGTCCAGGCTACCGCCT
>NZ_JAEKMI010000049.1 GCF_020217485.1 Mycobacterium sp. WUMAC-067 | reverse complement strand
CAGCAGCGCGCCGACGTGCGCGTCGGTGATGATGACGAAGCCGCGTACTGCCACGGGGTATCCGGTGCTCGCAGCGGCCGCGGCTTCGATGGTTCGGCCGGCGTCCCCGGCCGCAACGGTTCTGGCCCACGCGGTAAAACGGGAGGCCACATCGGATAGCTGTTCTGGCACAACGCCTTTCGACGCTTTGCTGGCGGCGTCGGGCCTGCCCATCGCTGCCCAGTACACGGTGAGAAAGGCGTTGATGCAGCTGTGAGCCTGCGCCGGTATCGCTCGCGACGCGTCGTCAATCAGCCTCTTCGCCCCTTGGGGATCTGCGAGGGTGAAGAGCCTGTTGGTGGCCCGCAGATTGGCGAGCCTGGCACGCTCGCCGTCGCCCAATTCGCTAGTGGGCATGTCCGCGAGCACCGCGTCGGCCTCCTCGCCGCGGCTCAGCGACGATAAAACATACGCGCGGAGGAAATTCGCTTCCGGACCCCCGCCAGCGCGGATGGCCGCATCGGCGAGCCGATCGGCCAGGGGCAGATCCATCAGCCACACCGCCCCCGGAGCGGCGCTGGTCAGAAGGTCGGCGTCGGGCTCAAGATCGGAGTCCAGGCTCAACACGGCGCGCCGCACCACCGCCCGCACGTCGGCGCAGCCGACAGTGGCGAGTTCAGCCACGACCAGTCCCCGCAACCGGCGCAGCCTGGTGGGTACCGCACGCCGCTTGCGCACCTCGGCATACAGCGGATGCGCCACCCGCACCTCGACACGACCGTCGACCTGGTCCAGCGTCAGGAGGCCGCGCACGTCGGCCTCCTCGACCGCCGCCGGATCGGTGATACGCGTCAGTGACCCCAGCTCAATCGGCTCGCCGATCGCCAGCACGTCGACCACATCGCTCACCGATGCCGGCAGGGCACCGATGCGCGATTCGATCAGTTCAACCAAATCGGGCGGCACGACCGGTTCGCCGACCCAGCACCAACGACCATGCTGCTCGACGAGCCGGCCATCGGCGATCTCCTGCTCCACGATGTTGCGCAGGTATAAAACGTTGCCGCAGGTCAGGTTCCATAAGCGGCGGGCCGCGTCCAGATCCACACATCCACCGAGGGTCGCCGATAGCAGCTCCAGGGTTTCGGCGGGTGATAAAGGCTGCAGATCAAGCCGCTCGAACTGGCCAGCCTTCCACAGCTCACGCATGCCCGCGCTGATCGGCTCCCCGTCCCGCACCGTCAGGATGAGTTTCGCAGCGCCTCGCTGGACGATCTGATGCAAGACAAATGTCGACGCGTCATCGAGCAAACTGACGTCGTCAACACCAATCACCACCGGGCTCCCAGCCGATGCCGCAGTCAGCGACTCGATCACGCCGCCTACCAGTTGCAGCGTGTCACCCGCGGCCGACCCCGCCCAAGGGGCGAACGCGCCCAACGGAAGCATCTGCGCCGACGACGTCGCCACCACCCAACGCGTTTCGCATCCCTTCGATGCCGCGAACGACAGCGCCTCGCGGGCGATCCGGCTTTTGCCAACACCCGCAGCCCCACGAATGACCATCCCGCAAACATCGGGCTCCCATAGCGCGCTGTCGATAAGCCGCATTTGCTCGAAGCGGCCCGTCAGCGGCAACCGTATGCGCACTGATCCTCGGTCCGCCTGCCGTTGACGACCGTGCGGTCTCACCTCGGTAACCGTTGGCCTCGCCCTGCCACGTCGGTAGCCGACCCCATCCACGCTGCGCGGATGGTCCGCCGCAGCGAGAGCAGGCGCCGCGGCGGTGCCCTGCGCGAACATGCCTGAACACAAGCACCCTGACTCGCGCAATGCCTCATCCAAATGGGTGAAATCCAGATACTCTTCATAGGAGAATCACACTGAGGAAGGTGCCGATGCGGATACCAGCCAGCGAATCAGGGGCCGGTCGATGGTCACGGTCGAGGACTTCTCGCGCCTAGTTTCCGGCATCTACGCCGCCGCGGTCACTCCCCGGCACTGGGAGCCGGCCCTCGATGAGATTTGCCGCAGCCTGGGCGGGACGATCGGCACGCTCATTGAATCCGCGGGTGGAGTGTGGTCCATTCAAGCCACGACTGCGCCAGCCGAGGTCGGTAAGACCTACGCCGAGCACTACCACCGCCTCGACTATGTGCTCGCCGGGGTTGGGAACGGTCCAGCCGGCGCAGTACGCACCGGCACAGAGTTGATAGCACCGCGGACGAACGAAGAGTTCTACAACGACTGGATGCGCCCGAACGGCATCGAAGACGGGCTGTTCGTCGGCCTGACCGGTGGACAACGCCCCTCGTGTTTGATCGTGGCGTCGCCGCGGCGGACTGAGTCGTTCGACACGCCTGAACGCGTGACCTTGATGAACGGGCTGGTTGGACACGTGCGACAGGCGCTGCACACGGAGGACAAACTGGCGGCTCTGGCCGACAGCGTCGTTGAGCTGGCAGGCGCACTTGAGGTTGTCCGGCACGGTGTCATCGTCGTCGCAGGCGAGCATCTGGTGATAAACCTGAATTCGGCCGCCGAGCGGATCCTTTGCGCGGAAGACGGCGTGTGCATGCGGTCAGGACATATCGCCGCAACAACCACCCATGCAGAACAAGAGCTGCATTGCGCCATCCAAAGTGCACTAGCGGCCGATGGCTCTGCCGTTCGTACAGGCCGGTCGCTAACCTGCGTTCGGCCATCGGGTAAGCGGGCCTACGTCATTCACGTGCTGCCGTCACACCGCCGCAATGCCGATGAGCCACTCCGACAGCCAATGGCGGTGGTGTTGATTATCGACCCAGAAGACGAACCCGAACCCGCCGCAGCGTTGTTGCGCCGGCTCTACCACCTCACCGAAGCCGAAGCCCAGGTTGCCCTACACGTGATGCACGGTGCGAACCTCAAGCAAATTGCAGACGAGTTGTCGATCTCATGGACGACAGTTCGCACCCATCTGCAACACGTCTTCGACAAAACTGACACCCACCGCCAAGCTGAGCTCGTCCGTCTACTACTCGCGCTGAGCCCATGACTGAGCGAATCCGGCGCCGGGCGATGGTCACGGTCGAGGACTTCTCGCGCCTCGTAGCCGACATCTACGCCGCGGCCGTCGCGCCCCAGCAGTGGGACGCGGCCATCCGCGACGTTCAGCGCGTGCTCGGTGGCACCGGGGGATCGCTGCTGATGGGCGGGGGCAGCGTTTGGTCGTTCCAGGATTCAACTCTTCCGCTGGCAGCGCTCGAGACCTATGCGGAGCATTACCGCCGATTGGATTATGTGCTCGAGAGGGTGCAGAACGGCCCGATCGGCGTGGTGCGGACCGGGCCGGAAATCATCGTTCCGAACCGGAATGCGGAGTTTTATACGGGCTGGATGCAGCCCAACGAACTAGAAGATGGGTTATTCGTCCGGCTCACCGGCGGTCCTCGACCGACCTGTTTTCTAGTGATGTCATCGAAACGGTATTTTGATGCGCCCGAGCGGGTGAAGCTGGTAGGCAGCTTGGTGGTGCATCTGCAGCAGGCGGTCCGGACGCAGGACCAATTCGCCGCTGTAGTCGAACGCAATACGGAGCTTGCGCGGGCGCTCGACGCGATCCGAGATGCTGTCATCGTCGTCGGAACAGATTGCCGGGTAATCAACCTCAATTCCGCCGCCGAAGACGTTCTGCGCGGCAACGACGGCCTGCACACAGAATCGGGGCGCATCGGGGCAATAAATATGCAGACCGAGCGCGAGTTGCACTGCGCGCTGCATGGTGCGCTGATCGGTGGAGAATCAGGGCTTCGTGGCGGGCGCTCTTTGATCTGCAGACGCCCATCGGGCCTGCGTCCCTATGTGATTCAGGTGATCCCGCTGCATCGCATCGGAACTAGTGAAAGGGCAGGGGAGCCATCGGCGTTGGTTTTGATCAAGGACCCAGAGCGCGAAACTGAGTCCGCCGCAACGCTGTTGCGCCGACTCTACCGACTCACCGAGGGCGAGGCCGAAGTCGCCCTACGGCTCACGCATGGTGCGGGTCTGAAACAAATCGCGGACGAGCTATCGGTGTCGTATGAAACGGTTCGCACCCACCTGCAACACGCCTTCGACAAGACCGACACCCACCGCCAAGCCGAACTCGTCGGCCTCGTGCTCGCACTCACTCCATGAAGCCGCCGAACCAACGGCGAACGGGCGTATGTGCCGCGTTTGCGCCGCTGGTTGGGTCCATTCGCCGCGCTCGCCAATGCTTAATCTGCGGTGTCGAATTCGATGGGTAGGGTGGTCGGCCCGCTGAGCGCAGTTAGCGGCTTCCACGGGGCCGGTCCGGTGCGGCGCGCGTTGTGCATGCGTTGTGTCATGACGGTGAGGGCTTCGGCGAGCTCGAGGCGGGCGAGGTGGGAACCGAGGCAGTAGTGCATGCCCGCGCCAAATGTCTGCATCGCCGGGGCGCCGTCGCGGGTGATGTCGAGGCGGTCGGGATCGTCGTAGACGGCGGGATCCCGGTTGGCTGCGGCCATGTTTGCGAGGACCAGGGTGCCAGCCGGGATAGTGACGCCGGCGAGTTCGACGTCCTCGATGGCGGTGCGCAGCATGGCGAACGCTACCGGGGAATGGCGCATGATCTCCTCGACGGCATTGGCCGCCAACTCGGGATGCCGTCCCAGCAATGCCCACTGCTCCGAGTGATCGCACAGCACGTGCACCGCGGCGGCGAGCTGGTTGCGGGTGGTGTCGGTGCCGGCCATCAGCAGCCCCGCTACCAGCATGCGCAGCTCGCCGGCGCCCAGACGGTCGCCGTCCTCTTCCGCGCGGATCAGCTCCGAGATCAGGTCGTCGGTCAATGTACGCCGCCGGCTGGCGACCATGTCGTCGATGTAGGCGTCAAGCGCCTCCCAGGCGGCCAGGATCGAGGCCGTTTCGTCGGCGGCGTTCCAGCTGAAGACCTTGAAGATGTCGTCGGTCCAGTCGGAGAACAATTGCCAGTCCTCGGCTGGGGCGCCCAGCAGCGCACAGATGATGGGGATCGGGTATTGGCGTGTGATGTCCGCGACCACCTCGCAGCGCCCGTAAGCGGTGTGGCGGTCCACGAGTTCGGTGATGACGTCGCGGATCGTCGTGCGCAGCCGTGCGGTGGCTCGCGGTGTGAAGGCCTTTGACACCAGGCGGCGCAGCCGGTGGTGTTCGTCGCCGTCCAGACTGATCAGGTTGGTCGCGACGCGGTCCCATATCGGGCCGGAGGTGATGCCTTGGGCGGCGAGGAACATCCCGTGAGGCACGCGGAGCCGTTGGTCGCGCAGCACGGCGTGAACCAGCTCGTAACTCAGGACTTCGGGGCCGTGGGTACCCATTGCGATCGGTGTTCGACTGCGGGCTTGAGCGATGAGCCGATGCGCCTCCTCAGGATCATGCAGGTGCTCATAGGCCAAGATGGGCAGCCCCGCGTCGAAGGCGTTCGGGCAAACGGGCGTAGGCATCGTGTCGGCGGTCATAAGGGCCTCTCAGGTAGGAACGAGTCGGCTGGCCATTAACGGTTGCTAGCCGCGACGCCATCGTCGCTCCGGTCCCGCAAGGACACGTAAGTAGTCAGCTACTCATCTAACCTGTCGACTACGTCGAACTGCCTGTGGTGATCGAGTCGTGCCGACAGCTGCTCGCTCGGCGCCGAGCATGCCGGGACCAGCCAGTTTTGCACCGCGCAACGCCATGGCAGCAGCGCGTCAACCTAGCTGATTAACCACCGCGGCCGTGTCAAGCCACACATTCTCGCGGCTAATCAGCCCGTCGCGGAACTCGAAGACATGCAGCATCCGAAATCTGATGCGCCGCCCGTTACCCGGAAGCCCGAGCAACGATCCGATCACGGTGCCCGTCATGAGCATTTCGAGGACCATCGCCTCGCCGGCCACGTACTGGCGCAGGACATGCCAGCTTTCGCTGCGGAAGTTGGCGGTGAGGTAGGCATAAAAGCCGCGGGCCCCGTCCTTACCGCGAGTGGGGCTATTGGGGAATCCGACCACATCATGCTCGATGTCGTCGGTGTACACGGCCACTGCGCCGTCGATATCCCCGTGACCTTCAGCGCTCATGTGGCGGTCCACGAGTGCCCGCATCTGGCTGTCAGCCATCGCCGTCTCCCAGTCGTGCCCCGGTACGAAGACAATTGATTCTCGTCGTCTCAGGCGAGCCGACAAGACCCCGGCGCGAGATCGCGTATCCGTGCTACCAGGCCGCCATGCTGCGAAATGTGAGTAGTGCACCACTCATGTCGATTGGTCCCGCGCGATCCACTATTCCCAGTAACAGAACGTGGGCCAGCACAAGTGTCGAACTGTTCCGGCGACAGTGACGGAGGAAGCACATGCGCCGCCAACATCGCACCTACACCAAGACCGCCCAGTCGAGATGGATGGGCGGCACCTCATCAGCAATCAATCCGAGCCGTGAGGAGCGGGGAAATGACCGCAACACCAGAAGCCTATGCCAGTGCACGGGACCGTGAGCCCACCGTTGAGGCCGCATCACCTGCGCCCGCCTTGATTACCGAGCAGGAGATCATGTTCGGCACGGCGGTAGCTGTGCGGGCGAGGCCGACGATACGCCGCTGGACCGGAAGAGCTTCGGTTCTCTTGGCGTCCATTCGCCGCACAATTGCGACCTCGCGGCGAGATGCCCGCCCAGTGCGTCACGACTGCCCGAGGCACTACGCATTCCTTGAGTACTCCTGCATGGCTCGTGAGATGGATCGCCTCTAGGCGCGGGAAGTCACCGACGTGACCATCGCGTGGTCCTCGATTCGCCGGTCGCGTCTGCATAGCACTCCCCCTGGCTAAACGTCACTTGTTAACGGGTAGCTGACCTCACCCATTTGGATGAGGAATTGCGCAGCCGAGAGTGGTTGGGTGCTGACATGTTGCACCAAGCATCAGGCGCGGCGCTATCCGCAACAGTGCGGGTGCTGCCGCGATGCGAGGGGTGCCACCGGCTGTCGTGGCCACCTCACCACCACGAGGCTTTTGTGGATACAGGGAGACCGAGTAGCCAGCTACCCTATCGAGCTTGTCTGGGCGCGGCCACGATTGTTGGCAAGCCGCAATTCGGACGGAACGACATGGGTGACGTTAGTGGCGGAATGGCTCAAATCGCTGATCATCGCGGTGGAGGTGCGGGTCGGTCGCGAATGAGGGTCTTCGCCACCGGCGCGACCGGATTAGTTGGCGCTCACACCGTACTGGCGCTGCTCGATGCGGGCCACGAGATGCGCTTGCTGGTACGCGACGAACCAAGGGCGCGGCGCTGGTTCGAGTCTCGCTGTCGGCACATCGAGCGCTCCGTCACCGTCGACATCACCGACCAGGCGGCGGTGCAGCACGCGATGGCGGGCTGCACCGCCATGTTTCACGCCGCGGCGACGGTGTCGCTGGACCCCCGCAAAGCCCGGGAAACGTACGACATCAACGCCGGCGCGACGAGGGCGGTGCTTGGCGCCGGACACGCGCTCGGCATCGGTAATCTGCTGTATGTCTCCAGCGTCGCCGCGCTGTTTCACCTGGGGGCCCCGCGCGTCGACGAATCGACGCCGCTCGCCGACGCTACCGAGCCATACTCGCGGTCCAAGCGTGACAGCGAGGAGCATGCCCGGGCGCTGCAGCAGCGGGGCGTACCGGTGCAGATCACCTATCCAATCGCCGGCGGCGGGCCAGATGATCCTAAGCTCAGTGCGGCCAACCGTGCGCTGGCAACGTTCGTCGGTCAAGTGCTGCCGCGTAGCACAACGGGTTTTCAGTGTGTCGATGTGCGCGACCTGGCTCATGCGCACCGATGGCTCTTAGAACATCCGCCCACACGCGATTTCGCGGATGCGCGCTACATCGTCGGCGGGCATTTCTATGCGTGGGAAGAACTTCGTCGGCGCCTCGAAGCGCTCCTTGGGCGGCGCATCTTCAGTCCACGGGTCTCGCCGAGACTAATGCGGGCGATGGGCACGACCGCGGATTATGCCAAGAAGCTGGTGACGTTTGAGACGCAGATCTCCGCCGAGTCGATGGCGATCAACACACTGTGGCCACCCGCGGACTCGAGCCGCTTCGTGGCGAAGTCGGGTTTGTGCTTCCGACCGGGCGAAGCGACTTTCGGCGACACGATTCGCTGGATGGTCGAAGCCGGGCACATCCCGGTCAAGAAGGCGGGCCGACTGGTTGGTCTCGACGTCACGTCCGTTAAGGATAGGCACGGAGCCCGATGAAGTTTTCCTTTGCGATGCCAAATACGGTCCGCGTCAAAGCATTGACGCAGCCTTTCGAGCTCGACGTGACCGGTGCGGATCAGATCGTCATGGCCAAACGTGCCGAGGAGCTCGGGTACGACATGATCCCGATCCCGGAGCACTTCATCGTCCCGAACGCACACGTGGAGCTGTCGGGACCGCACTACTTTCACTCGACGGTCGCGCAAGCGTTCATAGCCGGCGCCACGCAACGTATCCGGGTCAACTCGTGCGTCACGCTGCTTCCGCTACAGCACCCCGTCATCATGGCCAAGGCGTTGTCGACGGCGGATTGGATGAGCGGCGGTCGTATCACCGTCACGTTCGGCGTCGGTTGGGACGCAGAGGAATTCAAGATTCTCGGTGTGCCTTTCCGCGAGCGCGGACGCATGGCCGACGAATACCTTGCCTCCATCGTTGAACTGTGGACGAGCGATTGGCCCGAATTCCACGGCAAGTACGTATCGTTCAAAGACGTTGCGTTCGAGCCAAAGCCGGTTCAGAAGCCGCATCTGCCGATCTGGATCGGCGGGGACGCCGAGCCGATGCTCAAGCGCGCAGCCCGATACGCATCGGGTTGGTTCCCGTGGCTGACAAGCCCTGCGGACATTCCCGCGAAGCTCGACTTCATCAAGTCCCAGCCAACCTACGACGGCCGGCCGTTCGAAGTGCTGTATGGCCTGGGCAGCTCGCGAGTCGGAGAAGGACACGTGGTCATCGACGACCCCACCCAACTGCCCGGCATGAGCGCAGAGGAAATCATCGACCAGCTCGGCTGGTTCGCCGAGCTGGGAGTAACGATGACCGGGGTGCCGATCCCGCCGGTCAAGGACATCAATGCTTACCTCGACTACGCGCAGTGGGTCATCGAGGAAATCAAACCAAAGGTGCCGTAATGGAAGACAAGTCGGTTCACCGCCGAGAAATGGAAACGGGGCAGTGAACACCTACACGAATCGTGCCTATACCGTCCGCTCGGCCAGGTGCCGGTCGCCACGGTTCATCCGAAGAGGGCGTCGGAGTAGCGAGAGGACGTTTGTTATGGATGACTGAGTACGGTCGCGCGTTTGCGTTCGCCGCGACGCGGTTGCGCGTAAGCGATCGCTACTTCGACTCGACAGGGACACCCCTCCGCCCATGCGGCTTGAAACTCGTGAGACGGGTTTGTCCATCGCACGGTCCCGGGGCGTGAGAAATTTTGCGAAGCCGGGATTCTCATGGATTTTTACGCGGTCGTTGATCAGGTTTTCGACTTACTTTGCAGTCGAGGCCGAGTTTCCTACCGCGCGCTCAAGCGCCAGTTCGATCTCGACGATGGTGATCTCGACGCGCTCAAGGAGGAGCTGCTCTACGCACACTCCGACGCCGTGACGGAGGATGGACTCGGTTTGGCCTGGGCCAGTCCGCCCGGGATGAGGACCAAAATCACTCAGCCAGAAAGTGCTTCGGCACAATCCGCAGAACGTCGGCATCTGACGGTACTGTTCTGTGACCTCGTTGACTCCACTCCGCTCGCCGGCCGGCTGGACCCCGAGGACTTCAGCGAAGTGGTGCAAATCTATCAAGACACATGCGAAAAGGTGATCGCCCGCTATGACGGGCATATCGGCGCATTTCTCGGCGATGGCCTGCTTGTCTATTTCGGCTTCCCCCGAGCCCATGAGGACGACGCGCACCGAGCCGTTCGCGCCGGCTTGGGAATCGTGGAGGCCATAGCGCAGCTCAACACGGGTCTGGTCGACAAGCGCGGGTTGTCACTCGGTGTTCGCTTGGGGTGCCATACCGGGCTGGTCGTGGTGGGCGCGCTCGGGGGCGACGCGCGCCGCGAAGAGCTGGCGTTGGGCGAGACACCCAATATTGCCGCCCGCCTGCAAGGGGTTGCCGCACCAAACACGCTGGTAATCAGCGCGGTGACCCATCAGCTTCTGGGAGGGCTGTTTGCCTGTGAACCGTTAGGAACTCCGGCGCTCAAAGGCGTCGCACAACCGCTGCAGGTGTACCGGGTGCTGTCGGAGAGCAGCGCCCGCACGCGCCTGGAAGCGCTCGGCATCGGCGGTTTGACCCCCCTCGTCGGGCGCGAACGCGAAGTGGCGCTGCTGCAAGACCGGTGGACCCAGGTACTCGACGGGCAAGGGCAAGTAGTGCTGCTGAGTGGCGAGGCCGGGATCGGCAAGTCCCGACTGGTGCGGGCGCTCACCGAAATTGCCGCCCAAGGCGACGCGTGGCTCATCCCAGGCCAGAGTTCGCCGTACCATCAACACTCGGCGCTGTATCCGGTGATCGACCTGCTCGAGCGCATCGTGCTGCGGTTCGAACGTCAGGAGTCGCCGGAGCAGAAACTGCGCAAGCTGGAAGGGTTTCTGGTCCAAAACGGTCGGCCCTTGGCGGAGACCGTGCCGCTGTTCGCCTCCCTACTGTCCATTCCGCTGACTGATGACTACACGTCGGTCGACATCTCCCCGGAACAGCAGAAGCAACGGACGTTGCGTGCGCTGATCGATGTTGTGATGCAGCGAGCAGCTCAGCAACCGGTCTTATTCGTCATCGAGGACCTGCATTGGTTTGATCCCACTACGCTGGAACTGCTCGGCCTTCTCGTCGAGGAGCTTCCCGCCGCCCCCGTGATGGCTCTCCTCACCTACCGCCCTGACTTCACGCCGCCATGGCCGGCACGCTCAAGTGTCACCGAGCTGACTCTTTCTCGCCTGCCGCCCGATGAGGTGCTCGTGTTGATTGGCCACGTGACGCACGGCAAGCGATTGCCGGCGGAGGTTGTGCGGCAGGTGGTCGCCAAGACCGACGGCGTACCGCTGTTCGTTGAAGAGCTCACCAAGATGGTCCTCGAATCCGGTCTCTTGCGGGAGGAAGAAGACCGGTATGCGCTGACGAGCCGACTACCGCCGCTGGCGATTCCCAGCACGCTGCACGACTCGCTGATGGCACGCTTGGACCGCTTATCAGCGGTCAGGGGTCTGGCCCAGCTGTGTGCCACCCTGGGGCGCGAATTCACGTATCCGCTGCTGAAAGCAGTCACCTCGTGGGACGACGGCCCATTGAAACAGGGACTGCAGCAGCTGGTAAAAGCCGAGTTTCTCTACCAACAGGGTTTGCCGCCACAAGCGACCTACCGCTTCAAACACGCCCTTATCCAGGACACAGCCTACGAGTCACTGTTGAAGAGCACCCGTCAGCGCCATCACCTGCATCGCCGAAGTACTCGAATCGCGGTTCCGTGAGACCGTCGCAACGGAGCCCGAACTACTGGCCCACCACTACGGCGAAGCCGGCTTGACCGCAAAGGCCGTCCCGTACTGGCAAGCCGCGGGGCAGCGAGCACTTCAGCGCTCCGCCAACCTGGAGGCAATTGCCCACGTGACGCGCGGCTTGGACATCTTGGGCACCATGCCTGAGACCCCGGAACGTGCGCAACAGGAGCTCGGCTTGCAGATCATGCTGGGCGCTGCGCTGGGCGCCACGCAGGGCCAACAGGCCGTGGGTCACATCTACACCCGGGCCTGTGAGCTGGCCCGTCAAGGGGGCAGCACACCGGAACTGTTCGCTGCTCTGTGGGGGCTCTGGTATGCGCATATCGCGCAGGGCCAGATGCCGACGGCACGGGCTCTGGCCGCGGATTACCTCGAGCTGGCGCGCCGGCAGCGAGACCCGCTCGTACTTGCGGCGGGCCATCGGATGCTGGCCAATACCGCGTGGTGGCAGGGCACCTTGAAAGACGCCCGAGACCACAGCCGTGAAGGCCTGGCTATTTATAATCCTGAGCAGCATCGTGCGAGCCTGGTCCGCTATGGGCAGGACTCTGGGGTCTGCTGCGGTTGGATCCAAGCCCTCACCAAGTGGGTTCTAGGCTATCCGGACCAAGCCGTGCACAGCATGGACGAAACACTGGCACGCGCCCGCGCACTAGCGCATCCCTTCAGCGAGGCACAGACACTTCTGTTTTCCGCCCATCTGTATCAGTTGCTCCGAGAACCTCAGGCTGCGCGGGCCCGCGCTGAGGAGGCGTTGGCGCTATGTATCGAGCACGGCTTCGAGGCATATCGCACCTGGTGCCTGCTCCCCCGGGGCTGGGCTGAGGCACAACAGGGACGTGCGATAGAAGGTGTCGCAGACATACACGAGGCGTTGGATGCGCGGCACGCAACCGGAGCTAAGGCCGTCTTACCGTGGTTCTACACCGTGCTGGGCGAGGCCTACGGACAAGCCGGAAATGTCGACGATGGCCTGCGTGCCGTAGAAGAGGCGCTTGGGTGGGTGAAGCACAATGACGAGCACCTTTACGAGGCCGAGGCGTTTCGGCAGAAGGGTCAGCTACTACTCGAACAGGGCGCTGCGAACGCCGCCGAGGCGGAAGAATGCTTTCGGCGGGCCATGAACATTGCGCACCGTCAGCAGGCGAGGTCCTGGGAGCTACGAGCGGCAATGAGCATCACCCGACTCCGGTACGAGCAAGGCAACCGGCGTCGCCCGAAGGTGCTGGCGGCCGTTTACGACTGGTATTCCGAGGGGTTTGACACCGCCGACTTGCGGGATGGGAAGGCCTTGATAGCCGAAACAGAAAAGGCCGCAAAAGCACTCGGTCGAACGATCACTAACGAGGTCACGTGAGCTTCGATAACCCGAAAGGCACCCGCGGCTCTCGCCAACCGCGCGCAAGTCTCGCGATGCAGTGGTTTAACAACTGGGCCATAAGCCGAATCCGTAGAAGCGGCAAGTTCATGGGTGGCATGGACGCATTGGTGCTGACGACAGTCGGCCGCAAGACCGGAGCGCAACGCCGGACTCCAGTCGGCTATTTCCCCGGCGGGAATGACAGCTGGCTCGTCGTGGCCTCAGCGGCCGGCGCGGTAAGAAACCCGGCGTGGTACTACAACATCGCCGCACATCCCGACGAGGTTCGTATCGAGGTCGCCGGCCGCAAGGTAGCCGTAACCGCCGAGCAGCTCAGCGGCACGACGCGCGAAGATGCTTGGCGACAGATCACCGCGGCCTCGCCCCGGTTCGCGCGGTATCGACAGAAGACCGACCGCCTACTGCCGGTTATCCGCTTAGTACCCCGCGTCGGCTGACCTAGATGGGCTGGTCTCGGATGCGCGATGACCTGACCAAAGGCGGTCCAATAGATCAGGCCGACGAAATGTGTGGCTGACCGTGGTTCGACATCTGTTCGTCGACTCCCGTGGGCGCCGACAGTGCCGTCGTGGATTGCCTCGTGGTGAGAGTGCAGCCACCACACGCTGAGCTCTACTGAAGGGCAACCCGCAGCCCACCTCGAACAGGCGGGACCCCCACCTTGGACGTCGCGGAGCCAGCCGAAATCAACTAGCCCGCAAGATGATTGGCGCCGCGCAACCATTACGGGGCCAACGCCCAGACTGCGTGAGGTCGCCCGTGATGGTGACACGGCCGCCGAGTAACAGGGCGGCGATCGGTTTCGGGGCTTCGTGGAAGCGTGGTAGACCATTATCCGGGTGCGCTGCGCATATGGGGACGTCGACAAGACGCAGCGGCCCGCACCGGTGAAAGGAGCGCAGCCCATGTATGCCGGTGTGGCCTCGACGCTGCTGGTATCCCTAGCGGGCGTTGCCGCGGCATATGGGATGCATCGGCTCACGGCGGTGTGGGCGGACGCGTTGACTTCGCTTCCCTTCCAGTCGGGGTGGCGGCCCGAGGAGCACGCGCTGTCCCGGTATCACGTGCGCTGGTATCCAGCGACACTGATCTTTCTCGCTTTCGATGTCGAGATGTTGTTCATGTACCCATGGGCCATCGTGGTCACACAGATGGGCACCACCGCTATCGTCGAGATGTTCCTATTCCTGGCCGCGTTGTTCGTCGCGGTCGCATGGGCGTGGCGGGAGGGCGCGCTGCGATGGGTATGACCGCCGCCTTAACCCGAGCTGCTACCCGCCGGGCCCACGTCCTGACCGTCGAGGTCCCAGGGAATTGGGTTCTGCGCGCAGCGGTGGAGCGCGGTCTTGCTGCGCGTAGGTGGTGTGCAGCGGTGTCCCCGGCGGACGCCGACGTCCTAGCGGTGTGCGGCATGCCCGGGTCCGAGTTGGGCGAAGCCGTCGACAGGATCTGGGACCAATTGCCCGGCCCCCGAGTCCGCATCGACATTACTGACAAGGAGTCGATCGATTCAGCGCTGGACCGCGCAGCCGCGGAGCTGCTCGATTTCGGGCAACAACGAGACGACGCCCGTGATCGCGCACAATTGCCCGACCCGGACCACACTGGTCACCACGGCGGAACGGCCCATGGCGGCATGGATCACGGCGACATGAACCACGGCGACATGGACCACAGTGACCACCACGACATGAACCACAGCGCGATGGACCACAGTGACCACCACGACATGAACCACGGCGACATGGACCACAGTGACCACCACGACATGAACCACGGCGACATGGACCACAGTGGACATCACGGCATGGACCACGGCGACATGGAGATGGCGCCTGCCGGCATTGCTTTGGCCGAAGGCGGAGAGGACCGCGACGGCCTCGAGATGGATGTCCTGCACTTGCGTCTCGGCCCGGTCCTCCCCCACTGGCCGGCGGGATTGGTATTGCGGTGCTCATTGCAGGGAGACGTCCTCGCCGAGGCCGAGGCATGGATCGTCGATAACGACCATGAAAGCGGATATAAGGCCCCGCCGGAACACACCGAATTGGTGGCGGCTGCCCAACAGTGCGACCACGTCGTCGATCTGCTCGAGCTGTCGGGGTGGCCGCGGGCGGCGGCCGTAGCGCGGCAGGCGAGGGACCTGTTGTTGGGCGACTCTGACGTCGACCGAGCGCGGGAGCTGCTTGACAGCCTGCACAAGATGCTCGGCAAGTCCAGGTTGCTGCGCTGGTCGTTACGTGACCTCGCGCCGCTGACATCTGAAAGTCTCGACCGTCATGAGCTGCCCGCGGCACTTGCCGGCGATACCTACGACCGGCTACTCACCCGAGTCGGTCTAGCGCGCACTCTCCTGCGAGAACCCTTAAGGTCCAGTCTATTTGAACTTGACTCGACAAAGATAAGCGATGCGCTACCGGCCCTGGTGCGCGGCCTGGACGTAGCCACTGCCCGCCTGGTAGTCGCCAGTCTCGGCATCGACACCGCGCGCGCAAACGAGAGCATCCCTCATGGGTGACCCGACGGTTACGACGGTGCCAGGCGTCTGGGCGCTCGGCGCCGCCGGGTTGCTCGGAGCACTCGGCCTCTATGCCGCCTCCCTCGATGGTGTGCTGACCGACCGCGGCAACGGTGTCCGCACGGGCGGAGCGGCCACCCCGCTGTGGGAGGTGGCGCGTCTGATGCGGCAGCGTCGGCGCACCATCGTCGCGGCGGACACGCTGCTGTGGCGGGTCGGCGCTACGGGTCTGATCGTCGCCGCCATGTTGATGGTGACCGTGGTGCCGCTGGGCCGGTGGACGCTGTTCGATCTCGATGTGGGCGTCGTGTGGTTCAACGCGATGGACGTGATGGTGTGGGCGCTGGTGTGGCTCGCCGGTTGGGGTCCGAATTCGGCGCATTCGCTGATCGGCGGCTACCGATTCCTGGCCCACGGCTTGGGCTATGAGCTCCCGCTCATGTTCGCGCTGGTCGCTCCGGCCATTGCGGCCCAGAGCCTGCGTGTCGGCGCGGTCGCCGCGGCCCAGCAGCAATTGTGGTTCGCCGTGTGGATGCCGATCGCGTTTGTCGTCTATTGTCTTGGGGTAGCAGCCTTTTCGGTATGGGGCCCGTTCACGCCGGCGCTTGGCGCCGACGTCGCCGGCGGCGTGACCACGGAACTCTCCGGTGTGGACCGGCTAGTGTTCCACGCCGGGCGGTACGCGCTGCTGGCGTCCGGTGCCGCGTTCGCCGTGCCGATGTTCCTCGGCGGCGGCGACGGACCGTTGCTACCGCCTTGGTTGTGGGTGTTGCTCAAAACCGTTGCGCTGCTGACGGTTTTGGTATGGCTGCGTAGACGGGTTCCTGTCTTTCGGCCGGAGAAGTTCATGGAGCTCGGCTGGGTGGTCCTGCTGCCGGCCGTCCTCGTGCAAGACCTGGTCGTGGCCATAATCGCTACTTGGAGGAGCTGATACATGCTCGTCGATATCGTCTTCTGGATCTGCGCGGCGATCGCCGTGCTCGCCGGTGCGGCGGTCTTCCGGGTGACCTCGATGGCGCGCGCCACGTATGCGCTGGCGGTGTCGTTCGTCGCCGTGGGTGTCGCGGTGCTGCTGCTGGCGCAGAACTACATCGGCGTGGTGACGATCTTGATGATGGTGATGGAGATGGCGGTGATGGCCGTCTATATGGTCATGTTCATGGGCATGAACCCGGCGCTGATGCCGATGAGCATGGTGCACGACAGGCGCCGGGCCCTCACCGCCGCCGTGGGTACCTTCGTTCTGCTGGCGACCGGGATCCTGCTGGTCGACTGGCCATCGCGGCGCGGCGCACCACCACGCGATGTCACCGTGGCGCTCGGGGAGGAGCTGATGGGACCGAAGATGCTCGCGATGGCCGTTATCAGCCCAATCATGGTGGCCACCATTGTGGCCGCGATTGTGTTGGCGGCCAAGCGGAGCCGTTACGACCGGTTCGGCGATGACTTGAAACACCGTCCCGCCCGCGACCCGCAGCCGGGAGGTGTCGGGCGATGACCCTCGACACGGTGCTGCTGGTGGCGGCCGCGTTGTTCAGCGTCGGACTCTACGGTGCGCTCTCCCAGCAGGTCGTGGTGATGGTGATGATGGGTCTCGAGTTGATGATCAACGCGATCATCCTTGCCGCCGCGGGCTTTTGGTGGTTCCTCGCGCCGGCGCCCACCGGCCAGGTTTTGCTGCTGGTGATCATCGCGGCGATGACCGTGGAGATGGCGATGGGCTTCGCCGTCGCGACGCTGCTACACCGCGACCACCGGGCCGACATGACCGACATGGCCTCCGAGCTGTCCGGTTGACCGTGGCAGGGGGCACACCAGCGCAGCTTTGGTTGTGGTTGCTGATGCTCGCGCCGGCCGTGGCCGGCGCGATGTTACTGCTGGGCCGCCGGTTCGAGCGGTACGCTGCGGCGATCTCGGTGACCACAGCGGCTGTCATGCTGGTGCTGTCGATAGTCGTGAGCTTCGCCCGCCCGGAACTGGCCGTGGCGTTCATGGCCGGCACGGAATTCGCGTTGCGGATAGATGCGCTGGCCGCGGTGGTAGTTCCGATGGTGGCGGCGGTGACGCTGCTGGTGTTGGTGTTCGCCGCCGGAGACATCCGGGAAGCGCCGGGCCGCTTCCACGGGTTGATGCTGTTGTTCGCCGCCGCCGTCGTCGTGACGGCGACGGCAGCGACGTTGCCGGCACTGCTGTTGGCGTGGGAGGTGATGGGGGCGGCGTCGTATGCGCTGATCGGGTTCAGGTGGCGCGATGAGTATCGGATGTCTGCCGGGCTCACCGCCTTCCTGACCACCCGCACCGCCGACCTCGGCCTCTATCTGGCCGCGGCGGCTGCGCTTGCCGGTGGCACGGGGCTGGCGCTCGCCGACCTACCCGGCGCGAGCGGTGGCTGGCGGCACGTCATCGCGTTCGGGGTACTGGTCGCGGCCCTCGGAAAGGCCGCGCAGCTGCCGTTCTCATTCTGGCTGTCGCGGGCCATGGAGGGTCCCAGCGCGGTCAGCGCGCTACTGCACTCGGCCGCGATGGTCGCGATGGGCGCCTACCTGCTGCTGCGGACGCAACCGCTTCTCGCGGCCACGGGGTGGGCCGCGCCGGCCGCGGCGTGGATGGGTGGAGGGACCGCGCTGCTGTTGGGCGCGGTCGCGGTGGCGCAGCGTGATCTCAAACAGCTGCTGGCGGCCTCGACCGCGGCGCAGCTCGGATTCGTGGTGATGGCCGCGGGGCTGGGCGCCGTCGGCGGCGGCGCCGCGCAGCTGATCGCCCACGCCTTCACCAAGGCCGGATTGTTCCTCGCGGCCGGCGCCTGGTTGTCGGTACTGGGCACCAAGCAGCTCGACGGCCTATGGGGGGTTGCCCGACGGTGGCGGCTGCTGGGCTGGTCGGCCACCGTCGGCGCCCTAACTCTGGCCGGGATTGCGCCGCTCTCTCTTTGGGCGACCAAAGACACGGTGCTGGCCGCCGCCCTGCACTACTCCCCCGCCCTCTACACCGTGGGATTGGCCGCGTCGGCTCTCTCGGCGGCTTATGCCGGAAAGGTCCTAATCGTGCTGTGGCGCACCAAAGCTACCGACAACAGCCCCGGCGTCACGCGAGATGCCTTCGGCCCCAACGCCTTCCAGCAGGCCCCTATCGTCGTCCTCGCGGTCGGCGCCGCGGCGGCGGGAGTGTTGGCGTTGCCGCCGGCCGGCCCGGCTCTTACCCGGGCGCTGCGCGGCACCGCGAGCCCACCCGCGACGGCGCTCGAGCTGCTGGCCTCGGCGGCGCTAGCGGTCATCGTCGTCGCGGCGGTGGCGCGCTGGTGGGTACCCGAGCCCCGATGGGCAGGCGGCTGGCTCGGCCTGGAGCGGGCCGCAAACCTCCTCGTCGTCCGGCCCACCTTCGGCCTCGCGCGTATCCTGGCGCGATTCGACGACCGGGTGCTCGACCGGGCCGTGGAGGCAACCGCAACGCACTCGCTACGGGCAGCACACCGTGTGGCGCACACGGACATTCGCGCGGTCGACGGTGCGGTGGAAGCGGTCGCGGGTTGGATGCGCCGGCTCGGTGAATTGGCGCGCCGACCGCAAACCGGCCAGCTGCACCAGTACTACCTCGCTGCCGTGGTGGTGCTGGCATTCGGTGTCGTGGTCCTGGTCGTAGCGAGGTGAGCGTGCTCAGTGTGATCGTTTTCCTGCCGCTAGCGGCGGCCCTGGTGTTGCTGGCGCTGCCGCGGCTTGGCGGTGCTGCGGCAAACTGGATTTGGGTTGCGGTCACAGCCGCCGATGTGGCGCTGACTGCGGTGGTGTGGGCGCTCTATCGGACGCCCCGGCCCGGTGCATTGGCGTTCGAGGAGAAGGCTCGATGGATACCCGGGGTCAACAGCAGCTACCACCTAGGGGTCGACGGGCTATCGTTGCCGCTGGTCGTCATGACGGCGGTGATCTTTCTGGCCTGTGCCCTCTACAGCCTGCGCGGCCGCGACCGGCCTAAACCGCTGGCCGCGCTGTTTTTGTTCCTGCAGACGGTGAGCCTGGGTCTGTTCGTGTCCGCCGACCTGATCCTGTTCTTCGTTTTCTTCGACTTGTCCATCGTGGCAATGTATTTCGTGATCGCCGGCTGGGGTCACGGCGACGCCGGCCGGTCGGCGCTGAAGTTTTTCCTCTACACCTTCCTGGGTTCGCTGGCGCTGCTCGTCGGTTTCATCGGCCTGTATATCGCGGCCGAGCCGCACACGTTCGACATGGTGACCCTGGCCGCCAGCACACCCCTGGGCGGCAGCCCCGTCGCCGGCGGCTTGGTTCTCGCGGCGATCCTGCTAGGACTGGCAGTCAAAACTCCCACCGTCCCGTTCCACACCTGGCTGCCGCCGGCCCACACCGATGCTCCCGCGGTCGGCTCGGCGGTGCTCGCCGGGGTGCTGCTGAAGATGGGCGCCTACGGGTTCGTGCGGATAGCAATGCCGATGCTGCCGCAGGCCTGGCGCGCGTGGGCGTGGGTGATCATCGTTGTCGGCGTGGTGTCGGTGCTCTACGGCGCGCTGGTGGCGTTGGCCCAAAACGACTTCAAGCGGATGGTCGCCTACACCTCGGTCAACCATATGGGCTACATCGTGCTCGCCGTCGGTGCGGCCGGGCTGATCGCGGGTGACACCGCACAGGCTCGCGGGGTTGCAATCACGGGCGCCGTCACCCAGATGGTCAGCCACGGTTTGATCACCGGTGCGCTGTTTCTGCTCGCCGGGGTTTTCTACGAGCGTTCGGAAAGCTACGACATGAACACCTTCGGAGGGCTCGCCGGGCCGGCCCCGAAACTGGCTTGGCTCTTCGCCGTCGGCGCATTCGCCTCCCTGGGCTTGCCGGGCTTCTCCGGCTTCATCGCCGAATTCCAGATCTTCACCGGCAGTATCGCCGCCGCACCGATCACCGTCGTCGCGCTGCCCGGCATTCTGGTCACCGCGGCGCTGTTTCTGCTCGCGCTGCAGCGCATCTTCACGGGCGAGACGCGCGGACACTCGGTGGGATTTGCCGACCTCCGTTATTCCGAAACATGTTCTGTCGGAATGCTTCTCGCTTTATCAGTCGTTATAGGCGTGTTGCCACGGCCGTTGCTCGACCTGATCGAGCCGGCCGCTCACGCCCTCGTCGGACTCGTGGGCCGGTAGCCGGCCGTGGAGACCGGGATGCGGCCATTGCTCATGCTGCCCGAGATGCTGGTGTTCGGCGGCGGGCTGGTGGTGCTGATCAGCGGATCGTTTCTGGCCCGGCGCCAGCAGTGGTGGACCCGGGGTGTCGCCGTCGCCGCGCTGTGCGGTGCCATCGCCATCGCTGCGGTCGGGATGACCGGTCCAGATCGGACCGCTTTTGACGGCACCTTCGCCGCCGACACCGCCACCGGCGTGGCGCGGATCGTGGTCATGGTCGGGACGCTGTTGGTGCTCGCGGTGGCCGCCGGTGAGATCGCCGGCTCGGTCCGCGAAAGCGAAACGTACGCACTGCTGCTGTTTTGCACCGCCGGAGTTCTGGTCCTGGCCGGAGCCGAAGATCTGCTCGTGCTGATAACCGGATATCTGCTGGCCGGCATTCCGCTCTATGGGCTGATCGGGCTGGTGCGCTCCGCGAAGGGCGCCGAGGCGACGATGAAGGCCTACCTGATCGGCGCACTATTCGGGATCGTCCTGATGCTCGGCGTGACCGTGCTCTACGGGGCTTCCGGCACCACGCGCTACGTCGGCCTGGCGGCCGGTCTTGGCAGCGCACCAGCAGGTGCCATCGCCGCGGGACTGCTCGGTGTCGTCGCGGGCCTGATGTTCGAAGCCGGCGGTGTGCCCGCGCATTTCTGGATTCCCGATGCGGCAGAAGGGGCAAACGGGACCGCCGCCATGTTCTTGACCACCGTGCCGAAGGTCGGGGCGCTGCTCGCGCTCTACCGCCTGGTCGATGTGCTGCCCGGAAAGACGGCCTGGCCGTTGCTGGTCGCCGTGATCGCCGTCGCCAGCATGACGCTGGGCAACCTCGCCGCGTACTGGCAACACGATCCGCGGCGACTGCTGGGCTGGTCGACGATCAGCCAGGTCGGCTACCTGCTGGTTCCGATCGCCGTCGCCGGACGCACCGGGCTCGCGCTCCCCTCGCTGCTGTTCTATCTCGCCGGCTACACGCTCACCAACAGCGCGGCATTCGCGGTGAGCACGGCGCTGCCGGACCGACGCCAGCTCGACTCCTACCGGGGTCTGGCTTACGTTCGGCCCTGGCTGGCCGGTGCGCTGGTGGTCGCGCTGCTCGGCCTGGTCGGAACTCCGCCGACGGCGGTCTTCATCGGCAAGCTCACCACGGCGACGGCGGCGTGGGACGGTAGCCAGGCATGGCTCGCCGTGGTTGTCTTTGTCAACTCCCTGATTAGTCTCTTCTACTATCTGCGCTGGATCATCCCGTCGTTCCAGCGGCCCGCCGAAGGGATGAGGGACAGCGTCGTCACGGCGGAGAAATGGTCCGCACGCACCGCAGTTGTGGCGGCGGCCCTGAGTCTGGGGCTCGGAATCGCAGCCGGTGCCGTCTGGGAAATGCTCCCCAGATCGCTGATGTAGCCGCGCTCTCAGACTAGGACCGTCGGCTTGCTGACCAGTCGGCAACCAACGGCCATCTTCCGCTTGCGACTATTCGCACAGCACCCCGATCCACCACCGGGCACATGTCGGTGCTAGGAGCTGCGACCCTCTACAACAAGCTCGCCAAGGTGAAGCTGCCAAGCCGGCACCATAGAGCCCGCGCCCGTTGAGGTCTGGGCCACGCAGACAATTCAACTGTGCCTCAACGCCGCGGACATCCGGCCCACGGCGACCCGGCTGACTCATACGAATCCGCGTCGGCCTAATACACCGGCTCCGGAAGATGTCAGAGCCGATTCGCGCAGCATGGCGCTTTCCGGCGGAGTCTACGCCGCACTAGGCGTTCGGAACCTCACACAGTGACTGCGGCGTTAGTGTCCGCCGCCACCATGTCCGCCGCCGCCGCCGTCGTGGCCGCCACCACCACCATGTCCCCCTGGACCTCCGTGGTCATAGCCTCCGTGGCCATCGTCACCGTGGCCATAGTCACCGTGGCCGGGTCCGGGGTCGTCGCAGCCAGGGTTCCAATACCCATAGCAGGGGTAAGCCGGCAAGGGTCCGAGCTGGGCTTGGGCACCGGCTGCGGGGGTGGCGCTGGCCAGTCCCAAACCAGCGGCCATGACGGCCGTCGCCAAAGCAAAACGCCTTGGCTTCACCAGTGAAAACATACGTAATGGGTACCCAAGCGACTTCGAGGGAAAACCGACGCTTGGCATAGGCCTCGGACGATCCTGCGCCAGGTTTTGGCGGGCCGGCGCATCGCGGTGACGGCATCGAGTGGCCATCATCGTCGCACACAGCCAGGCAAGGCTCCCGGCGCGGGAGTACACATATGTGCGCGGCCCCACCGCCTCGACGGTGTTCTTGCGCACAGCACCGGCAAACCCCAACGGTCCCGCAGCCTGATCGGAGGCCAGCGATGACGCCACCGGCTGCTCGCCCGGGTGCCCCACCCCAGTCGGGATCGACGTCGACACTAAGTAGAGCTGGCTCTTTCGCCCGCGGATACCACGGTTTTAAGGGTGCGCTCGGCACCCGATGCAGCCAGCGGCAGGGTGACGGTGAACGCGGCGCCTTTGCCGACGCCGTCGCTGGCCGCGGCGACGCATCCGTTGTGGGCCTCGACCAGCGCCTTGACGATGGCTAGTCCGATTCCGCCTCCGCCGTAGCCCCGGTCGTGGGTGAGATCGGCTCGATAGAACCGTTCGAACACATGGGGTAGGTGTTCGGCGGGGATGCCCTCACCGCTGTCGACGACCGAGAGCGTAAACTCACCGCCCTCCGCAGCCGCGCGGACTTCGACGCGTCCTCCCGGCGGCGTGTGGCGCAGCGCGTTGTCAAGCAGGTTGCCTAGAACCTGAGATAGCCGTTGCGAGTCCCCCCGCAGCGGGGGCAGGTTCGCAGGTAACGTGACGACCAGATCGACATGTTTGCTTCGATAGCGTTCCTGCGCGGCCGTCACGGCAGCATCGATCAGCTCGCGCACGTCGATCCAGCTAAAGGCCATCGAGAAGGCACTCTCTTCGGCTTGGGCGAGTGCAGCAGTGTCCTCGGAGAACCGCACTAGCCGGCGGGTCTGGTCGCGCAGCATCGCGGTGGTCTGCGGGGTCAGCGACCGCACCCCATCTTCGAGCGCGTCCATATAGGCATCCAGCACCGAGGCGGGGGTGCGGATCTCGTGGGCCAGGTCGCCGAACAACTGGCGCCGAGTAGCGTCGACGGTCTGTAGCCGCGCCGCCATCTGGTTGAACGAGTCAACGAGGGTGTCGAAATCCTCGTCGAGGCGGGTAGGCGAAATCCGGATGTCGTATCGGCCGCGGGCGACCTCGGTCGCAGCGGCGGCGACCTCGGTGACCGACCGTTGCAGCCGACGGCTGACATACCAACTGACCGCCAGCGCCATCAACGCGGAAATGGCAAGGGCGCCGCCGACGGCCACGGCGGTGGCCGATCTGTAGGCATGGTCGGCATGTATTTCCAGGAAAGAGTTGACGGGCACCTTCCCATGCATGTGCTTATGGAAAAGCGGCGGTCCGACGACGGCGGCAATTGCCCAGGTGGCGGCTGCACCGGCGGCGAGCACTAGTGTCTGGGCCAGCAGCAGGCGCAACCCGATGCCGGGCCGACGCAAGAACCGGCGCGGCTTCGCACCCGGTGTGGTGTTGTCACTCATTGGCCAATTCCCATCCAATATTCGACGCCGGTCACGGGCGATAATCGATCGCGGCCCAATTGCTCGTCGCCGTGTTCGCTCGACTGTGTGCGAAGGACCTTGCCGAGCCGGTCTGGACGAGGTGATCTTTCCTCCCCAAGGTCTACGCGGGGCAAACCCTTTGTCGTGATGTGAGAGGTGACTCGGTCGACTGCCCTTCTGGGTCGCAGTCTAGGCCTTTCGCCATTCCACAGGAGTCAAGTTGCGTCCAGGCAAGAAGTGCACGAAGGCGACGCACCGAAATGACCGCCTGCTAGTCGGCTGTGGCCTCGGTGCCGACGTCCCCGCTCCCTGGCTGCATAGTGCGCGGTCGGCGCAGCATCGCGAGGATGCGGGCGACGAGTTCGCGGGGCCTGAAGGGCTTGGTCACATAGTCGTCGGCGCCGACCGACAATCCGATCAGCGTGTCCGCCTCGGTGCCGCGGGCAGTCAACATCACAACATAGGCATCGGAGAAGGTGCGCAGCTGGCGGCAGGTTTCAATGCCGTCCATCCCCGGCAAGCCCAGATCAAGGACAACGACATCAGGGTGAAACGCACGGGCCAAAGTGAGCGCATCGGACCCGTCGTGAGCGATACACACTTCGAACTGCTCATGCTCGAGATAACTGGCGACCACTCCCGCCAGCGAAACTTCGTTGTCGACCACCAATGCCCGATGGCCTGCGCCGGTCACTGAAGTCTGCGGCACTGTTTCCATCCGTCCATCATGCCTGCCGCGATCATGCTGTATCAGTTTTCCGGCGCTTGAGCGATGTCGAGGGAATCTTCGCGCGTTCTGCGCTGGTGTCGCGGCGATCGTCCCCTTCGACCGGGAACCTGTCGGTGTCCTCGGATTGTCATGACCGAATTCTTACTGAGCCTGCTTCTGCCGCGCGGGCTCTCACCGCCCTGACCGCTGCGGCTCCGGTTTCTCCTCACCGGTGAGAATGACTCGCGCAATACTCTGAGGGAAGGTTGGTATCAGTGATGCGCGGTGATCTCGCCACCCTTATCACCACATCATCGCGCCGGCGCGCCGCGCCCGCGGAATCCTACGCTGACTTTGCTGATCGCGGTTAGGGTCATCGCCGCGCTGATCATTAGGGACCCGACGGGCACG
Source organism: Mycobacterium sp. WUMAC-067 (assembly GCF_020217485.1). Taxonomy (GTDB): domain Bacteria; phylum Actinomycetota; class Actinomycetes; order Mycobacteriales; family Mycobacteriaceae; genus Mycobacterium. The sequence continues at coordinate 2,697 of NZ_JAEKMI010000049.1, read as the reverse complement.
TGCGGTTGCCGCTGAGCCTCGGCCATAAAGGATCCAATATCCTGGTCGCGCTTATCGACTTGCGCCCCCTGCGCAAGGATGCTTGGCGGCGCGCACTCTCAGCGCTCGCCTCGATGACGCCCCGACCGACGCGGCCGAAGTCGGTTCAAACCACTCCGTCAAGCCGTGCGTTCTTTCGCAACAAGTAGGACTTTGTAAGTTGCTGGTTCGTAGTGCACAGGTCAGGTGCGCGGTTCCGCTTTTTTGCGTCGCGGTGCTGTTACAGTCGGGTCATTGTAAGTTTCAGCGGCACCCCGACGAGTTTTCGCCTGAGGTCCACCGTTCTGGTGTTCGTCGCGGCGGTGCTACTCGTCTTGGGCGCCAGAGTCGCGCTGCCCTGCTGTGAAGTCTCCCCGGTCCATTCACATCGCTCGGTATCGGCATCTGCGGATCGTGTTTTCGCGCTCGCCAGTCACGACCATGTTCAGCATGAATCCATCTGTTCGTCGGACATGTCTGCTGCCGCGGTCTTACCGCAAATCGCGCCGCGGGCCGGTTCCGATTTCATCGCCATGGCGGGCATCGCCATTGTCGGGTGGCTGCCGGCCATGCTGTCGCCAATGATGCGGCCGTCGGCCGGTCGGCTCGCGGCTTCGTTGACGGGCAAACAGATTTTGTCCCGGTTGTGCATCACTCGTCGCTGACCGGTCATCGTCAGACCGGTGGCTCTGCTGCCATCACGGTTGGTGACTGCTGTCATTGTCGGCTGCCGCGCTGTGCCGCGGCTTTCACGCAGAAGCGACGATCACATGAATTCTGCCTTATCTCCTGAGAACAACCGACCTATAGCATCTCAGCCCGTTGCGTTGGGCACGCAGGGACGGGCGAACACGATTGTCGGCACCACGCCGGTGTTGCGGGTGTCCGCGCCGTTCAGTGAACCGGACCGCGGCTTCTGGGCCAAGCTCGAGGGACTTAATCCCGGTGGTATGAAGGACCGCCCCGCGGTGCACATGGTGGAACAAGCTCGGGCGCGCGGAGACCTGCTGCCCGGTGCGCGAATCGTCGAATCCACCAGCGGCACCATGGGCTTGGGTTTGGCGCTGGCCGGGACCGTGTACGGGCATCCGGTCACCGTGGTCACCGATCCCGGCATGGAGCCGATCATCGAGCGCATGCTCACTGCCTACGGCGCCCACCTCGATCTGGTCGCCGAGCCTGATCCGGTCGGTGGGTGGCAGCAGGCGCGCAAGGACAGGGTCGCCGAGCTGTTGGCCGAAGATCCGCATACCTGGTATCCCGACCAGTACAACAACCCCGACAACGTGGACGCTTACCGACCGCTGGCCTTAGAGTTGATTTCCCAACTTGGAAATATTGACGTACTGGTGTGCTCGGTGGGAACCGGTGGACATTCGGCGGGGGTGGCGCGGGTGCTGCGCGAATACAACCCTGACCTGAAGCTGATCGGCGTGGATACCATCGGCTCCACCATCTTCGGGCAACCAGCCGCCCCCCGACTGATGCGCGGCCTCGGGTCAAGCATTTATCCCGGCAACGTGGACTATCCAGCCTTCAACGAAGCACACTGGGTTGCCCCTGCAGAGGCGGTATGGGCATGTCGTACCCTGGCTTCGACCCAATACGTCAGCGGCGGCTGGAGTGTGGGCGCGGTCGCACTTGTCGCGGGCTGGGCCGTCCGAACACACCCGCGCGATACCACCATCGCCGCGGTATTCCCGGACGGGCCGCAACGCTACTTCGACACCATTTATAACGATGATTACTGCCGCGAGCACGCTCTGCTCGACGTCGAGGCGCCGCGCGAACCGGCGGTCATCAGGCACCCCACCGAACGCGTCGTGCAGTCCTGGACCCGCTGCCCCGTCGTCATCGACCCGGCCGCCGGAAAGCGTTGATGGGCTTCATCGGCCAGTCCCGCAGCTTTGATCCGCCGAGCCGGATGTTGATGATCAACCAGTTCGGCATCAACGCGACGATGGAGTGGGTCGATTGGTTCAACACCGGCGTTACAGCAAGCTCGACTAGGTTTCGCCCGAGGAATACGAGGCCGCCTTCTGACATGAAAATAAGGTGACCGCAGCGTGTAGGTGTATCACCCGCTTTGGGTGAGTGGTTCGGGGGTGGTGTTGACCCCTGAAGGTGGACACCTAACTGGTGGGACTGCTGGTCCTGCGGGAAGGTTGTCCGTATGTCGGGCAACGTAAGAAGCACACCCCGGAGTTCCGGGAGCAGGCTGCCCGCCTGGTGATCGAGACCGGCCGACCGGTGGCGCATGTTGCCGCCGAGATCGGTGTCGGCGAACAGGTGTTGGGTCGTTGGGTGCGCCTCGCACGAGAGGCGGCCGCAGCTGGCGATACTGACGCGGTTTTGGATGCTGATGAGCGCGCAGAGCGGGAAAACGCTGAATTACGTTTGGACCGTGCATTTTTGAAAAGGGCCGCGGCCTTCTTTGTCTCCGAACAGAACCGGTAGAGGCCTACCGGGTGGGCGCCCCGGATCCTGGCCGATCTGCGGGAGGACGGTGAGTCGCGTAAGACGGTGGCGGCGTCACTGCGCCGCCAGCACCTGGTCGGGATCAGCCCGCGTACCTTTGCGCCGGCCACAACCGTGGTTGATCTGGATGCCCCGGTTCCCAGGGACCTGGTGGGACGCCGGTTCGACACTGGGGAGCTGGACCGGGTGTGGACCTCAGAC
>NZ_JAEKMI010000048.1 GCF_020217485.1 Mycobacterium sp. WUMAC-067 | reverse complement strand
CAAGTGCGAGGTAGTCGATGAACGTCGCACCGACGAGCTCACGGCCGGCGACCACCACGAGGCCATGCTGACCCACGTCCACCTGGACAGCATCCCCAGCATCAGTGTGGCCTACAACGATCCGCATTTCAGCGCCCACGATGGGCTTAGGGCGTGACGAGCTCAAAGGCCGCCAGGACGTCGGTGAGGGCAGCGTCCATGTCTGCCAGCGTGATTGTGCTAATGCTGCTCAGGTCGGCGGTGAGCAAGTCCACCGTCGGGTCCGCTGCGATGCGGGCTTTGGCTTTGCGCAGGGCTTGTTCAATGACGGTTCGGGCGAACCGGCCGTTGGCGGCGACATCGATGAGCATGTGTGGTTCACCGGGGCGTGTACTTGGCGTGTTGCATAGCCACTCAGCGTTGCTGCTGAAGCGCGAAAGAGCGGAGGGTTCGATGGCCACATGGAACCGCGCTGCGAACAGCTCAGCGATCCGTACCAGGTCGTCGGTGTCGCAGGAGGTGAATTCGAGCTGGAACGGGAACCGTGACCGCAGTCCCGGGTTAGCGCTCAAAAGCCGGTTCATTGGGCTGGCGTAGCCAGCCATGGCGATCATTGTGTCGTGGCGATGGTCTTCTGCCCACTTCATGATGACGTCAACGGCGATGTGGCCGAAATCGCGCTCATTATCCGGTTTGTAGAGTTCGGGTGCCTCGTCGATGAACAGTGCACAGCCTTTGGCAGCTTGCAAGATCGCTGATGTTTTCTTCTCGGTGCCACCGATGTGCTCGTCGACAAGATCCTTGCGGGAGACTTCGATGAATTCTGGCGATTCGAGGATGCCCAGGCCGAAATACATCTCGCAAATCAGCCGTGCTATCGAGGTTTTCGCGGTCCCCGGCGGGCCGACCAGAGTCATGTGCAAGGTGTCGCGCTCACCGATCTGGACGCCGCGCTCGGCCATCTTCTGGTCGTAGACCTTGACGAACTTGAGTTCCTTGACATGCTCTTTGACGCGGCGGAGCCCAATGAATTCGTCGAGTTCGCGTTCGGCGCGCTCCAGCACACGTACGGCTTCCTTGCGTTGCCGGGCTCTGCGCAGGTCGGCCACGCTCGGTCCAGAATCCGGGTCCCACCGATTGGACCGGGCGGCAATCACGTCTGGGGTCGTGACGGTGACGCCGTAGCCGGGGTCATCGAGCGCGGCGGCGGCGTCCGGGCGCAGTTGACCGTCTACGCTGGCTGCGCTGAACTCTTTGCGGGCGGCGGCCTCGTCCCCCAACGCGCGGTGGCACAAGCCGCGATATACGGCCGCCTCGGCCAGCAGGTGCGAGGTATCGATGCCGCTCTGGTCGAGCTTGGCCTGGTCGGCCTGCGTCACGACGGATGTCAATGTGGCCAGCGCCGCCTCGAACTGTCCCAGCCCGGTTTGGGCGATTCCTTTGAGCAGCCGTGTGGCGGCCTCCACGATTCCACCGCTGCTCGACGAGGCCTGCGAGGTCCACGTCAACAAGTCTGGCCAGCGGCGCGTCAGGAAAAACATTGTGGCCCCGATGAACCGGTGTATCTGCGCTTGCGCGGGCTCGACGGTGAGGTCAACCCCGTCGAGGATCTTTTCGGCCTGGTCGTAGTCGCCTTGGCTAACAAGTGTCGCCGCGTAGGCGATGGTGATCCCGGTCGGAGTGTGCGGGTAAAGGTCAATGAGGAATGGCGTAGACACGGTTGGCGCTAGCGCAGAATCTGCCAGGCCAATCCGACGCGTTTCGCGATGCAAAGTCGATAGCGCATCATATGCGCCGCGCATGGTGTTAAGGCTGACGTCGCCAGCAACCGCCAACCCCATCCACGCGTCGCACATGCCGGGATCCATGTCGGTGGCCTGCGTGAAGGCTTCGCGCGCTCCCGCGTGATCGGCCACGGGCCCACCGAAGCCCAGGCGGCTAATCCCGATGTCGAAATAGTCACGGGCACTCACTGGTGATAGTCCCTTGCTCGTGGTCGAGGTGGTGACGGAAATTCTACGGGCGACTCAGACAGCTCGAACGATCGCTGCTGCTCAGATGATGTATCTAGCGGCAGGCCGGGGTCCTCATCAGGGGTTGCCGACGGGGGCGCCTGGTGGCGACCCACGCCCTGGGCCGGGCGGCGCGGATGGCTCGGTAGCGATGGCAGCCCATCTGAGCCGGCCATCGGCGCCACCTCGCCTTGATCTGGTTCCCCTGGCTGGCCGTTGCTGAGGGCATTGGACGCCGCCAGGTGCGGGCTGGTGTCGCTGTCCGGGACGCCTTGTTGGGACCCGGGGTCTGAGCCGTTGCGGTGGTGGTGTCCGCGGATGTGCTGGACGGTCTTTTCGGTGATGACGGCGGGAATCACCACCTCTGGCGCGGCGGCCGCGGCGGCGCCTTCTGCCGCTGTGGCGCCGGCCCCCTCTGCTGCCGCAGCCGCGGCATGTCCACCTGCGGTCGCCGCGGCCTCGCTCGCCCCGGCCTTTTCTGCTGCCATCCGGGTGGTGGTGGCCCCGGTCGTCCGGGTCGCCGTGGTCTCCTCCTCACCGCGCATCCGGCTGGGCCGAGGTTTGACCGCATCGAACCCCGGCGTTGAGGTGTCGGCGTCGCCGTTAGAACCGTCATCGTCGCCGGCGCCATCGCTATCGCCGCGTCGCGCGACCCGTCGAAACAGCCCGCGCGCTTTGCGTCCCGCCTCGGCGTAATCGTTGTACTCATCGCGCACAGCGCCGCTTGTGGAGCACCACGCCCCAGTGATGTGGTGGGCGATCGTGCCCAAACTGTCTGTGTAGAAATGCTTGTCGATGTAATGGAACAAGAAGATGCCTACGACCGAACCCAGGCTCACCAACAACAGGCGCGGGACCGCGGTGGCGCCATGCCCCAGTTGCGGCGTGGGGAGCGCCCACCCCATCCCGACCGCACTCAACGCCAAAAAGACAGTGAAGATCATCATCTCGACGCCATGCAACAACACCTGCGAGACGCAGCGCACCGCGTATTTCTTGCCGCGCTGCCAACCGCTCATGCCGACCATCGCCGCGGGAACCACCACGATGCAGTAGTAGGTGGCTTTGGCACCGACCAGCAACGTGCTCACCCCGACGTACCAGATGAACAGGCCGATCCAAAACGCGGCGAACAAGAACACCAGCCCCAGCACAAAGTCGTTGGCCCCCAATTGTTGAGCGTGCGCCAAGGCTTGGGGAGCACCGCATCCGGCCATCGCGTGCGCCGGTCCAGGACCTTGGCTATGCGCGGCCAAGATGGCCTGGGACCAGGCCTGGCGGCAGGTGCCCACATCATCAACGACCATGCCGAAGTTCTGTAACTGTAGAGCTGGTCGCGCCGTCGAAGACACCAGCTGCGCCAGCAGGGCGTCGAGCTGGGTATCCAATGACTGGCCCGGAGCGTACGAACTCTGGCGGGCGTCCTGGGCGATCTGAAAGCCTGTCGCTCGACCCATGCCCAGCAGGCCGTGATCGCTGACTAGATCGTCAATGGGGTCACGAAAGACCGTCCACACCAATGCAGCTAGCACCGCGGCGGTGCCTAGCAGATTGCGGGCCTGGGCCGGCCGCCCTCGCTGTTGGTGATACCCCGCCAACACCACACAAACCGCGACCGCCAATGGCCCCAGCCACATCTGGTTGACGAGCATGTTCACTGTAGCGAAAACGGGGCGCCCGATTTGAACGAGGGCCAAGAGCCACGAGCTCGACATTGCAAATCGCAGAAGCCACAGCGCAATCCCGATAGCGAATACGACAAGAGCAGCTTCATTGGTCAGCCACCAGGCTGCGGTGGTATGCGCGATCGCGGTTTGGGTGGCTTTGACGATCCACGACCCCCACGATTCGGGATCGAACGCGCTGACGTGTTGGCCGTTGTTGAAGGTGGCTTCGGTGGTATCGACCATCGAGAGGAAGTAGTCAGCGATCGGCACGTTGTCCAAGTCATGCAGTCCCGTCCACCCCAGAGCAGCGGCACCCACCGCCGCCGAGGCTTTAGGTGCGGCCACCACCGCCCACAGACACAGCACGTAGACACCTGTCATCGCGCCGATCACGCGGCGCAACCGTGGGTGCTCAACTAGCCAGACTGCGAGGGAATCGCTGGCAGTCATGCGATCACCGATGCGGTGCTATCGAATGCGCGTGCCTGCTCTTCGGTTGGCGCGCCGAAAAATTGAACGCGTGCGGGACGTCCAAGTTCGTCGACTAAGAATCCCTCGCCGAGTCGGGCACGATCGACCGCCCCGGCCTCGGTGGCGTAGCCGCCCCATTCCCCGCGATCAGAGAACACGTCTTCATCAGCGGTGGAGCCAGGACTGGTGTCCTCGCTTAGTGCGCTGACAAGCTCTGGATACATTTCTGGGTCGATGCGCGCCCACTTCAGTGTCGCGTAGGCCAGTTCAGGGTCTTGAACACGAAAGATCCATTTTTGTGTGACAAACTCATCCCCCATGCGGGCAAGGTCCCTGAAATCCTGTGTGATGAACCAGATTCCACTCGCGTGCTTACGGCCCCGCCGAGTGAATTTGTGCGCAATGCGTGCCGTGGTGGGAAAGGCAAGCAGTTCGGCGCACTCCTCGAAGATCATGACGTCGAATACGTCGAGGCGGTCGAACATGTATCGCTGCTCTAGCTCAATGAGCAGGCCATAGATAGCCATTCCGGCGCGCTGGGTCCCCGACAGTTTCGCGTAGAGATCGGCGTTGGTGAGATCCTCGGTGCTGGGCAAGCCCAGGTTGCCGGTCAGGTAGACCGTGGCCGGGGAGTCTTCTGGCCGGTAGGGCGGCAAGTGGTCATCGAAAAGCCCGGGAAAATCCTCCTGGGCTGTTTCTAAGCGCAGCAGCAACTCGTCGTTGTCGGCGTCCGGCTGTGAACGCAGATAGTCCAGCAGTGTGCGGTGGCTCGTAATCCCTTGCCTGGCCCGGGTTTCCGGTCGCACCAAACGTCGGTAACGCTTGGCAAGCAGGCTGTCATAAGACAGCCCAATCCAGGGCAGGATGTGCGAGGCCGCGATGCGCCCTGCCAGGTGCGCTGGGAAGATCACCAGCGGGTCATACAAGTACTGCGGCGTTGTCGGGTCGATGAACCGTACACCCTCGATGGGTGTGAGGGCCTGCTTCCATTCAGCGATTGTGTCTGGCTCGAACACCACAACGCGTCCGCCACGCAGGATCAGTTCATACGCCGAGAGTTTGGTGCGGTTGGACTTCCCGCCGCCGGGATCGCCGACGACGGCCAGCCCGGTGTTCTTGTTTCGGCGCGCAGTTCCCTCGGGATCGTGAAGGATGATCGCCGGTCGCATCGTGGTCTGGTCGATGGCCAGCGCACTGCCCTTGACGTTGCCCACGCGGCCCGAAATCAGCGGCAAGAACAGCGACCACTTATGTGCGCTGGTGGGATTGCGAAATTCATCGAGCGGGCAGGTGTTTTCACTTCCGGTATTGAATGCCTTCCACAGCAACGCCTGGGCGCCACGGTGGCGTTTGACAGCGATGCCGACTGTGTCAAGCTCCTGGCGGACCTGTTTGACCGCATCCTCCAAGACCCGCGGTGAGTCGGCACCGACCGCAATCATCACCGTGTGGTCAAGCTCGCGTTCGGCGGGATTGCCGTTCAGATGCGATGTGTAGGCCCGCGTGCGCGCTAGCTTCCTTGGCAATTCGTCGTTTTCAGCTCCGCGGTGACCACGCTGACGCATCTGGTCTTTGATGTTTTTGGTGTAGCGGAAATTGCGGGCTTGCGCATCCTGGGGTGTGCGAATGTAAATATGTTGGGTCCACTCAATACTGGCCTGGGTGTTCACGTTGAGCAGCGCATTCAGATACGAAGCGCGTGGAAAGGCCAGGCCTGTCTCCGGGAAGTGCTCGACGGTCAAAAACGACTGGTAGCTCGATCTGCAGGTGGGCTCGTGGGGATCATAGACGCGAACCAAGGCTTTGAAACTGGGTCGCCACCATGGCCGCCCGGCGTTGTCGCCTTCATCGAAAGCGATGGTAGGGAAATCGTGAGCGCTCAGTGAGGACGGCCCCGTGCTGGCCGCTGGCATCGGCTCATGGATGACGCCGAGCATGGCGCGATGTCGCCGATACCAATGGATTTGCGCTGGACTAGCCGCGCGAACGTGAAACTCATCAGGTAGGGCACCACAGATCTGGCGGGCAACACTGGCGTAGTGCTGAATCGATGTGCTTGAGTCTTTGTCACGCCCGCTGACCCAGTCCCAAGCCCGCCTGCCCTGTCCGAGCGGTGTGCGTCCCGCGGTGCCAGCATCGACTGGCACCGTTAGCCAAAACCGTGGGCGCACGGGACCGCGATATCCCTTGGTGATCCACTTGTTCGCTTGGGCGATAGTTGGGACCCAGTGCTTGCACTGCCCAATCCATGTCGACTTGTTGGTGTGCGGACCCACCATTGCCCGCATGATGGCGTTTTGGTCCTCGGCGACCAGCAACCCGCGCACTTGCGAGCCTGAGGGCAGGTAGCGCCCCAAGTTCCGCGTCAGCCTGGCGGCTCGCCGGTGGACGTCAAGCGAGCGCATATTGACCGACAAACCATCGATCAAGAATTCGGCATAGACGCCTCCGCCGGTGAAGACCAGATTGTCCTCGACACGTTCAGGAGGGTCAAAACTGGAGTCAACACGCAGCTTCCTCTCAGCGGCACGAGGCTGCGAGGTGATCAGGTGAGGTGGCCGAATAGTGTTGCGGGCAAAAACGAGACGTGCTGAAAGAGATGGACGTCCCTTGGGCAAAAGTAGCCGCATCAGCCCAACGGTCACCACACAGAGCACCACCCCGCCGGCGAGGACCGGAAGCGTGGTTCCGGCGGGCTGGCTGTCGACCCATAGCAGCGTGGGACCCGCGATCGCGGCAATGGCCACCCATTCCACCCCGCGGTAGGGCCCGCCGGGCCATTCCTGCCCGGGAGCGGCTTCCCCGATCTGGATGTCGATGTCGCGGATGCCCGACCACGCTTCGGCCTTGTCGACGGGCCGTGGTGGGGCAACTGGGCCGGTGGTCACCATCCGCGGGTATTGGAGTGGCCAACGCTGCCGGGCAGGTGCTCAAATTCCTGGTTACCGCGCTGATACAGCCCGACGATGTGGGCTACGACAACTGCAAGAGCCACCCCGCCGGCGATTGCCGACAATCCGGCACCGGTGCCGCGCTTCCAATGGTCTCTCATACCGCGCACGATGCCGCTGCCCAGGAAGTATGTGCCGCCGACTGCGACGATGATGTAAAGCACTTCGTGGCTCATGTTGATCACGCCGGCCCCGGCAGCCACATTTGTCGTGTGGGTAGCCAACGTCTGTAATGTTAGCTGTCTAATCATGATCAATCCCTCTTTCTCTCAACGTGAGTGATGGTCAGTGCGGTGCTACCGCCGTGGTGGGCACCGGTGTCGGTGTCGCGTCAGCCAACAGCGGGATCGCGTCGATCTGGGCAACAAACCAGGTGCCGCCCACCGAACGCAGCGTCAGGGAATAAGACAGCGATACGAGGGTGTAATCGGATCGGCGCGCCGAAACATCGATGTGCGTGGCTAATTCGTTGTTATCGGAGGGAGCATCGGGTGGAGTGTTGTCGGCCTGAGCAGCAGTCACTGTGGCCGAGGAGTACGACCCTACGGCTGTGATGCCCGAGTCGGTGGTGATAAACCGTTCCAGTCCACCCGAGGTGGTTAAAAACGACGTCGCAAACCCAGACAGCATCGTAAAAAGTGGGCTGTTGGCAGCGATTGGTGCTGAATAGCCCAGCGGCACATAGGCTCCCGGAGGCGGCATATCGACTCTGCTGATCCGATCAAGAGCCTGAATGCCCATATCCCGGTATACCGCCACCGGCAGCTGGTAGAAAGCCGTCGTCGGCGGCGCCGACGGGTAGGGCAGTTCGTCGATTTGAACCTTCACGCTATAGAGCACGATGTCGTTGGAAGAGGTCTTGCGCTTAGATGCCCACGCCGCCGGGTTCGACACCGTCATCGACGATGTCGTGGGCAACTCGTACTTTTGTCCCCCGGGAAAGCAGCGTGTCAAATTCGAAGCACCCGAGGTGGTTCCGACAAGTAGCCCTTTCACGCAATTCACGGCGAAAGCCTTCACGGGATCGGTCTCGTTGATCACGTCGCGGGCCACCGCCGCCACTGGTGCTGGTTCAGGGGGAAAGACAAACCCCCACAGCAGGGCGATACCGTTGATGGACGAACTGGCCACAAGAATCACAAGAGCGACCCGGCCGGCGCTGTGGCCCAGCACCGTGATGCGCTTCTTCCATACGTTGCTGATTCTCACCACATCGTCCTCATGTCGCCTGGTGCCCAATGACTTTGATGCTCGACACCGCGAAGGTTCCATCACTGGGATCGGTGTCGTGTCCCGACCCAAAGCCGGTCGGGTCAGGCCCGTTGGTCGGTTCCGGGCCGGTGGCCGGGGTGGGCCCACCCAGGATTCCGCCGAACGGTCCGCCGTCTGGGGCCGACACGCTGGGCTGGGGGGCTGCGACCGGACGGCTGGTGTGCCGAATGATCACAGTGATTTTTGAGGCGCTGATCCCGGGAATCAGTTTGACCGCTTCGCCGTGAGCATTGCCGGTGTCCTGGTCGACGACCGTGTGCGCAGTGTCATTGAACTGCCACTGCAGCAACGTGACCACCCGATGCTGTAGCCATGGGTCACCGCCGGACCCCTGGGCCGCAGCAGTATCCCCCGGCACGATACTGACCGCCGTGATCACGTAAGCGCGTTCGATTCCGGCGGGCCCGAGCGTGATATAGAGCGGTTGTCCATCCGTATGCCGCACGCAGATCCACGGCGATGGCTTGTCGGGATCGGCAATCGATTTCGCCGAAGTTGAGGCGCCCGCCGGGCAGTCGGCTGAGGCGGTAAACGGCAGTGGGTGATCGCCGCCATCAGCAGGAGTCGGCGCTGGTGCTGCCGCCATTGTCGGTGCGGGGCCCGATTTGACTGCGTGCTGGCGCAGACTCGGCGAAGGGTTGTCGGGACCTGAGAGTGTGACGCCCAGCGTGGTTATCACCGTTGCCAACAACACGACGCCAGCGAACGCGCCGAGTACCCACGGCGTAAATCGGCGCGTACGCCGCTCCGCCTCGTGATCTAAATCAGCGTCGGCACCGGGGCTTTCGTTTTCTGCCGAGTCGGTGTGGTCGTCGCCGTCGGAAACGAACGCACCCGCAAAGGCGTCGGCACTTTGATCCTCGCCGAAGGGTGCGGCGTCGTTGTCGCTGATCGCGCCATCATCATCGGGATGCTCGTCGGCTGACTCCCCGGCCGCGCCGCTGTCGAGGGTGTCTTGGTCGTGTTCTGCATCGGCGTCGAGATTCACCCCAATCTGACGCAGCCATTGCTGATCAGAAACCGAGCTCACGGCCGCCGCCGCCCCGAACGGTGCCCGCTAGCCCGGCGCGGCGTGAATTTGCGCCGGTGATGGTAGGTGGCCGGCAAACGCTGCACACGCGGCAATGCCGTCGCCGAAACCTTGACATAGCCGTCGTCGCGGTCAGAGGCCAAGCCGGTGTCCTCACCGCGCACCACATACATGCGTTCGCGATGAGCAATTACCGGCGGCAGCGGTGTGGATGGCGCCGCCTGCGGTGGGCCTTGGGGAGCGGTCCGGCTCCAGTCCTGCTTAAGACGCTCCTCGTCGGCCGCCCCTCGGGCGCGGTGTGCGCCTATTAGCTTGGCCGCTCCCCACAAGCACGCCGCCGCGACCAGCAACGGAGCGAGTTTGATGAGCAGTTCGACGATCGCCAACACGATCGCGGCGATGACTGTCATCAGCACTGCGGCCGTCGCCACAAGCCCCTTCATCGCGGTGTCCCTTCGTCGTCTCGGCGCCGCTAAATCGGGTGGGCGCCTATGCACGCAACCGTAAGCGGTAATAGGCAAGGTTGTCCACATGGTTAGACGATAATGGTTGCGTTTAGGTAGTTTTGTGGGCGTGATTGCACCTAATGATGGGCCAGCGCGACTCGACTACTTCGTCTCTGAACGGCTGGCGGTCCTGCACATGTCCCGTGTCGAACTGGCCCGCCGCGGCGGACCCAACCGCTCGACACTGCACAAATCCAGTAACGGCTCACGCACCATGTCGCTGGCCACGCTGGCCCGACTCGATGAGGCGCTCGGGTGGGCCCACGGGTCGTCAAGGGCGATCCTTGACGGCGGGGTCCCAGCCACACCACCGCCCCAAGACACCCACGTACACACCGTTTTGCACGCCGTCGAAGGCCTCGTCGAGCAATGCCACTCAATCTTGGCCGACGCCCGTCAGCTGCTCACCGAACTCCTGACAAGCCGGGACCCGGCCGAGCATGCCCGCTGACATTTTCGACGACCAACGCCGAGCATGGATAGCCGCACACGCTGGGATATTTGTCTTCCAAAAGCGTCGCGCCGAGCTGCTCGCCAAAAAGATTCGCGCTCGCACACGCAGCCATGTTGGTGCCCGACCCGACCCACACGACGACGTCGTCGCCCTGCCACTACCGATGCGCTCCGCCACCTCAGCCAGCGGATCATTTGAAGTCGCACTGGTGCTAACCTGTGCGGCCATCGCGCCGCTGGGCTGGTTGGCCGGCAAACTCGCCTACGGACTAATCGTCACGCTCATCCCCGAGCGGCTCCGCGCTTACCCGATACCGGCACTGCTCTGGGGCGCCGCGCTCGCAGCGCTGCCCTTGCCGTTCTATAACCCCTCCCCTAGTCTCTGGGGCGAGCTGATCATCCCCTGGCTTCTAACACAACTGCCCGCAACCCTGCTCACCGCAGCCGTCTGCGGGGTCCTCGAAGGCTGGCTAGCCGTGGAAGGATCCAGCGACTGGTGGCCACTGACACCCCAAGCTGTCGAGGTTGACGACGACCTCATTCTCGGGCCGACGCTGCCCATCACCACCGTCTTAGATCCACTCCCCGAACCGGGCTCCGCCCGCCGCATACCGCCATCCCTGCACGCGCGCCGGCGAACCCCACCACCTATCCACTGGGTCCCCATCCTTGGCGGGACTGCGGTCATCGCAGCGATCTCCATCTGGTGTCTCATTTGCGCAATCAGCGTCCTGTTCGGCTCCACCAACCAGCACCTCGACACGGTCAGCTCCCGGTCAACCTCGATGCAGCTATTCGCGAACTGAGTTCGCTGCTCGGGGCCAACTCTGGCGCGCTGATGCCTACACCGCTTTGCAAAAATTGGGGTGTGAGCGGGGGGTGGCGGCACAGATACGGTTCAAGGTATGGATCGGGGTACGACCGTAGACGCAGTTGTGCATCGGGTGTTAGCCGCGCTCGAGCGAGCTGGCCAGGTTTGTGACACGCCGCCGGGTTCGCAGTCGCTCGAGGCGATGCGGCAACAGATCATTGCCATGCTCAGCGATCCGCCGTGGTATCTCAACACCTCGGCCGGGCAAGTGCTGTTCTTGAAGATCCTGCGTCAAATCGCCTCAGACGCAAGCGATATCGTGAAAAACACGCGTCAGGACCCAGGGTCATGTGAGGGCAACATTCGTCGGTAGGTCCGCAGCTGGAGTGCTACTGCGGACACGGCCAGCGTCGAGAAACGCTTGATCGCGTCGACAGCAAATTAGTTGCAGCACAGGCAGATTACACGGTGCAGCTACCCGGAGCTGCCCAGCGGTCGCACTTGGGAAGCTGGACGCGAGCACCGAGACCAATGCGTCAGTCATAGATTGCGCCCGTCGCGGCAACCGCCCGTCAACCCCACTGCGCCTTTTTGATTCGCCGCTGAACCGCCTGGTCGAACAGAGCCAGGAACTCGGTCCAGTCTGGAATATGAACTCGCTCGCCAGCCGTGCCGCGCTGCAACAGCTGGGCTTCTTCCCGGCTTTGGGGAAGCAGTTCCTGCCAACCGATCGCCTGGCCGAATTGCGACGATTGGCCCCGACTCCCCCCTGTGGGCTCATAGGCTTCGGTACGTCGGGTTGTCTCTCCCAGCCAATGTGAGGCCTGTTCGAGCAAATGGCGCTCGTGAGCTCCATACATGATCAGCGTGCCCGGAAACATCTCCCGCAGCGCTTCAGCGTACTTGGACCCAAATACAACGTCGAAATGCGCCGACGCCTGCACCGTCGCCAAGATGTTGACACCCAGTCCCGCTGACTCCCCCACGTAGGTCAACAGATCCGGCAACGGACATGAGTTACATACCTCGTCGAGTTCCAGCAGCAGCGGATGCGTCAGTTGATGATTGGCCATCTTGCGGCGGAAATGACGCACGATGGAATCGATCAGAGCCACCGCGGCTCCGGCGACCGAGCCGGTGTTCGGGGCGATCACAAACAATGTGGCGTCCGGCTCATCAAGCATGTGGACGTCGAATGACTCCACAGCGACACGTTCGACCGCGCTCAAGTACGGTGCTCCCTCGTCGGCGCTCAAACCCAAGCGCAGCCACGGTGTTACGGCCTTGGACACCGTGATCTTGATGCTGTCACGCAGCCGGGAATCCATCCCGGCGATAACAGAATACAGCGGGGCCGCGAGTTTCGGTTGTTCGCAAAGCCCGTAAGCGGTCAGCCACGACGGGCGTCCGAGCTCGGGGATGGGTTGGTCGCCGCCGGTTTCGTCGATACCGAAATCCTGCACGGCATCGAGCACCCAGGGCATTCCCAAACTGTTGCCCTGCGGGCTGGCCGCGTACAGCAGGCATGCCAACGGCGGTGCGGCCTGACTTTCCCAAAGCCCGCCCGCAGCAACAGCGTTGCCGCCCGATGCGCCACTGAAACCCACGCCCGAGGTCGCGAGCATGGTCTCAGCAACGGTCAGTGCTTCATGGGCGCTGGCGATCGTGCGGGTCGGGTCGGTGACCATACGCCTAACCCCGGCCGGCCATACCTCAGTGTGCTCAGGCCGCAGATCAATCACACCGGTAATCCCGATATTGCGTCGTGTTAGAACAAGCTCTGCCAGGTCGGGTTTCGACGACACCAAAACTTCCGGCCCAGGATGCACGAGCGCCGCCGGGGCCAAAATCCTGCGTGTTTTACCCGTACGTGTTGGTGCGCTTACCAGAATGTGAGGTGCTGTCTCCGCACGCACGGCAACGTTTTGGCGATTGTAGGTGAGGCCGCAGTACGGGGTGTACGGTTCGTTGACCACTACGTCATCATGGGCGCCACTGGCCGCGAACGTCTATCAAAGCAGCGACATTCGCGATCGCCGGACGTAGGTCACTGCGGCGGAAGCTTCGGGTTTACACCGCCGCTGCCGAGTGGAGCGCCGTCGCCAGTATCCGGTTCACCGTTGTGTGGTGCAGCTTGAGTTCCTCTGAGATTTCACCCGGCTTTTGCCCGTCAGCGTGGCGGCGCAGCACAGCGTCAATGATTTCTGCAGGCTGCTTGGTTCTTTTCGATGCCATCACTGTGCGTACGGCGTGTTCATGACGCTCTCGCGGGGGCACAGCGGCGTCCACTCTTGGAACCGATGACAGCGACCGGTCCGGCTCGACCGCCACCATGGCCCTATCACGCTCACCTGCTGAGGACCCAGCGACTGGCAGAGGTGTCGCCGACAGGGACACCGGGACGTCCTCCTCGACGAGGGCCGGCGGCGCCTCGGCGCGGCTGTGTAGGAGCCGGGTCAGGGCTACCAGCGCAACGGTGGCCTGCGCGGTCGTGACGTCAATGATCAGCGGCCACAACCATGCCAAGCTTGGGCGGATACCGCACCGGATAGCCAAGCTGCACAACGCATCAAATGACAGGCGAAACGCACCGGCCCCCAGTAACAGCGTCATGATCACCGCCGCCCAGAACGTCAAGGTGGGCCGGCGGTGCACCTTGATGAGCAGCGAGAGCCCTTCCGTGGACCCGAGCAATACCAGAGGTGGGGCCGTGGCCACCGCGGCCGCCAGCGCCGGGGCGACGTGATCGGCCTGCACGATCGCGTGTAACGCGTTGCCAGCGATCGAGGCCGCGCTTGCTCCTATCAACACCACCCAAAAGAAACGCACTGCGCGCCGGTGGGTTTTCGGATCGGTATCGGCGGGAGTGCTGCGGGCGCTATCGCAAGCCATACCCGCAATCGTGCACTCCCACCCCGGTATTCGTCTACCAAAGTCAGCCACATTGGGAGGATCGATTACCGCAGATAAGCATCCTCGTTGCGGAATGTCACAGACCTCAACGTGGTGCGAAAACGCTGTGTTTTCACGGTGATTCGCTCGCCCCGCTGTTCGATACGGATATCGGGTGCAGCGCTGGCGGGCACATCGCCGACCGTGATCGATGTGCGCGCGGGTGGGTAGTTGTTGACGCGACCATTGTGTACCACCATCGTCGGAGGACGTGGCGGCTGGGCTGTGACGTCGCGCGTCGTCCAGATCCGTGGGGAAGCAGACGTCATTGTCCAACGCCCAGTGGGGTCGTAAACGGCGACCTGTTCGCCTGCTGCGGCCGCCCGGCGAATCAGCCGTTTCACCGCCTGGTCATCATCGGCGTGCAGAGCAATTCGGGTGGGGGCCGCGGGATCTGATATCGGCATCAACAGCATAGCGTCTCGCAGTTCACCCAGCAGAACACCCGATGCGCCGGCTACGACAGCTGTGTTGAGTTCGGTAGTTACTGGCGTTGATGGCAACCTCAGCCGCCTGCACCCAGGCAAGGTCAGCGCCAACGCTTCCCACTGTCGGCCCGCCATCGGGTTGAGCACCAGCCGCGGCGAGCTGGCAAGCGGTTGCACGGTGGTCAACCGGACGAGGGCTGAAGCCCGCACGCCGGCAGGATCGCTGCGCAACGCGATCACCAGGGTCGTGTGGTCGCTCTGGTAGGCCCACACGTCGTCGAGTTGAGCAGAGCGCACGTCACTGGCGCTGAAGAAATACGCTGTGACATAGGCCTTCCCGCCGCGCTGCAGATTCGTCCAGCGGTCCTGGTAAGAAGCTGTCGCGTTTTCGGGCCCACCCAGGCTGGCCGCTACCGCGTCGTTCATCTGCGCTGCGGTCAAAAGCCTTGCACGACAGTTTGTTTGGCACAGCGCTCTGGTGATGCGCTGAGAAGCCGCCACCGCCGCGCCGATCGTGTCTCGCCGCCACAGCAGTCCAGGCAGAATGCGGTCGCTGCGCGTATCGAAGCGGACTACCAACGTCACGCTACGCTGACCGGCCGCCGGCAGCCCCCGTAGCGCCGCTTCATACAGTTCGGCATAGTTGTCTCTGGCTGTGCGGCTGCCCTCGCAGATGATGTCGACATCAACACTCAACCCGCAGCGCTGCATCTCTTGTGCGATTACGCTAATCGGCACGGTATTAAGTGTTTTGGTGTGGTCGGCGTGCAATAGGGTGGGGATGTAAGGCTTGCCCAGCACAGTGATCATCGTGGACACGGTGTGCCCGTCGATCACAACACCGACTGTGTGCTCGTTGAGGGTGACATCGACCGGTTGAGGCAGCTGGAGTCTGCGCACCCGGCGGCGCGTCCAGGACATGGCCCGCCACGCCCACTGCCACACGGTGCGCTCCCGGAAGGTCAGCACACAGATCACCAGTCCGGTCGCGGCGCCGCTGGCGACGGCGATCGGCCACGAATCCAGCGTGGCGCTCAGTGCCAGCGCAACCAGACCTGCGACCACTTCGCCGGTGACCACGGCGCGGGGTGCGATACGGGCCGAGACAAACCGTTGCTTCATCAGATTCGCTCCCTGCGACGCGAGACGGTCAGGCCCACAGCAAGTCCCAATACGCTGACGACGGCGAGACCGGTGATGGCCATCGCGACCCAGCCCGGACGTGCGTCGCGTGGCGGGGGCGGGGCCGGCACTTTCAACTGGGCGCGCTGAACCCCGGGGGCAAACGTCTCACCCGGCGGCACATCCCAGGTCAGCGCCGCAACGGGGTCCACAGTTCCATAACCGACCACGTTGTCACGTCCACCAGCGGGAGGGTGCGCGGTGGCCTCTAACCGGTGGATCACTTGATGGGCTGTCAGGTTGGGAAATTTGGCCCGCACCAAAGCCGCCACTCCCCCGACGAACGCCGAGCTAAACGAGCTACCAGCGATAGGGTGCAGCTTGTCGTCATCGACTGAACCGTTGATCACCTGCCCGCTCGTCGACAGCCCCACGATGTCGGCTCCCGGCGCAGCCAGTCCTACCCACGGGCCGTGCAATGAGGCGGCGTCGCCGCTGGCGGGAACGCCGGTCGAATCGGTGGCCGACACCGCCAACGCGTAGTCGCTAAACCATGCTGGGGTGGCGATCGTTTTGACTGACGACCACCCCCGAGTGGGATCACCCGGTAATGGGTCCGGGTTTTGCCCATTGCAGCCCTGGGCATGAACGTTGCCCGCCGCGGTCACGATCACCACGTCGCGGTCAACCGCGGCATAGTGGACCGCGTCGGCCAAGGCGCTTTGATCCTGGGGCTTGGCTGTCGAGATGCACGACACCACACTGATGTTGATCACTTTGACGCCCAGATTCGCCGCGTGCACGATCGCGCGAGCCAACGAATTGATGTCACCGGCGCGGCGAACATCCTCGGGGTTGTCGACCACGCCGGGATCAACCAGGCCGAAAGTCTGCGCGGTCTGGCGAATCGACAGCAGCACCGCGTCTGGGGCGATGCCGATCAGCCCGTCTGGACCACCACCGGGCGACGGTTCCAGCGGCGCCGGCCCGCGAGCGTGGCCGAGAGTAACCGGAGACGGCGGCATACCCACCCATGATGGCTCGTCGGGCGGCGGCGGCGGCGGCGGTGGTGGCGGCGGCGGCGCCACCGTTTGGGTCACCGTGACCGTCGGCGGAGGCGGTGGCGGTGGAATCGCGCGCGGCGGCGGAGCCCCGGCCGGCGGGGCCGCAGGCGCCGCCCACGCCGGCTTGGGGACCAGTGCGAGCCCTGAAGGCGCCGCCCCAATCAGTGAAGCCACTACTGTGCCGTGCCCGTCGCAATCCGATAAGCCGTCGCCAAACGGGCCCATGACATAGTCCCCGCCAGAAACTAGGTGCGGCAGCCGAGGTTGTGCAGCCACGCCGGTATCGATAACCCCGACGACCACGCCAACACCGGTGGATTCTTTCCACGCTTCTGGCATGTTCATCAGCTGCAGCGCCGCGGGCAACTCACGCAAATCACTGCCGGGCAACACGCCGGTTGTTGTGCACGCCGCGATCTGGCGCATCGGCTGATCCGGCCCGGGTGCGGGATCGGGCGGGGGTGGCCCAGGCGGCACCACCGGGGGATCAATCGCGCCGGCCACGCCGCCAGATACGGCAACCAGTGCTGCGGCGAGCCCGATCGCGCCCAGCGTACTCACGGCTTTAATCATCAGCCGTGGACCGCATTTCGTACCACCCACAGCAGATTCAGCAGCCAGATCGCCCATGGCACAACGAAAATCAGCAGAATGTACTCGCTGACTTCGACGGCGCGGTTTACCGGTGCGCTGATCCGCGCATTGGGCACCACCAGCGCTCCAAGCAGGCCCGCCCCGGCCAACATTAGCGCTGCGCCAACACATATCAGGGTGACAACCGGCGAAGCCGGGTTGGGAGCGCTTGCGTATCGTCCGATCACCACCGCTACCGCGACGACCGCACCAACGGCCAGCATCACCGATTGATTGCGATCAACAAACGAGCGCGCCCGGAGCAGAAAGATTGCGCAAATCCCCAACGTGAATGCCAAAAACCGCCACCCGCCGCCAGTTTCGGGCATCACTGCATAGCGCGCGGCCGCCACCAACACCACAGCGCCGCCAGCCAGCAGACCCGTCACGATGGCGGTGCCGCGCCGAGCCCACGTCGCGATCTGCTCAACGGTTTCATTGCCCGGACGCTCCACCGGCGACACCGTGTTTAGGGCAGCGCCTTCTCGAGTCTCAAACACCCCCCGGTTAGTGACCGAAGGAAACCATGGCCCGGGCACTCCGGCCCCCACGATCCCGATGCTGGTTGCAAACGTCACTAGCACCAGGTCCGCTACCAAGAAGACGACCGCCAGATGCGCTGGCAGCACTCGCCAACCGCTGGCGTGGATCGCCGCCACCGCGCCCGCAGATAACCCGACCACAGCCATCCCCGCAAACACAGTCAGATAGCGGCCGGTCAGCATCGTCAATGCCGCCACGCCGGCCAACACGGTGGCCGTCGCGGCCACCACATGCCAGCCACCGGGTGGTCCCGGCACCGACATCGCCGCGCCTGCACCGGCGCAAATCAGCGCCGACCACACCAGGAAGTCCGCCGATCGGCGTCGCTGCTCATCTCGTGCCCGCGTCGCCGCCCTCGCCGACACCAAGAAAACGGCGGCTAATCCCCACGACACCGCCGCGGGCAGCCAGCCGTGCTGTTGCCACCACAACTGCGCCAACATCACCTCGGCCCACGCGACCAGCGCTGCGAAAAGCCCCCCGGCTACCCGACGCGCGACCGTGACATCGACTGTGGCGAACTGCTGGCGTGCTGAACGAGCCAGCGCCGTCGACACCTCCTCAATGACAGGTGCGAAGCGTTCGGTGGCGTCAGTAGGCAAGAGACACAACAAGTCCCCGTCGTAGACACGGCTGTCATCAAGGGATCGCTGCGGATCGAGCGGAGTGGCGTCTGCACGGCACAGTTGAAAGGTCAACGTGTCATCAAGAGGTGCCCGCCCGCGATCTTTGAGAATCGCATTGACCCGCGGGATGAGGTCCTCGATCACCGCAATCAACGCCACCCCAGCAGGCAGGACGTAATCGATGAGCGTGTCATCCCCGACCAGCAAATGAACCTTGCACAGCCGAGGGACTTCCGGCGCCTGTTGTGCGGAATTGGCGGTGGTCATCGGGCATCGGCCGCTGTCGAGAACCCTGCCGCCAATGCGGCGGCGGTCTTAAGCACCGCCCTGGCGGTCTTAGGGTTGACCCTTCGAAGGTCCAACTCGCCCGCCGAGGCGATGTGGGGGTCAAAGGGTACCTCGATAATGCGATCGTTTTTGACCCAGCTCCCGAAATGCTCCCTGAGTGTGGCGACCAGTTTGGCCGCCTCCTTACGATCCTTCCGATTGCGCGCCGGGCGAATGTGGTTGATCACCAACACTGTTCGCGACAGCAACTGGTGATAGCCTTCGTCGCGCAACCACTCGAAATTGGTGCTCGCGCCTTCGGCGCCGTCCGGGACGGCCGAGGCCACCATCAACACCGCATCGGCGCGCTCGAACACACCCTTCATCACCTCGTGTTCGAGATCGACACCGCAGTCAACGAAAAGCACACTGTAGAACCGTTGTAGACGCATATGGCCCTTGCTGAACTCATCAGCGGTCAACCCCTCCCCGCGAGCGCCTCCATGGCGCGGGGAAGCCACAACGTCTAAACCAACTTGGTTGTGGCCCGTCAAGGCCCCAACATCGGCGTAGCGATGAAGATTAAGGTCGTCGTTAATCGCACGCAGCGATGACGCCTTGGGATCCACCCGAGCCGCCAAATTTGCGGCCTGTGCCGGATCGGCGTCGACAGCGACCACTTGGTCGTTACGATTGCGTGCAAACTCACTGGCGGTCGCGACAGTCATCGCGGTCTTGCCCGAACCGCCCTTGCCACCAAGCACCACGACGGTATAAGTGCCACGCAAATTGGCCCCGATCGCAGCCTTGAGGCCACGCACTGTGCGCTCGTCGCTGGACTCACCGACGTTAATCAGCCCACCAGAAACCTTGAGCAACGCCCTGCGCCACCCCTTGGATGGCGCCTCCTTGTGTGGGGCAATCAAGTCCGTGGCGCGCAGGTGCTCTCGCAGCGCGTCCGAAGACCGTGGCGTGCCCGCGGTGCGAGGCGACGGTTGGGGTGTTGGCGCACGCCAACCATGTTCTTCTGCCGGCGGATACGGACGCGCAACCTGGCTGGGATCTGCGTGACCGGCTGGCTGCGGTGCGCCGTGACGCCCACCGAGCGCCGCCTCCGACACTCCCTGCGGTGGGCGGCCCAATTGACTTGAGGAACCGTAGCTTTCGCTGGGCGTCCCCTGCTGATGGGGACCGGCCTGCTGCGCCCACGGAGGTGGCGGAGGGGTGTCTTGGCCCTGGGGTGCCAAGGTGCCCTCCGGGGGCGAAAACCGCGGCGGCTGCCAACCCGGGGCTTGTTGGGGCGCCGAAGACGGCGCCGGCGTCGCATCCTGGGCGGGGAGCCCAAGAGCGGCCTCCGGGGGTGAAAACCGCGGCCGCCCATCATCGCTCGTCGGTTCGCCGCTGTTGTTGGGATGGCTGGGCTCAACTGCGCCTGGCGCGGGCTGCGTCTCGGGCGGCGGACCTGCCGCCAGGCCATTGAAAAAGTCGCGTTCCTCACGCTCATGCGGACTTGTCATACCGTGTCCCCTCGTCACCAGACGTATTCGAATTTCGCTTAGCGCCACATAATTTGGCCACAGCGCGACAGTAACAACCACGGTTTTCATCCGTCTACAACGGACACCATATTCGCCTGTATCGAAATTTTATGTCCGCTGATGAGTCGCCCAGCCGCGTCCCGAGGGCAAAGTTTCGAGCAGCTCGACCACAGCCGTGTGGATTGCGTGATCGGCGCCGGGCAGCAGTGTGGTCCATTGCCTGCCGTCAGGACCAACGCTGTTGCTGACAACGACGCGGCCGATCAAGGTGTCAGCCACGGTCACCGCCATCGGCGCCCGCGCCGGGCCACTGATAGAGAATTCGGCCGCGCCGATAACCGCGCGGGTGGTGCCCCGGTCGGCGACCGCTTCGACTAGCCGCGCCTGGGGAACTGAAAGTCCAACCTCTACGAGGCCCGCGATGATGTCGATGGCGGGGTTGGCCTGCCAGGCCGACAGAACTGTATTGAGTACCGCTGCTTCGCTATTGATGCCGTGGAATTGGGCCGGGTCGGCCGGCCCTATCGTGTCGACGACGACGTGCGCGATCTCGGTCCCACCCAGCGGGGTGACCACAACCTCATCGCTGGTGTCTTGGCCCGGGCGCCAGAGCCGCGCGGCGGCCACCCACGCGTTATCGCGCCGGCACAATGTCACAACTCGCTGGGGAGGCCGCTGGGCGTACCACCGTGCCAGCGCCTCGGCGGCCTCAATCGCGTCCTCCGGGGCGGTGAAGACCGCTGGTGGGCCTTCAAGCCGCTCCGGTCGGATCTCGGGGCGGGTAATCGTCACGTCAATCTCGACGTCGGGACGCCCCAAGGCCCGCACCCAAGAGGCCACGCTGGGGTCAACCTCGCCGCCCTGACAAATCCCCGCGTTTTCGAGCACCTCCATCCCGGGGTGAGCCGCGATGGTGGCCTGCACCGCCCCAATGGGCCGGATCTTGAGGGCAGGTGGCAATTGAGCCACACCGCAAAGCGCGGCTGTCAACCACAAACCTTCCGACGTGGTCGACAGCCGCGCTGCAACCGCGGTTCCGGTCTCGGTCACAAGCCCCGGAAACCAGCCTGGACCGCGTGGTCGGTGCCCAGCGCATTCGTCGACGCGTGCCCCTGGGCCTGTCCATGGCGCTCGATCGTGGTGAACACCGCCTGGAACGCCTGATCGATCTCGTGCATGGCGACCTGGGCAGCGTCAGAACCATGCTGCGTCCAGACTGTGGCGACCTGGTTGATTGTTCCCATGGCCCGGGTACGCAGATCGTTCATGTGAGCGACCAGCTGCGCCTGGGCCGACACGTGATCGGCGATCATGGCGTGGTCGTAACGCATTGAATCCATAACCATTCTCCTCTGAAAGTCGTTCGATGTCTGAAAGATTGGCCGCGGTCAGGTCGACTGGATGGAGCCCAGCGCCGCGCGGTTCTGCGCGTTCGTTTCTTGGTACTGGTGCGCCGAGCGCTTCATTATGTCGATGACGCTCTGAAACCGCTGGCTGACCTGTTGGCCGGTCCGGTTGATGTCCTCGGTGGTGGCCATGGAGGCCAGCGCCGCATCACCACTAAACCCAGTACCGGTGAGGTTCTGGTTCATGGTGACATAACGGCCCAACGCCGACAGCACCTCTTGTTGAATGTTCGACAATTGACTTGCGCCCGAAAGCATCTGGGCGACATCGGCGTTCAACGCCATGATGGTGTATCTCCTTCACTAGCAAGTGGTTACCGCTGGTTCGATCAGTTCAGCAATGACCCGGGCCCCTGCCGGGAGTTATCCTCCCTGCCCGACGTGGACCACGCCCTCAGACGTGAGCACCGGCGCCGCATGCGCGGAGGCCGGTAGCGTGATCGTCTTATCCTGCTCGCTGACATCGGCATATTCACTGCCGCGTCCGGAGCGCCCCGTTGCCGCCATGGGTCCATACATTCCGGGCGCCATGGCTCCTCTGCCCGCTGCCGCGCCGCTTCGCAGTCCCGCAGCCGGTTGCTCGTCTGTTTCAGCGCCATCAGCCACGTCGGCCCACCAGCCGCCCGGCACGCCCACAGGCCCACCTAGCCCGCCAGCAGACGGTTTCGTCAACGCCGCGGCAACCGCTGACGCGCCCCCGGCGAAGCCGCCGTTGGCGCCACTTAGTCCCGACCACGGTGCACTGGCTGCGCTGAATCCCGGTGCTCCCCCGGCTGGGGGCCCACCCAATCCACCGGACATTCCACCGGTCAGCGCCGACAACGGGCCCATCAGGCCGCTTAGTTGGCCACTGGCACTCGACGGGAGCTGCCCCAGTGACTCCAGTGGTGAACTGAGCGAACTCATCATTTCGGTTGGCGCCTGGGTGAGTTGGCCGAGCAACGACTGTCCAGACTCTTCCAGGGGCGGCTGACCGCCTTGACCCGCCTGCAACGGTGGAGCTTTTCCCTGCGGCGCGTTACTCGTGACGCCCTGGCCGGTGCCCGTCGTTGCGGGCACGCCCTGCCCCGCGGTCGTGCCGGTGGTCGCTGGCTGCGGTGCCGGGGTTTGCCCACCAGTGGGCGACCCTGCGGCCTGCACGCCTGCTCCCGTGCCGTTGAACACGCCGCTCGAGATCCCAGTGGCCACGCCTGTGCTGATCCCACTGCCAGCCGACACCACTCCCCCACCGGCGCTAATGCCCGACCCTAAGGCCTGCACGCCAGCACCAACCCCGTCGCCGACCAACCCTGCCAAGCCGGCCGTCGCCCCCAGCGGATTGCTCATATCAGGCAACGTCGGCAAGGGAACGGTCAGCGCGCTCACGACAGGGGCCATAGCGCCCAAGTAGCCGACCATGGCCCCGGCGTTCTGCGACCAATACTCCCCATATTCAGCATTCGCCTCGGCGATCGCTGGGGTGTTGATCCCCATGAAATTTGTTGATTCCAAAGTGGCCTCGCGGACCCGGTTGGCCACCACCACTTCATGAGGAATGGTCGCGGACACGGCCGCGCTGTACGCAGTCAACCCAGTTTGGATGGTGGCCGCCGCAGTCTCTGCATGCAGCCCGGCGGTCTGCTGCCAGGCCGCCATCGGCGTGGCACTATCGAGCATCCCCATTCCGCCAGAGCCCTGGAAAACCGGCGCGGTCGCGATCGCGGTCACCGACTGCTGCATCCCTTGCTCGAAGTGCGTGGCCGCAGCAGCCGTGTAGGCGGTGATCTGTGGGACGTGCGCCGTTGGACCCGCGCCCATCCTGGTCAACCGAAATGCGTTGATCTCTGGTGGGATACCCCAGTACATCAGTGCACCGCCGCGCTACAGCGACAGCAGCGCCTTGCCGACCGCATCCATAGCGGTGTAGGTGGCCGCCGACGTAGCCACGGTGGCTGCGAACGCCTCCCGCTGAGCCACACCTAGAGCACCTGCCGCCAAGAACTGCGCGCCGTGCGCGGCGATAGCTTGAGCGAACATTGCCGACACTTCCTCGCCGCCCATCGGCAGCACAGCGCCCATCGCTGGTGCCCCAGCGGCAAGAGTGGCCGCCGTGGTCGCCCCGCCTGCGCCCTCTGATGCTGCCTGCGCCGCCAGCGCCGGCGCCTCAATGAACATCATTGCAATCCCACCCCTGTCCACATATCCCATTCGCCCCACGAGCAATAAAGCCGCCGTTTGATGCGACGATAACCGCCCCCAGGGACACCGGCAACCAAACCTCCGACATTCCACACAAGGCAACACCCCCTGTTTCCCGACACCCTCTACGGCGCCGCTCACCTGGCGAAATACCGCCACGCATCACCGAGCGACAAAGGCCCATGCCGACGCATGAATCGGTCCAGATCGACCGCTTAATCAGCTACTGAACCGCCCAGCACGAACTGCGCAGCCGCACGCGCACGCTCCTCGATGGTTTTCAGCCGCAGAATCGACTGCTCGGCAGCACCGGCGGCCGACCGCGCCTCCTCGGCAATCTCGGTGAGCCGCGCTGCGACGAGCTGGGCCGAGCGAGTCACCGGCGCGCGTGGACCCGGTAGGGGTTGGCCGGCCAACAAGGCCGCACACGTCCCGGCCTCCCAGCCCAGCGCCGAGCCGATCCTATCCAGCGTGGCCGCACGAGACGGGACCATGCCATGGTTGATCAGCCGCGAGATCGTAGGCCGCGCCACGCGCGCCAGGCGTGCCAGATCATGTTTGGACAACCCCTGTTCTAAGCGGGCTTGTTCCACCGCGTGGACGAGCAGCCACGCGGGGTCATCCTCGCTCAATGGGCGCTCGCCGGGAACGCGATCTGCACCGGCGCCACCATCCGGTCAGTGACGTACAGGCCACGACCGGGGTCAGCTGGCACGGCTTTCGTTTTGCCGACGATCGGCCCTTCATCAGGGTCGCCGTCCATTACCACGACAGGTGCTTTGGCCTTGAGCAACTCCCCGATTATCGGATTGGTCAGCGTGCGGCCCCACTGAGCGATCCGCCGCGACACGACCAGGTGCAGGCCGACCTCTTTACCCCGCGCAATAAACCGCGCCAGCGGGCCCAACGGGTATCCGGTTCCTGCCACGAACCCACCAGTGTCCCAACTAGCAAGGGTCTCTTCACGATCGATGAAGACAAAGATCTCTGGCCCGCTCCAACGCCGCGTCCCCGCAGCCAACTCCGCCTGGCTTAGGTCTGTCATCGGCATACGTTCAGTCAGGATCGCCCCCAGGCTGTCACCCAAGGCACGCACCTGGTCCTCCCGGAAAACGTAGGCGCCCAAATGTTCACCTTCGACCACGCGCAGCAACTCATTATGAGGGTCCACCACATAGATCTGGGCCTGCTCGGGCCCGTACACCCGCATCACAGCTTGGGCCACCGTGGCCAACCCGCTCGACAATCCACATTCAGGCCGACCGGTAAGCAGCAGATGCGGGGTCGCAGCGAAGTTCGCGACCGCCGGCTCCAAACCGATTTCTGAAATCCCGAACGGCACGACACCACTCCAGTCGACCCCACCCGGCCCATGCTCACGCTGCTCCCATTGCGCGAAGACCTCGTCGATACCGACGATTTTGGGCAGCATCCGTACCCGCGCGGCCGCACTGTCAGGTCCAGCGAGCCGCTGAATTGGCTCAACGGCTGCTGCCACGTCGGCGCGCCGCCCTTGCACGGTTATCTCCGGTAACCCGGCCTGAAAATGGTACCCCTCCATCGTCGTGCCGCGGCCCCTGATCTTGACCACGTTGACCTGCTCGACCTCACCGCCAGTGTCGTCCTCTTCGTCGAGGAACATCTTCTGCTCCCCGAAGGGAACGTCGCGCGCGACCTTCACATTGTTGACCGTCATGTCATCGTTGTCACCGAGCTTGAGCTCCACGTTGCTGGTGAAATTCTTGGTCATTCCTGACGGGAATTTGTTGGCCACCCAGCCACTGGTCGACACAATGGCGTGCACCCCAACATCGGGTCCTTTAGCCAAGATTCGTTCCACGTCAGAAACCAACAGCTCCCAGTTCTTCACAAACGTTGGCCAGCCATCGATCACCAAAAACACATCGCCGAACGAGTCTTGAGGCACCTCACCTGGCACGCCGCCAAATTTGCGTTCACGCAGCTTGGTTAGCGTCAGACCTAGCTTGGTGAACGCCTGCTCGCGCTGATCGATCAGCGCCAGCATCTCGGCGATGATTCGTTTGACCTGCTCGGGGTCCACCTCGCGTGCGAAACCACCGACGTGCGGCAAACCAGCTACCAGGTTGAGGTCCGGCCCGCTGAGTGCGATGACGTAGAACTGAAGCCGCCGAGGATGATACAACAAAGCGGCACCCGAGATCATCGTCGCGATGGCCACCGTCTTACCCGATTGCCCCATACCAATGACCGCGCAGTTACCTTCGGCCAGATTGGGCGCATAGACAAGCTGGCGGTGGTCGCGCGGCCTGTCTTCGATCCCGACCGGAAACATCAGCCTCGAGAGCTCGCTTTGGGCCGAGCCATAGTCGACATCCCACGGTTGGCCCCGCAACCGCCGCACCAGCTCATCAGCAGGGACCGGCTGCAGCGGCGGCAGCCACATCGCTTGCAGTGGAGGAAGATTCAGCCGATTCAAGCAATCCACCGTTGCCTGCACCTGTTTGACGGTGCGGCCATCGGCGCCAATGATGGCGCGTGGTTCCGGGATTTTGGTCTGCTCGCCCTCGCCGTCGCGGGCCATCTGCAGAGCAGGCATACCGACCGCCTGGAACTCTTGTGGCTCAAGGTAACCGGCTTCCTGCCTGGCCGCAGCAGCTGCTGCCCGTTGGGGCGGTACATAGCTCTTGAGCACGAACGCCGTCTGAAACCTCGTCAGGTTCTTGTTGGCACCTACCTTCAAAAGCCCAGCCCCAGCAGGTTTTTTGGGCAGATGATTGGCCTCATCGCTACCCAACACCTCGTGGGAATCGGTGTCGCCGACAGTTCGCAGCGCCACCCGCACCGGGATGTTACTCATGATGCCGCCCTGCATCTGGTGGCCCAGCCGCTGCGACCCCATCACGAGGCGAAGCCCCTGCGAGCGGCCCTGGCGGCCGACCTCGTCCATGACCGCTTTGGCTCCGTCATGTTCAGCGAACATCTGCGTGAACTCATCGACAATCAGCAGCAGGTGCGGCATCGGCCGCAACTTCTCCTTCTTGTGAATGCGCAAATACTCATATTCAGCGATGTCACTGACCCCAGCCCGGTCAAGCCAAGACTTGCGGCGCTCCATCTCGCCGTAGAGGACATCTTCCATCCTCACAATCCACAGGCGATCGTTACGCAAGTTGCTCATCGCCGCGACGCAGTGCGGGAATCCCGCCACCAAATGCGCCAACGCACTACCCTTAAAGTCAAACACCGCGACCTTCAACGAGTCTGGCGAATGCGTCAAACACGCCGACGTAATCAACGCCGTCAAAAACACCGATTTACCACTCCCAGTCGTGCCGACGACGACGACGTGATGGCCCATCCCCTCGAACTCGTGAGTCTCCTTCAAGTCGAGGGCCACGGGCTGTCCATTGCGTGGATCAATACCGATCGGGAACCGCATCCACTCCCGACCCCACTGCAATTCGCCCTCGTCGTCTTGCAGCGGCGGACCCAGCCGCGTCGCCGCCCAGGCCTCCTCCACATCGATATCGCCCGGATCAGCGTGGCCGAGAATCTCATACAGATCCACGACCTTCGATGCGGCGGCAGTCGAACTTTGCGTTACCCGCGAATCTGCATGGTATCTAGCCATTTTGCGCGCAAACGCGACCGCGGACGCCGTGTCCAGCGTATCGGGGAGCGCGAAAAACCCCTCCTCGTCATATGCCCCGTCGCGCTTGACATGCAATGTGAACTCAGTTGTCATCCGCCGCGCCCTCCTTGACCACTACACGCACAAAGGTCACGCCCGCGACCCCCCCAACGCCCCTGCGATTCAACGTGTCCCATTCACTATCCACACGGAGCTGGTCGTTGATCACAAGCCAATGCGGACGTACCCCGTCCGCGGCGCCAGGGTCCCCGTAATTCTTTCGAGCGCCATGCAATTCGTGACCAACCGCCGCATCCATCGCCGTCGGCGACGTCCACACCATTCGCAACGGCCCGCCACTATCAAAGAGCTTGTCGTGTTGGCAATGCGGCAACCACTTGACCCAATCCCATCGTGCTGGTTCGTCGGTGACGACCATGACTTTCAAGTCCTGCGGTGAATGGAAGCAGGCCGCCTGACAAATCATCGCCCGCACCACACCGTGGACTGTGTCCGGACCATCCTCACCCACCAACGTCATCAGCGGAATCACCTTGAGCGACAGCGGTTTAGCGATCCCACTAATCTTGGACTGCTCCAACAAAAACTTGCGCAGCGCGTCATAGCAGACTGGCTCATAATCGGCCGACTCCCCCAACCGAGGCTTAGCCAGCTTCTTCGCCAAATCCGAAGTACCGGTTCCGAAACGGACAAAACCAAAGTGCATCGCCAAGTCCTCAGCAGAACCCGATCGCTCCCACATCCGCGGCGACCCGACCAACCCACGCAGCATCGCCGGTTCGGGATGCAAGAACTGGTAATTGGCGAACTGACGCTCGGCGTCACTTTGAATCACATCACGTGTCTGGTCGAGCTCGTCCATGTAGGCACGGCGCTCTTCTTCCAACGCCTGCGGAGACAACGCCTTATCACCGCCACCAAAACGGCCCTGCATAAACACCCCGGCGAACGACACAATCATCATCACCGGCACAAACAACGAAAACAAACTCATCGGCCCCGAGCGCAGCCCCGGTTGAGTCAAGATCATGGCCATCATGCCCAAAAACGCCGCGCCCATGACTGCAGGCAAAATGATCTGCGCCTTCGTCATCGGCAACCGGCGCGGCGCGATCGGAGAATCGCGTACCGACTGCATGCCGCCATCAACTTTGGGCGCCCTCAGCCGCCGAGACGGGCTGAAACGAATCGTCGACAACCTTCTCCCCCTCCTATCCGCCGGCCCGTACGTTGGTCTTCGTCGGCAACACAGCCACCGCGTCCGACGGGCTATGCACCGTCAACGCGGCCGCCCGCGACAACTCCGGTCCCGCAGGCCACACCTGCAGCATCGACCACGGCGCCGGACGAACCTGAGATAACACCAGCCCCAACGCCTGCACGCTATTGTCGTCAAACGGCACACCATAGCGCGACCCGGTGGAGCTAGTCAGCCACATCGTCTCGCGCGCAGGCGAATCCAATGCCTGACCAGTAGTGCTAACAAACGTCGATGCACCATCACCGACCAAGACCTGATTCGCTTGCACCCCGCCATTGCCGGCACCCACCAACGGCACCATCTTCGCCCGCTGATCCGCGCGGATGGGCAACCCCCGACCCGAAATCACCGCGAGCCGCGCCTGACGCTCGCTCACACTCCACTGCCACGCCACACACGAAACCGGCCGACTGCCCGCATCAACCAGGCGCACAGGCGACCGCGGATAATAATCCACATCAAGAACATGACGCAGCGGAATATGCGCCAAATGATCCGGCGATATCTGCGGCGGCGTGGCTAAACCAAACGAATCATGCTGGCGCAGCATCGAAGCCACCACAGGCGAGACCTCTTGAACCCCATCTGCCAGCACCACATAAAAGCGGTCCGACTGTGCAGCCACATCCCGGCTCGCCACCACCGCACCGACAACAACCCCCGCCCCCAAATCCACCTGACCGGGCCCACCGGCGCCAGGCACCGCGGGAACAGCCAGCGGTCCCCCCGCCGGCAACGCGTCAAAAAGGGCCCGCGACATCCCCGTCGCCTGCGCCCCGGGCGCAATCCCCAGGGGCCCGGCGACCGCGGACTGAGACAGATCAATCGGCATCCGAACACCATTAGTCACCAGGTGTACCTGCGGCCCATAAGACAACAACAAGGCCTCGCTGCCGGCGAGCTCTCCCGCCGCCTCCCCGAGCAACAACTGCCCATTGATGCCCGTCACCAACGGCGAACCACCAACCGTCGTCGGCGCCGTGTCGCACACAGCCCAGCGCGAAACCTGCGGAGACACCACCGCCGGTGTCTCCACCGGAGCGCCCTGGATCCCCACCGTCGGCCCTTTGGGCCACTTCGCAATCTCCCCCGATGCCACAAACGTCGGCCGATCCGGCGACCCAGCAATCAGCTGCGCCGACACCAGATTCAACGCCGGATACAGTCGCTTGTCGACCACCACAAACAACGCCCCCGACGAACGATCAGCAACGATCTTCGACGAGTCGTCGATCACCCCCGCCGGGCGAAACCACCCGTACACGAACGCCCCCACCACGAGCACCACACCCAACACCGCCGACAACATCAACAGCGTGCGGTGCCAGCGAACCGGATTGATCTCCATGCTCACCGAACGGCGCAGCAACGCAAACGACAAGCGTCGCCGAACAAAGAAATGACCCGAAACCTGCGTCTTAGACGCCAACTTCAACGGCACACCGGCACCGTACCGCCCCCCGCTACACCCCCGCTACCAGCACGTCCAAATTGAATGAAAACCCAGAACACCGCAGTGGCGCCAGATCGCTACAGGTACCGGGCTTTCAGGACCTTGACCGCCAGCGATCGGAGTCCGCCCCAAAAGCGAAGTCGCCCTACCCATCAGGATCGCAGCTCACTCCTGGCCGCCGACCATCTCCTCGAGTTCGGCCATCGACTTAGTAAGGCTCGCCAGCCCGGGACGACGGCCCTATCCCGTGCGACGGCCGCCATGAGGCGGCGCGCATTCTCACGCGAACCTAGCAGGTACACCGTTTCGCGCCCCGAATCGTCGTCATCGGCGTACATGGGCCCGTCCGTAACCGTGACTGGCAAGCTGAATCTGTGGTAGGTCGTCCTCGCACCATTTAACGCAACCTGCGTCGGCGCCACCAGCCGGAGTACCCTCACGACAACTGTCCTGCTCAGAGTAGGATAAATGGTATGGCGAAAGCCAAAGTGTCCGTAATGATTGAAGAGGCCGTGCTGGCGGCGGCCGATGCGGACGCCCAGGCGGCCGGGCTGAATCGTTCAGAGATGATCGAACGAGCCCTGCACAACGAGCATCTCCGAATCTCGCTCGAGAACTACACAACACACACTGTGCCAACGCTCGACATCGACGCCTACGCGGAGAAGGTCTATCAGGCGAACCGGGCCGCTGGCCTGTGATCACACCCGGAGACATCACGCCAGGCCGCGACACCAACCAGGAACTGTACGTTGTCGTACTATCTAACACGATTCACCTCGCAGCCGCCACCGGCCAGGTGATCATCTGCCCCTTCATTCCCGGTGAAATCCCCAGCAGCACAATGGCTATGATCGTCACAGTGCTGCAACCCAAAGGGGTTGTCTTACCGGAGCTCATCCAGTGGCTTCCTGTCGCGGCCCTCGACCAACCCATCGGCAATATCGGCGGCATCGCGCTCGCTGACACGACCACGACCGCCGTCACCGCGCTCATTTCCTGACCCTCAACGTACTATCCCCGATCGCAACTTGCCCCCAATCCGATAAGAATGTCCCCGAGATTGCGTGAGAACAGACACCAATTTCTCGGGCAACCCTGCGCGCGTGGCCGCGGCGGTGGATGGATGGGTGCTTCCAGCGAATACCGCTTATTTCGTCACTGTGACGACTCGGCGTCTCTCCTCCAACGATCCGGCCATCACCTCGATCGCCAAATCGAGGCCCAGCTACCACGTACTTATAAGGCGTGCTCCTATAACGGTTTTCGCCAGCGCTCGGCGGTCAATCCTGATCACTGCATCCCACGTCGCACGCCGCGGCACCTCACGCTACGCCGCAGCCGAGCTCGGATTCGACCACGCGCCATAACAATTC